>SHXV01000021.1 GCA_009693105.1 Dehalococcoidia bacterium
CACGCTAATGGGGGCGGACGATGACCACGCCGCCCGCGCTGCCGAGCTGGCGGGCGGGCTCGACGCACTGGTGCGCGGGGCTATCGCGCCCGATGCGGACGATGATGACGCTGCCGCCGTCTTCACGAGCGAGGATTCCGCGCCCGATCGTCCACGCTGGTTAGAGGTGGTGGGCGCCGCGGTGGAGGACATTCGCGCCGGCGCCGCCGAAAAGGTCGTGCTGGCCCGCGCCGTGCGTTCCCAGGGGTCGCGGCCGCTCAGCGTCATCGCCGCCCTGCGACGGCTGCGCGAACGCTACGTCGATTCCACCACGGTGTTCGCCATCGGGCAGGGGGACGCCACGTTCATGGGCGCGACGCCGGAGCGGCTGGTGAAGGTGGAGGGGCGCTTGGTGGAGACGGCGAGCGTCGCCGGGACGGTCGCACGCGGAGGAAGCGTGGCGGAGGACGCTGCCCTGGGCCGGTCGCTGTTGGGCGATGAGAAGGAACGCCATGAGCACGCGGTGGTGGTGCGGGCGCTGCGGGAATCGCTCACGCCCCTCTGTGCGGACCTGGACGTGCCGAAGGCGCCCGTGCTGTTGCGTAATCCCGCCCTTCAGCATCTATACACGCCGCTTCGGGGCCGCCTGCGCGAGGATTGGGGCGTGCTCGACCTGGTGGCCCGCTTGCACCCCACCCCGGCGGTCGGCGGCACGCCCCGAGCGGCGGCGATGGAGCGCATCGGCCGCTATGAGGGGTTCGATCGCGGCTGGTACGCCGGCCCCGTCGGCTGGGTCGATCGGGAGCGCGGCGGTCAGTTCGTCGTTGCCATCCGCTCTGCCCTGGTGACCGGATGGGAGGCCCGGCTGTACGCGGGGTGCGGTATCGTTGCCGACTCACAGCCTGAGCGTGAATACGAGGAGTCCGAGTTGAAGTTGAGGCCGATGCGATGGGCGCTGACGGGACAGTGACGGCCGGAAACGCGCTGTACGCGTTTATCGGCGCATTCTTCGATGAGCTGGCGCGCGCCGGTGTGCGCGACGTCTGCGTCTGCCCGGGGTCGCGTTCCACGCCGCTCTCCATCATGGCGCGCCGCCATCCCGATATCCGCACTTGGGTGCACCTGGACGAGCGCTCCGCCGGATTCTTCGCGCTGGGCATGGCGAAGGCACGTCGAGCGCCCGTCGCCCTCATTTGCACATCGGGCACGGCGGCGGTGAACTTCGCCCCCGCCGTCGTCGAGGCCTGCTACGGCAGGGTGCCGCTCATCGTCCTCACGGCGGACCGTCCGCCGGAGCTGCGCGATGTGGGGGCGCTGCAGACGATTGACCAGCGCGACCTGTACGGCAAGCACGCCAAGTGGTTCGCGGAGTCGATCCTGCCGGAAGGGGGCGATGAGGCGATCCGTTACGTGCGCACGCTGGCCGGCCGCGCCGCCGCCACCGCCCGCGAGGGCGCGCCCGGGCCGGTCCATCTCAACTTCCCCTTCCGGGAGCCGCTCATTCCGGAGGGCAGCGGCCCGCCGCCCGGCGCGCGGGAGGACGGACGGCCCTACGTGGAGGCGGCCACCGCGGGCGGATCGCTGGAACAGGGCGCCGTCGCCGTGCTGGCCGCGGACCTCCGCCGGCTGGAGCGCGGCCTGATCATCGCCGGGCCACAGGAGTCGGCGGAGTTCCCCGCCGCTATCGGTGCGCTGGCGGAGGCGCTGGGCTATCCGCTGCTGGCGGACCCGCTGTCCGGCCTGCGCTGCGGGCCGCACCCTCGCGGGGCCGTGATCGAGAAGTATGATGCCTTCCTGCGTGATCCCGCCGCTATCCGCTCGCTGGCGCCGGAGGTCGTGCTCCGCTTCGGGGCAACGCCGGTGTCCAAGCCGTTGCAGGGCTATCTCCAGCACCACGCCGGAACGAGACAGGTGCTCGTCGACGACCCGGGCAAGTGGGATGACTTCGCCTTTCTCTCCAGCGACGTGTTTCACGCTGAGCCGCTCGCCTTTGTGCGGGCGCTCTCCGCCTCCATCGGCGGCGCAGCAGGAGCGCCGCCCACCCGCTGGCTCGCCTACTGGCGCTCGCTCGATGGGGCGAGCCGGGATGCGCTTGCCGCCGCGCTGGCGGAGCGGGACGCGCTCAGCGAGCCGGCCGTCTTCGCCGACCTGGCGTCGCTACTGCCGGATGGGGCCGCCCTCTTCGCCGGTAACAGCATGCCGGTGCGCGACCTCGATTCCTTCTTCGATGGCGGCGAGCGGGCGATCCGGCTCATGGCAAGCCGGGGGGCCAGCGGCATCGACGGCGTCGTCTCCACGGCGTTGGGCGCGAGCACGGCCATCGCTCAGGGCGGTCCGCTGGTGCTCGTCATCGGCGATATCTCGTTTTACCACGATATGAGCGGCCTGCTGGCCGCCCGCCGCTACGGCCTGAACGCCACCATCGTGCTGATCAATAACGATGGCGGCGGCATCTTCTCCTTCCTCCCCCAGCAGGAGCAGGCGGGGGAACACTTCGAGGAGCTGTTCGGCACGCCGCACGGGCTCGATTTCCGCCCCGCCGCCGAGCTGTACGGGCTGGACTATCACCTGGCGGGGAACCGGGACGAGTTCCGCGCTGCCGTCGGGCGCTCGCTGGCGGCCCCCGGCGTCGCCATCGTGGAGGTGCGGACGGAGCGCGGGGCCAACCTCCGGCTGCACCATGAGCTGATGCGGACCGTCTCGACGGCCATCGGCCCGCTGCTCCCGGAGGGCGGGGGACGATGAGCCGCATCGCCCTAAACGGGGTGCACTACAACGTGGAGCGCCTCGGAGACTGGGACGGGGACGGCCCGCCTCTGCTGCTCCTGCACGGGTTTACCGGCAGCGCCGCAACGTGGGCGTCCTTCGCCGCGGCCTGCGAGCGCTTTCGCTGCATCGCGATCGATTTCCTCGGTCATGGCGATTCCGATAGCCCCGCCGCACCGGAGCGCTATAGCACCGGACGCTGGGCCGATGACATGGCGGCGATCATGGACACGCTCGGCCTCGCCACTGCCGCCGTCCTGGGCTACTCGATGGGCGGCCGGGCGGCGCTGCGCTTCGCTCTGGCGCGGCCGGAGCGGGTCACAGCGCTAGTGCTGGAGAGCGCGTCGCCCGGCATCGAAGATGAGGCCGAGCGACGCGCCCGTATTGCGAGCGACGAGGCGATGGCGGACGACATCGAGCGAGACGGCATCGCGCCGTTTGTCGATCGCTGGCAGGCAATCCCGCTCTTCGGCTCACAGGCGGCGCTGCCGGAGGCGACGCGGGCGCAGCTGCGAGAGCAGCGCCTGCGTAACGTCCCCCGGGGGCTGGCGAACAGCCTGCGCGGCATGGGGGCGGGCCGGGACGCGCCCGTCTTCGACCGGCTGGGCGAGTTGCCGATGCCGGCGCTGATCATCGCGGGCGGGCTGGACGCGAAGTACCGGGCGTTGGCGGAGCGCATGGCGGCCGGCATCGCCCTCGTTGCGAACACGGTGCTCGCCATCGTCCCGGAGGCGGGGCACGCAGCGCACCTGGAGCGCCCGGACCTATTCCGGCAAACGGTTGTGGATTTCCTGAGCGGGCTCACGCCGGAGGGCGTGCATGGAGAGGAGCGGTAAGCATGGCGATAGCATGGCAGCGGCAGGGCGAGTACGAGGACGTTCTCTACGATATCCACGAGGGAATCGCCAAGATCACGATCAACCGACCGGAGGTGCGCAACGCCTTTCGCCCCAGGACGCTGTTTGAGCTACGGGAGGCCTTCACCCGCGCCCACGAAGACCCCGCGATCGGCGTCATCATCCTCACCGGCGCCGGGGACAAAGCCTTCTGCTCCGGCGGCGACCAGCGGGTGCGCGGTGAGGGCGGCTACGTCGGCGATGACGGCGTCCCCCGGCTCAACGTGCTGGACCTCCAGCGCCAGATCCGTACCATCCCCAAGCCGGTCATCGCCATGGTGGCAGGCTACGCCATCGGCGGCGGGCATGTGCTGCATATCGTCTGCGACCTCACCATCGCCGCCGACAACGCCGTCTTCGGCCAGACCGGCCCCCGCGTCGGCAGCTTCGATGGGGGCTACGGCACGACGCTGCTCGCCCGCATCGTCGGCCACAAGAAGGCGCGGGAAATCTGGTACCTCTGCCGCCAGTACTCGGCGCAGGAGGCGCTGGAGATGGGGCTAGTCAACACCGTTGTCCCGCTGGCGCGGCTGGAGGAGGAGACGGTGGGCTGGGCGAACGAGATGCTGGAGAAGAGCCCCATCGCCCTGCGCTTCCTCAAGGCGTCCTTCAACGCCGATACGGATGGGCTGGCCGGGCTGCAGCAACTCGCGGGCGACGCCACCCTCCTCTACTACATGACGGAGGAATCGAAGGAGGGGAAGAACGCCTTCCTTGAGCGGCGCAAGCCGGACTTCTCCAAGTTCCCGCGCCTTCCGTAACCCGCTGCGATGAAGATCAGGGCGCTGCGCTGGACCGCGTACCGACTGCCCTACCGGGAAGCCTTCGCCACCGCGAGCGCCACCGCCGCGACGTCGAGCTGCCGGGAGGGGCTGCTCCTGCGCCTCACGACGGACGCCGATGTCGCCGGCGCCATAGGTTTGGGGGACGCCGCCCCGCTGCCGGAGCGCGGTGGTGACATCGGCGAAGTGCTGACGGCGCTCGCCCGGCTGGCCCCCCGCCTCATCGGCGCGGCCGAAGGCGATGCGCTGAATCAGCTGTCCGCGCTCCCCGGCCCGTCCGCCGCCGCCCTCGCCTGCGCCCTGGACACCGCTCTGCTCGATGTGGCAGCCCGCGCGCGTAACACGACCGTCGCATCGCTGCTGGCGGCCCCGCAGGTGTTGGGCGGACGCGCGTCCGTCGCCGTCAATGCCACCATCGGTGCGCCCTCGCTCGAAG
Organism: Dehalococcoidia bacterium; assembly: GCA_009693105.1. GTDB lineage: Bacteria > Chloroflexota > Dehalococcoidia > SHXV01 > SHXV01 > SHXV01. The sequence continues at coordinate 4,860 of SHXV01000021.1, forward strand.
CGGCGGTCCGGCACGCGGAGGCGGCCCGCGCGGTGGGGTTTCCCTGCGTCAAGCTAAAACTGGGCATGGCGGCGACGGTGGCGGAGGAGCGGGAACGCGTCGCGGCGGTGCGAGCGGCGCTGGGCCCGGACGTACGGCTGCGGGTGGACGCCAACGGCGCCTGGGATGCGGAGCGGGCGATTGCGGTGCTACGGGCGCTGGCGGACCTGGACATCGAGTACGTGGAGCAGCCCACGCCTCCCGGCGATTTCGCGGCGCTGGCGGAGGTCGCCGCCGTCAGCCCCATCCCCGTGGCGGTGGACGAAGACGTGCTGGACCTCGATTCGGCGCGGCGGCTGCTGGCCACGGGCGCGGGGATACTGATCGTGAAGCCGATGACGGTGGGCGGGCTCCGCCCGGCGCGGCGCATCGTGGAGATGGCGCTGGCCGCGGGCGCGCAGGCGGTCGTCACCACCACCATCGATTCCGGCGTCGGTGTTGCGGCGGCTCTCCACCTGGCGGCGTCGTTGACGCAGCCCGACGAATCGACCGCGCACGGGCTGGCGACGGGGCCGCTGCTGGAGCACGATCTGCTCGCGCGGTCGATCCCCATCGTCGCCGGGCGCATGGCGCTGCCGGACGGGCCCGGCCTCGGGGTGGCGATCGACGAGTTGGCGCTGGCCCGCTACGCCACGGCTGAGGGGGCGGCCCCGTGATGACGCCGGACAGCGGCGCCACCATGCCGGAATGGCTGCGTCAGCGGGCGCTGATCTCGCCTCATGCGCTGGCGTTGCAGGCGGGCGCGGAGCGCTCGACCTTCGCTGAGCTGGATGCGCTGGTGGAGGGCACGGCGCTCCGCCTGCGGGAGGTGGGAATACGCCCCGGCGATCGCATCGCCCTGCTCGCCCGCAACAGCGCCGGGTTCGTGCGGCTGCTCCACGCCGCCGGGCGGGCGGGGGCGGCGCTGGCGCCGCTCAATACCCGCCTGACTACGCCGGAGATCGGCTGGCAGCTGGGCGACGTGCGTCCCGCCCTGTTCGTCTTCGACGACGCGAACGCGGTGAAGGCGAGGGAAGCGCCCTCCGGCAGAAGGATCCGCGCGCTGCCGCTCGCCGATCTGCTCTCGCCGCCAGGCCCAGCGCGGGAAGTGCCCCCGGTCGATCTCTCCGCCCTGCACACCATCATCTACACCTCCGGCACCACCGGCCAGCCCAAGGGGGCCATGCTCACCTACAGCAACCAGATGTGGAGCGCACTCGGCTCGGCGCTCAACATGGGCCTGCACGAAGACGACCGCTGGCTTGTCTGCCTGCCCCTGTTTCACGTCGGCGGGCTGACCACGCTGGTGAAGAGTGTGCTCTACGGGATGCCGGTGGTCCTGCACGAAGGGTTCGATCCGGCGGCGGTGAATCGCGCTATCGATGACGACGGCGTGACGATGACCTCCGTCGTCGCGACCATGCTGCAGCGGATGCTGGAGGAGCGGGGTGATCGTCCCTATCCGTCCCACCTTCGCTGCGTCCTCGTGGGCGGCGGGCCGGTGCCGCCGGACCTGCTGCGGCGCGCCCTGGAGCGCGGCCTCCCCGTGGTGCAGACCTACGGCCTGACCGAAGCCTGCTCCCAGGTGGCCACCCTATCGCCCGCTGATGCTGCCAGAAAGCTGGGCTCCGCCGGGAAGCCACTGCTGCCCACGGAGCTGCGCATCGAGCGGGAGGACGGCGCCGGCGCCGCGCCCGGTGAGGCGGGCGAGATCGTGGTGCGCGGCCCCACGGTGATGCCAGGCTACTTCGGCGCTGCGGAGGCGAGCGAGCGTGCCCTGCGCGGAGGCTGGCTGCATACGGGCGACGCCGGCTACATGGACGACGGGGGCTATCTCTACGTGCTCGACCGCCGCGATGATCTGATCATCTCCGGGGGGGAGAATGTCTACCCCGCAGAGGTGGAGGCGGCGCTGCGCGCGCATCCCGCCGTCGCCGATGCGGGGGTCATCGGCGTGGCGGACGCGCGCTGGGGGCAGGCCGTGGCCGCCGCCGTTGTGCCGCGCGCCGGGCAAACGCTGGCGGAGGACGACGTCCTGGCGTTCTGCCGGGAGCGGCTGGCCCCGTTTAAGGTGCCCCGCGTTGTGCGCGTGGTGACGGAGCTTCCCCGCAACGCCGCGGGCAAGCTCCTGCGACGGGAGCTGCGCGAAGGCTGGGGCGCTTCAGAATAGCTTGTTTCCGCTTGACGCGCGCCGCCGCCGCGGGCGATGGTGGGGGCGAAGGGGAACGCGCCATGGACTTCGCCGATCGCACGCTGTACGGCAACGAACTCCCGGCCTGGCTGGCCGCCGGGGGCGTGGCGCTGGCCGTATTCCTGGCGATAGCAGGACTGTCCCGCTTCCTTCACCACCGCGCTGCTACCCACGCCCGCGCCACCGAAGCTGATGCGGCGTGATCGCGGAGCAGGTGCTGGGGGGGACGCGCTGGCCCCTCCTGCTTGTCCTCGCCCTGTATCTCGGCTCCCTCGTCCTGACGCTGCCGGACCATACCCGGAGGCCCGTCGATGATGCTGCGCTGCTCGCGTTCCTGCTCCAGTCGCTGCTCTGGGGGAATCGATTCATCGCCGTCTGGGTGGAGCGCTACCATCACCGCCAGCTGGCGGAGGACGCGGGAACGGCCACCAGAATCGCCTCGCTGGGCTTTGTGGCGAAGCTGGCGCTCTACACCGCGGTGTCCTTGCTTGCGCTTGATAACTTTGGCATCCAGATCACGGCGCTGGTGGCAGGGCTGGGTATTGGCGGCATCGCCGTGGCGCTGGCGGCGCAGAACGTGCTGGGTGATCTGTTTGCCTCCCTTGCCATCACGCTGGACAAGCCGTTCGTGCTGGGCGACTTCATCATCGCCGGCGAAGAGATGGGAACGGTGGAGCGCATCGGGCTGAAGACCACGCACGTCCGCAGGCTCTCGGGCGAGCAGATTATCTTCGGAAACCAGGACTTTTGAACAGCCGTATTCGCAATTACAGGCGGATCGCGGAACGTCGCGCCGTCTTCAGCGTTGACGTGACATACCAGATGTCCTCCCAACAACTCGAATCTATTCCCGCCATGCTGAGGGGGATAGTCGAAGCGCAGGAGTGGACGCGCTTCGAACGGGCGCATTTCAAGGAGTACGGGGACTCCGCTCTCCGCTACGAAGTTGTCTACCACGTCCTCGACCGTGATCACACCGTTTATATGGACATCCAGCGGGCGATCAACCTGGCCATATTCCGTCGCTTCGCCGAAGCGGGGATCGAGTTCGCCCATCCCGCGCGTACCGCGCATGCGCAGAGGGATTCTACCGGATGATCGCTCCTTTTGCCCCCGCCGCCAGTCAGGTAGAATAGCCTCAGCAGTCCGGTATGGTCCGGTCGCTCGCGTCGGAGACGGGAGAGGAACAGCGATGCTTCGGAGCAGAATCCTGGGCACGGGCCGGAGCGTTCCCGCCACCGTGATGACGAACGCCGATCTGGAGAAGATCGTCGATACGTCGGACGCCTGGATCGTCGAGCGAACCGGCATACGGGAGCGGCGCATTCTTGAGGAAGGCCGCACCACGAGCGATCTGGCCACGGAAGCCGCCCGGCTGGCCTGCCAGGCGGCGGGCTGGGACCCCAAAACCCTTGAATGCGTCATCGTCGCCACGATCACCCCGGACGTGCCGATGCCCGCGACCGCCGTGTACGTGCAGGACAAGCTTGGCTGCAACGGCAGCGCTGCGTTCGACCTCGTCGCCGCCTGCGCCGGGTTCATCTATGGCATGTCCGTGGCCGATGCGTTCATTCGCGCCGGGCAGTACCGGCGCGTCTGCGTCATCGGCGTGGAGATCGTCTCCCGCATCGTGGATTGGACGGACCGCAGTACCTGCATCCTCTTCGGGGACGGTGCCGGCGCGGTTGCCATGGGCCCGGACGAGAGCGGCCGCGGGGTCGCCTCCACCCACATCTATGCCGATGGCTCCGGGGCGGAGCACCTGCATATCCCCGGCGGCGGCGCCCGCATGCCCGCCACCGCGGACACGCTGCGGGAACGCCAGCACTACATCAAAATGAACGGTCGCCAGGTCTTCGCCCACGCGGTGCGGAACATGGCGGCCGCCTGCGAGGAAGCGCTGGCCGCCAACGGCCTGACCATCAACGATATCGATCTCGTCGTCGCGCACCAGGCCAATATCCGCATCCTGGAGAGCCTTGCCGAACGGCTGAACATTCCGATGGAAAAGGTCTACCTCAACCTTCAGTACTACGGGAACACGTCCTCCGCCTCCATCCCCATCGCCCTCGATGAGCTGGCGCGTGACGGCAAGCTGCACCCCGGCGACAAACTGCTCTTCTGCGCGCTGGGCGCGGGATTGGCCTGGGGCAGCGCCGTCATCTACTGGTAGCCTCCGCTTTCTCCCGCGCCCTCCGACGTGCTAGCATCGTCCCTGGCGCGGGGCGTTCTCCGCGCGGGAGGAAATCGAATGACTACAGGACAGGCCTCCGTCGTCACCTCGGAGCGGTTCTCGAAAGGGATCGCGACGTTCAAGGAGTGGATGGCGGTTATTACCCAGCACCAGGACTTATTTCAGAACCACTACGAAGGCTTTGAGCCAAACCCCGATGATGTGGCCGCCTTCAAGCGCGCCGTGGAGAAACACGGGGTGAAAGCGCTGATCCTGGGCGAGGATTGGTGCCCGGATGTGTGGCGCGGGCTGCCCGTCCTCTGCAAGCTGGCGGAACGGACCGGCATGGAGGTCCGCATCTTCATGCGGGACCAGAACAAGGACATCATGGCGGAGTTCCTCAAGGATGGGGAGTTCGAGTCCATCCCCACCATCGTCTTCTACGATAAGGACCACCGCTACCTCGGCCACTGGATCGAGCGGGCGAAACTGGCCGATGAAGGGCTGAAGCAGATCCGGGATGAGGCGTTTCCCAGCCCCATGCCGGAGCGGGGCACTCCCGCCTATGACGCCGTCATGGCGCGCTATCGGGATCTGAGCATCGAGCGCGCGGAGCCGTGGCGGCAGGCCCAGGTCAAGGAAATGCGAGAACTACTGGAGAAGGCGCTGAATTAGACCAGCGGCGGGCGGTCATACGGAGGGAGGAAGCCCTCGCTTCCTCCCTCCGTATGACCGCGGAATACAGCGGCTACTTGACATCCGTCGGCCACAGACGTATATCAGCCAAGGCACCGGCACAGTGTGGCCGTGGGCACCGTCCGCCGCTGTGCGGCGCTATCAGAAAGGACCCGGCGTGACTAAGGTTAATCCGCTTCACGGCGCAGCGATTGTCGGCGTGTACAACACCAAGCAGGGGCGCTTGCTGGAGGGCGAGACGTCGCAGTCGCTCGTCCTGGAGGCGACGCTGGGTGCGATCAAGGACGCCGGCCTGACCCCCAAGGACATCGACGGGGTCATCTCCGGAGGCTGGGGCGGCGTCTCCGGCCCCGGCGACATGATCCGCCAGTTGGGCAGCCGCCCGAGCTGGTTCGGCAGCGGCGGCGCCGACATCAACGGCGTCATGAACGCCGCCATGGCCATCGGCATGGGCCTCTGTGAGACCGTGGTCATCTCCTCTGCCCAGGCGGGCGCCTACCGCGATCACAGCGGCACGGCTCCCTGGGTGCGACCCACCAACGAGTTCGTGGAGTGCTGGGGGCTGTTCACGGCGGCGGAGTTCGCCCTCCTCGCCAAACGACACATGTACAAGTACGGGACCAAGCCGGAAGCGCTGGCCGAAGTCGCCTCCGCGATCCGCATGAACGGGTCGAAGAACCCGGGCGCGGTGTACTACGGACGGGAGGCGACGCCGGAGGATGTGCTGAACTCGCGCATGGTGGCGGACCCCTTCCACCTGCTCGACATCTGCACGACCACGGAAGGCGGCGCCGGCATGGTGCTGACGTCGGTCGAGAAGGCGCGTGAAATGGGCATCAAACCCGTCTACATCCTGGGCGCCGCTGTCGAGCAGCAAGGCGCCGCCTACAAGGAGCCGCCGGTCTGGGATAAGTTTGGTTGGAGCGGCCGCTGGGGCGGGAAGAAGATGTTTGAGCAGGCGAAGATGACGACCAAGGACATCGACATCTGCGAGTTTTACGACAACTTCTCCTTCGACGTGATCCGGCTACTGGAGGTGTACGGGTTCTGCGGCGAGGGCGAGGGCGGCGACTTCGTGATGGGGGGCCGCGTCCGCATCGACGGGGAGCTGCCGGTAACGACGGACGGCGGGCTCATGTCGTTCAGCCACCCCGCGATGCCGCAGGCGATGCAGCGGGTGATCTCCGGTGTGCTCCAGCTCCAGGGTCGGGCCGTGAACCAGGTGAAGCACAAGCGGGTGCAGAACATCCTGACGGAGAACTATGGCGGGGGTGCTCTCTTCACCAACCAGATGATCATCAGCAACCAGCCGGCGCAGCAGTAAAGTAAGGAGAGAACAACGATGACGTGGCTAGCGGCTCAGCCCCAGGGCATCCCTCTACCAAAGCCGTCCGAGCTTAGCGCCCCGCACTGGGAAGCGGCGAAGAACGGTGAGCTGCGGGTACAGCGCTGTGAGAACGGGCACTACGTGTTCATCCCACTGCCCGCCTGTAACTACTGCTGGAGCACCAAGCTGGAATGGGTGAAGACCAGCGGCAAGGGTACCCTGTACAGCATGTCGATTGTCTACCGGCCGCAGACCCCCGCCTTCCAGATTCCCTACGTGGTGGGGATCATGGAGATGGAGGAGGGTTGGTTCATCATGAGCAACGTGATCAACGCGGAGCTGGAGAACGTCAAGATCGGCATGCCGCTCAAAGTGACGTTCACCAAGATGTCGGATGACATCGCGCTGCCCTACTTCGAGCCCGCCTGATAACGGCGACGGTCAGGATCAACAAGCGGGCGGGTCATTGGGGTGACCCGCCCGCTATCGCGTCCTGAAGGCGACTGTTAGTCCGTGCTGGGGCCGCCCGTCTCCCAGCGCCGCTCCATCTCATGGAGGAACTGCTCCATCTCCGGGGACAGCTTCGGTTCGGCCGGCCCCTCCGCCCTGCCCGCCGGGCGCCCTTCGCTGCCGCCGGCCTGGCTATCGTACGCCGCTTCCAGCTCCTTCACCCAGTTTGACAGCGCCGCGTTCTGCGCCAGGGATTCGTCGATCGTGGCGTACTGGCGTAACCCCTCCGTCCGCAGCGCTTCCAGGTCCAGCCCAAGCTCGAATATGCTGTCCAGCTTCTGGAGCAGGCCGTGGCGTCCGTGGTGGTCCGGATCCAGCTGCGCGTAGGCGGGGAGCTGCACCAGCATGCTCGCCGTCTCCGCCCCGCCCTCCCGCAGGCGATCGGCCAGCGTGGCCAGGATCGTCGTGGGCCCCTCGTAGGTGCTGGAGTTTACGCCAAAGCCACGCATCCGCTCCCGCAGCGAATCGCCCAGGGCGGTGCCCGTGATCATGGCCGGGCGGCTATGCGGCACCGGCCCGTACATGGAACCGACCATGATGTACTCCCGCACGTTCAGGCGCTGGATCAGCTCTACCAGCGCCTCGACGTAGTCCTCGCCCCGGTTGTGCGGCTCCAGGGCGTGCAGCGTGATCCAGTCCTGCCCCCGCTCGTCGTGGGCGAAGTGGACCGTGGTGTTGGGAACGATCACCTGGCGCTGCCCATCCCGGTGCCGGATCATCGGGCGGTAGCGGGTCAGGTCATAGAACTCGCCGGGGCGGGCCAGCTCCCCGATCTCGCTGGCGTTCCAGTGCTCCTCCAGGAAGGAGAGCGCGAGCGTCCCGACCGAACCGGCGTCGATCCATGGCCGGATGGAGAGCAGCAGGCGTGAGTGCTCCGATGTGGGCAGCGGTTCGTGCATTTCGAAAGCGGCGATACGTGTCATAGGAATAGTATCGCTTATCGGCGCAAGCCCCGCACCTCAGCGCAGCGCTTGCTGGAGCGCCTGCACGATCTGCTCGCGGGAGGCGAGGTTATCCCAGCGCGCCGCGATCTTCCCGTCCTTGCCGATGAGGAAGAACCAGGGTTCGGTGAGGTTGTCGCCGCGGTAGATCCAGTCCGCCGCCGCCTTGTTGATCGCCTTTTTCTGGAAGTCGTTCCAGATCTCGACGTGGATCACGTTGGCGCGGCCCCGGAACTCGCGCTCGATCTCCTGGACCATGTCGGTTACCGGCCCGCAGAAGCGGCTGACACAGAACACCGGTGTGGCGAAGACGACCAGCGTCGGCTTCCCCGACCTGATCGCGTCGGCGATCGTCATGCTGTGTAGTTCCGGATCCGGGATCTTGCCGTCCGAGACGAAGCGGGAATCGATGGCGCCGCCCGGCGCGTCCGAGCCGATGATCGGGTTGAGGCTGGCGATCGCCTGGTCGCCCACGTTGGGGAGACTCGCCTTCTGCTGCACCTGGAACGCCGCCGCGCCGGCGCGCGCACCGTCGCTCAGGTTCGCCGTTACCTCCACCCGCCAGTAGCCGGCGCGGTCGAAGTTCACCCCCAGCGCTTCGTACACGCCGCGCCCGCCGGAGGGCGGGACGACGGTGGGGCGCGAGGGAAGGGCGGCCGCGCCCTCGCCCGGGACCGGGATGAAGCGGCCGATGGATTCGCTTACGAACTGGGGCGGGTCGTTCTGTGCGCCCAGCCGGAAGAACCGCATTGATACGTCGCCGTAGCTGATGAAGTTGTTGTCGTTGGTGAGGAGCCCCACGATGATGCGATTGTTCGCCCCCACCAGCGGCTCGTAGCTGGCGAAGGAGACGGCGATGTCGTCGCGGGCCCCGCCAGAGGCTCCCCCCTCATCGGAGGAGCCGCAGGAGGCGAACAACGCCGCCAGCGTTCCGATGCCGCAGCCCAGTAGCGCCAGCCGAATTGTTGCCACTCGTCCCATAGTCACCTCATCTCCCGCCCGGCCGGCAGCCGGGGAAACTCAAGCCGATCGATTCGCCGGCGTCCGCCGTCGCCGCGATCAAGGCGCCGATGAGCGGCCCGGGCGACTTGCCTCCGTCGGGTGGAGGCGCCGCGAGCGCCGCCTCCACCCTATTTTTCGCAATAAGCAAGCGCGCCGTCGCATCACGATCGTCCTCGCTTACCCGGGTTGCCAGCTCGTGAAGGAAGCCATGCGCGGCGTCCTCAAAGACCCGGCGCGCCTCCGCCACATCCCCGGCCTCCGCCAGCCCTTGCGTCCGGCACAGCGCCTGCATCGCGGCGGAGAATCGCGGCTGCGTCACACCGGACGGTGGCGTCGACGGGGCTTCGTCCCCGCAGCCACCCAACAGCGCTGCGAAGGCGATGGCGATGGCCAATCCCGCAGAGCCCGCGTGGCGCGCGTGCCGGGCGAAGGGTTGGAGTAATGTCATGCCTCTCCATCGTAGGTGCCGGGACCGAAACGTTCAAACGGGCGCCGGGCGAAACACGGACTCGACGCTTGTGACCGAGTAGGGGATAATAGGATGGCCTAGCTCCTACGTGTACGTTCACGTGAGGGTATGGTAGCCTGTTGGGAGGGAGGAGCCTTCGTGCGTTACCTGTTACGGATTGTTCCTTTCCTTAAACCCTATCGCGGCCGGTTGACAATCGCCTGGATTTCCGTTCTGTTGTCCGGCGCATTTGTCATGATCAGCCCACTTATCGTGCGGTACGCCATTAACTTTGGCCTCCGTCCCGTAGGGCCGGTCGGCAACCAGGTCTTGGATGGGAACCAGGGCCTCCTCCTGTGGGCGTCCCTTGCCATTATCCTGTTCGCCGTAGCGCGCGGCATCGGAGCGTTCGGACAGCAGTACCTGGGCGAATCGATCGGCCAGAGCGTCGCCTACGACATCCGCAACAAGCTATACGATAACCTGCAGCGCCTCAGTTACGCCTACCACGATACGGCGGAGACCGGCCAGATCATGTCCCGCGCTACGCAGGACGTGGAGAACATCCGCATGTTCTTCGGCATGGCGATGCTGCGGCTGGGCTATACCTTTATCATGCTCGTCTTCGCCATGGCGGGCATGCTCCTCATGAACTGGCAACTGGCCTTGATCAGCGTGCTCACCATGCCGATCCTGGCCTGGCGTTCCTTCACGATGGCCCGCCGCATGCGGCCCTTGTGGCTGCAGATTCAGCAGAGCCAGGCGGTGATGACCCAGACGGCGGAGGAAGCGCTGAGCGGCATCCGGGTGGTGAAAGCGTTCACCCGTGAGGACTTTGAGAGCGAAAAGTTCCGCAAAGTGGCGAAGGAGCAGGCGGACCTCAACTACGAGCAGGCGAAGGAGCAGGCGAAGAACCAGCCGTTGATGCAGGGGCTCTCGCTGGCGCAGGTCGCCTTCACCGTGGGTGTCGGTGCCCTGTTCATCTCGCGGGGGAACCTTGATGCCGCGGACCTGCTCACCTTCACCCTGTGGCTCAACCTGCTCCAGCTCCCCGTCCGCACCATCGGCTTTCTCATCAACAGCGTCACCCGCTGCATTAGCTCCGCGGAGCGCGTGTTCGAGCTTATGGACGCCCAATCAGAGGTGAAGGAGAAGCCCGGCGCGCTAGTCCTGAAGGACGTCCGCGGCCATGTTCGCTTTGAGCACGTGAGCTTCGGCTACAACAAGGCGAAGCCGTTGCTGCTGGATATCGACATCGACGCGAAACCGGGCCAGGTCATCGCCTTGCTGGGGCCGTCCGGGAGCGGCAAGTCCACCGTGGTCAACCTCATTCCCCGGTTCTATGACGTGACCGAAGGCCGCGTCACCATCGATGGCCACGACATCCGTGACCTGACGCTGGATTCGCTCCGGGGCTGCATCGGCATCGTTCAGCAGGATGTCTTCCTGTTCATCGGCACTATCCGGGAGAACATCGCCTACGGGAAGCCGGGGGCGCCGCAGGAAGAGATCGAGCGGGCGGCGAAGGCGGCGCGCATTCACGAATTCATCGTCAGCCTTCCCAACGGCTACGACGAATGGGTGGGTGAACGCGGCGTCACCCTGTCGGGTGGCCAGAAGCAGCGCATCGCCATCGCGCGGACGCTGCTGCTGGACCCGGCCATCCTCATCTTCGATGACTCGACCGCTAGCGTTGATTCTCGCACCGAGTATCTTATCCAGCAGGCGTTGCAGGAGCTGATGAAGGGCCGGACCACGTTCGTCATCGCCCAGCGGCTACGCACGGTGATGCGCGCGGATGAAATCGTCGTGCTGCATTACGGCATCGTGGAGCAGCGGGGCACGCACGCGGAGCTGCTCGAGCAGGAAGGGCTCTACCGGACCATCTTTGATCTGGAGTTACGGGACCAGGAAGAGGCGTTGGGCCGTCCGACGGGGGAGCCGCAGCGTGTGGCCTCATCGGTAGACCGGGCAAACGCCGCTTCCTGAGCGGACCGATACAGGAGAGAGACGCATGGGCATGTGGGGAGGATCGGGCGCGGCGGGTTGGAGCACCGGCATTGGTGGTCAGGCACAGGGCGGCGGCCGCCACGGACGCGGGAGCGACGGCTGGGATGACACAGAGCTGGGCAAGGTCTACGACGCCAGGGTGATCCGGCGCATCCTCCCCTACCTCCGTCCGTACCGATTTCAGACCGGGGTCGCCTTTGCCGCAATGACCGTCGCCGCCTTTTCCAACTTCCTTCAGCCCCTTCTCATTGGCTTCACCGTGACGGCCGGCATCCAGGGCAATGAGAACCTCGTGATCAAACTGCTCGTTGTCATGGCGATCATGGCCGGGATAAGCTGGCTGGCCGCGTTCGTTCAGCAGGTCACGGTCAACTGGATCGGCAACCGGCTCTTGCTCAAGCTCCGCAGCGACATGTACGACCACATGCAGAGCCTTTCCCTGTCCTTCTACGACAAGATGGAAGTGGGCCGCATGATTAGCCGGCTCACCAGCGACGTGACCGTGATGCAGGACCTGCTCACCAACGGCTCCCTCAACTTCGCCCTGGACATCGTGGGGCTCGCCATCGTCATCGTGGTGCTGCTGACCCGGGACTGGCAGCTCGCGCTGGTGACCTTCGCCGTTGTTCCGCCGCTGCTCCTGATCATGGTCTGGTGGTCGTCGCACGCGAAGCGGGCCTTCGTGGACGTGCGGATAAAGGTAAGCGCGCTCTACGGGACGCTGGCGGAGAACCTCTCCGGCGTGCGGGCGATCCAGTCCATGTCACGGGAGGGAGAAAACATCCGCCGATTCGATGCGCTGAACCAGGAGAACCGCAACGCCAACATCTGGGCGGGGCTCCTTGCCGCCGCCATCATGCCGATCATCGAGCTCGCCATCGCCATCGCCACGGCCTCGGTCATCGTCGTCGGAGGGATGCGCGCGTTGAACGCCGCGCAGGTCGACGTCGCGCTCCTTCTGGGCGTACTCACCGCGTTCACGCTCTACATCGGGCGCTTCTTCGATCCGATTCGTGACCTTGTTCTCCAGTACACGATGGTCCAACGGGCGATGGCGGGCGCTGAGCGCGTCTTCGAAGTGCTGGACACGCCGCCGCACATCACGGATAAGCCGGACGCCTTTGAGCTGGAGGAGGTGCAGGGCCGGGTCGATTTCGATCACGTCAACTTCCACTACGTCCCGGGCGTGCCGGTGCTGCGGGACTTCGATCTGCACGTGGAGCCGGGCGAGACGATCGCCCTGGTGGGCCACACCGGCGCCGGCAAGACCACGATAACCTCGCTCATCAGCCGGGGCTACGACGTTACCGGCGGCGCCATCCGCATCGATGGACACGACATCCGCGATCTCAAGCGCCGGTCGCTCACCCGTCACATGGGCGTGGTGTTGCAGAACCCCTATCTCTTCAGCGGCGCCATCCGGGAGAACATCATCTACGGGCGGCCGGACGCCACGCAGGAGGAGGTGGAGGCGGCGGCGAAGGCGGTGGGCGCGCACGAATTCATCACCCGGCTGGAGCGCGGCTACGATACCATCCTTCAGCAGCGCGGCCAGAACTTCTCCGTGGGGGAGCGCCAGCTCATCAGCTTCGCCCGCGCCATCCTGGCCAGCCCGCGCGTGCTGGTGCTGGATGAGGCTACCGCCTACGTGGACACCCAGACGGAGGTCATCATCCAGCGGGCGCTGCGGGAGCTGCTGAAAAACCGTACCTCCTTCGTCATCGCGCACCGGCTGTCCACGATCAGGGAAGCGAACCGGATCGTCGTCCTGGATCAGGGGACGATTGTCGAGATCGGCTCGCATGATGAGCTGATGGCACAGAACGGCGTCTACGCCAACCTGTACCACATGACCTATGAGACAGAGATGGCGGCGAAGAAGGAGGCCTCCCTGGGTGAGGACGAGGCGTTCGCCCGCCGCCGCCGGGGGGAGCTCACCCCCCAGTCATCGCCCGGCGCCTAGCCAGGCGCGCGCGCCGGATTCTCCCTTAACGTGCGATACGGAAGAGGCGGCGCCTGAAAGGTGCCGCCTCTTTGCGCTGCCGTTCCCGCGTGGTGCTAACGCGGTCGCCGCCGCATGAGCATGATCCCCGCGCCGATCGAGAAAAGGACCACCGACACGATTCCCCCACTGAGCACGCCCGACGATCCCTCCCCCGACTCCGCGGTGGGAGCAGACGTCGCCGTGGCTGCGGGCGTGGACACTGCCGTCGGCTGCGTTACGACGGGGGACGGGCCTGGCGACGCTGTGGGCTGCGTTACGACGGGGGACGGGCCTGGCGACGCAGTGGGCTGCGTTACGACGGGGGACGGGCCTGGCGACGCTGTGGGCGCTGCGGTCGCAGTCGTTGTGCCGGCTGCCACCGGTGGTGTCGCGGCCGCAGGCAGGGGAGACGCCGTTGGCGAGGGCGTGGCCGTCGCCAACGCGCTGCCGGTCACCGTGAGCGTCCCGGACATCGTCGGGTGTATCTCGCAGATGTAGCTGAAGCTGCCGGCCCGCTGCGTGACGTACGTGAACGATTGCCCCTGGGAGAGCACCCCGGAAGCCCAACCGCTGCCGCTTGCGGTATGCGGGTCGCTGTCCCGGTTGGTCCACGTCACGGCTGTGCCCAGGGAGACGTTCACCGTGGCGGGCGCGAACTGGAACCCGGCGATGCTGACGGCGACCGGCGTCTGCGCCCGCGCCTCATGCGGACCGGTCCCGGGCGGCAGCGCGGCGGCGACCGCGATCAGCAGCAAGGCGATGAGGGCGAAGTAGGATCGTGTAATGACGGATCATCTCCGGTGGTTGCCTGATCTACGTCTGCCGACGCCGCCCGGTTGCATGCCGGGGCTACGACGGGCGCGAACCCGCGGCAGCGAGCCGGCCCTTCGCTTCCGCCATCACCTCGGCCGGAAGCGGACCTTTGAGCGCCGCCGCTACGTTATCGCGCACGTGGGCCGCATCTTTCGTGCCGACGATCGTCGTATCGAGATGGGGGTTGGAGAGGGTGAAGCGGAGCATGAACTCCATGCGGCTCATCCCCTGCTCCAGCAGTTCGTCCAGCTTTGCCTCCTCCCAGCGGTCCTTTGCCATCGTGCCGGGCATCATGTAGTAGCGCCGGCCGTCCCAATCCGCGGGCGCGCCCCGGGCAACGCCGCCCCGGACGATGATGCCGGCGTCCGCTTCCGAGGCCTGGGCGATCACGTCCTCATGCTCCCGCTGGAGGGCGGAGTAGGGGATCTGGAACGCATCGAACACGCCCATTGCGATCTGCTCGCGCAGGTTGGGCAGCGTCCCCGATACGCCGATGAACCGTACCTTGCCCTCCCGCTGCAAGGTCTGCGCCTCCTGCAATGCGCCGTGCTCTTCGAACTCGGCTTTCGTCAGGCTGCGGTGGAACTGGACTAGGTCAAGGTGGTCCGTCTTCATCAGACGCAGGCTGTTCTCCACTCCGGCGCGGATGTTCGCCGCCGTATGCACGTGGTCGGTGCCCATGCCGGCGTTCGGCACGCAGCCGCACTTGGAGGCGAGGAAGTACTCCGAACGCCGGTGGGAGATGAACTTGCCGATCAACTCCTCGCTCCGCCCGTAATCCGGGGACGTATCGATAAAGGTGATCCCCACATCCAGCACCGTGTTGAGGACTGCCTCCGCCTGGGTATCGGGCACGACAGGACCCTGCGGTTCGCCGCGCAGCTCCATGGCGCCGTATCCCAGCCGTGTCACCGCTATGCCGGTGCGTCCCAGCGTGGTTCGTTCCAGTTGGGCCATCGTCGTTCCTCCTCCGGCGTCGCGCGCGTCTCCGCAGCGCGCCCCGAACGGTAGTATACTGCCACGGCGCGCGGAAACACGCGCCCCCACGATATTGAGGAGGCGAACAGTGGCCAGCACCAATCCGCTGCACCAGGTGGCCATCGTCGGCGTACACAACACGAAGCAGGCGCGGTTCCTGGAGGGCTACACCTCCGCCGGGCTGACGCTGGAAGCCGTTTTCGGCGCCCTCAAAGACGCCGGCATGAGCCCGTCCGATGTCGACGGCGTCTGCATCGGTAACCAGGACTTCCCGAACAGCGGCGACATGGTGTACCAGCTCGGATGGCGCCCTAGCTGGACCGGCCAGGGCATCGGCATTGCCGCCGTTGCGAACGCGGCGCTCGCCATCGGCGCCGGCATGTGTGAGACGGTCGTTCTTGCCTCCGGTCAGGCCGGCGCCTATGCCGACCGAGGGGCCACGGCGCCGTGGACCCGCCCCACCAACGAATTCGTCGAATGCTGGGGGCTGTTCACGGCGGCGGAGTTCGCGCTTGTTGCCAAGCGCCACATGCACAAGTACGGCATCAAGCCGGAGCAACTGGCGGAAGTGGCGTCGGCCATCCGCACAAACGGCACGAACAACCCGGCCGCCGTCTACTACGGCCGCCAGGCCACGCCGGAGGACGTGCTCAACTCACGCATGGTGGCGGACCCCTACCACCTGCTGGACATCTGCATGACCTCGGAAGGCGGGGCCGGTATGGTCTTGACCACGGTGGAAAAGGCTAAACAGCTCAAGGTAAAGCCGGTCTACATCCTCGGCGCGGCGCTGGAATCGCAGGGCGCCGGCTACAAGCAGCCACCCGTTTGGGACCGCTTCGGTCTCAGCGGGGAGTGGAGCGGACAGAAGGTCTTTCAGCAGTCCGGTCTCACCGTAAGAGACATGGACATCGGCGAGTTCTACGATAACTTCTCCTGGGAGATGATCCGGCTGTTTGAGGTCTACGGCTTCTGCGGCGAAGGGGAAGGTGGAGACTACGTGATGGACGGTCGCGTCCGCATCGACGGCGAGTTCCCGATCGTCACGGATGGCGGGCTGATGTCCTACAGCCACGCCGGCACCGCCCAGGCGCTCCAGCGCATCATCTCCGGTGTCCTCCAGATTCAGGGTCGCGCCGTGAACCAGGTGAAGCACAAGCCAGTGCGCAACGTCCTTGTGGAAAACTTCGGGTCCGGCGTTCTGGGCACACCGACCATGATCATCGGCGCGGAGCCGGTGAGCTAGGGAGGTGTCCCTGTCGGCAACGAACCGAATCGGTCCGTCGGCGGCGGGCGGACTCGCGTGTCCGGCGCGATTCAGGTGGGAGAAGGTGATGAAGTACCGCCACCTCGGCAGCTCGGGTCTGGAAGTTTCGACCGTAGGGCTAGGAACAATGCCCCTCGGCGACCGCTGTGACGAAGATGTGGCAGCGGCGATCGTCAATACGGCGCTGGACGTCGGCATCAATTTCATCGATACAGCGGATATCTATGGACGGGGCCTGTCGGAGGAATACATCGGCAAGGCGATCCAGGGCCGCCGCCGCGAGGCCGTCATCGCCACGAAGGGCTCGATAAAGTTCGCCGAGGGCCGCTACTGGTCCGATGCCTCCCGTCGCCACCTGATCGAGGCGGTCGAGGGCAGCCTGCGCCGGCTCGGCACGGATTACATCGACCTATACCAGGTCCACATGCCGGACCCGAAGACGCCGATCAAGGAAACGCTGCGGGCGCTCGACGATCTCGTTCGCTGCGGCAAGGTGCGTTACGTAGCGTGCGTGAACTACAAAGCGTGGCAGCTCGCCGACACCGCGTGGACAGCGCGAAGCGAGCACCTCGCGCCGTTCATCTCGTCGCAGAACCGCTACAACCTGCTCGATCGCGGCGTCGAGGCGGAAACATTCCCCGTCTGCGAGCGCTTCGGGATGGGCTTCATCCCGTTCCTGCCCCTGGCTGGCGGGCTGCTCACCGGCAAGTATCGCCCCGGCCAGCCGCCGCCGGAGGGCGCCCGGCTCTCCGGCGCTGCTGGCGGCCGGATGTTCACTGAACGCAACCTGCACGCGGTCGAGCGGCTGGAGGGGGTAGCGACCGAGCGCGGCCATTCACTGCTCGATTTGGCGATGAGCTGGTTCATCGCCCAGCCCCCCGTCAGCAGCGTCATCGCTGGCGCGACGAGCCCGGAGCAGGTGAAGCAGAACGTGGCTGCTGCCGAATGGACGCTGACGGCGGACGATTTGCAGGCGGTCGATGCCGCGCTTAAGGAGGAGGCATGACATGGGAAACAGCCTGCAGGGCAAGGTCGCTGTTATCACCGGCGCCAGCCGGGGGATCGGTCAGGCCATCGCCGTTCGTTTCGCCGCTGAGGGCGCGAAGGTCGCGCTCATCGGCCGGACGGAGGCGACCCGGCGCAAGGACCTGGAAGGGACGCTGGAAGAGGGCTTGCAACGGATCAAGGCGATCGGCGGCACGGCGATCGCCATCCGCGCCGATATCAGCGACCC
>SHXV01000022.1 GCA_009693105.1 Dehalococcoidia bacterium
CGCCTGTATCTCGTCGATCAGCGCGCCCCCATGGTTGGACTGGAAGCACCGCACCTCGACGCCTAGCTCACCGGCGCGCGCGGCAATACGCCGCTCGATCTCCGCGAGCGTCAGCACCCCATAGTGCTGGGGCTCGCGCGTGCCCAGCCCATTCAGATTCGGCCCGTTGATCACCAGGATACGCATCGCCGATTCATGATAGCAGGACACTCCCCTTTCGGCGACCGCGCAGGCGCATGGTAGAATGGCCCCATTCTAGCCCGGCCCGATGCCGGCAAACGGAGCAGGCATGCCCATCCACAAAGCGGTGATCCTGGCGGCCGGGCACGGCACCCGCTTTCTCCCCGCGACCAAGGCGATTCCCAAGGAGATGCTCCCCCTGGTCGACCGACCCATCATCCAGTACGCCGTGGAGGAAGCGGTCGCCTCCGGCATCGAGCACATCATCATGGTCACCAGCGGCGGCAAGCGGTCCATCGAAGATCACTTCGACCGCGCCTTCGCCCTGGAGTCAGCCCTCTCCGCCAGCGGTAGTGAGGCCCTCTTGGAGGAGGTCCAGCGGCTGACCCGCCTGGCCGATTTCTCCTACGTCCGGCAGATGGAGCCGCGCGGCGTGGGGCACGCCGTCCTCTGCGCCCGCCACGTCATCGGCAGTGAGCCGTTCCTTCTCATGTTCCCGGACGACGTCATCGTCGCCGAACCGCCCGCCGCCCGCCAGCTCATCGACGTGTACGAACGTCATGGCAACGTCGTCGCCGTGGAACGAGTGCCGCGGGAAGACATCCCCAGCTACGGCATCGTCGCCGGCAAGGAAATAGAGAGCGATGTCTACAAGCTGGACGCCCTCATAGAGAAGCCCCGCGTGGAGAACGCTCCATCCGACCTCGCCGTCGTCGGCCGCTACGTGCTGGGCCCGGACGTGTTCGATGAGCTAACGAAGGTCCGCCCGGGCGCACGGGGCGAGATTCAGATCACGGACGCGCTGGCCGGCCTCGCCCGCCGCGGCGCAATGTACGCCTGCCGTTTCCAGGGAAAGCGGTACGATACCGGACGTCCGCTCGGCTTCCTCAAGGCTTCCGTGGAGCTGGCGCTCCAGCGCGAGGACATCGGACTGGAGTTCCGGGATTACCTGCGAAATCTGAGCTTTTAGGAGACCACGATGCGACTCTTGAGCATCGGCTACCCCCTGCCCGATCCGCGGATCGATAACTACACGATCCTCAACGCCCCCGCGCTGTTCGATTACGATGCCATCCTCGTTGATCCGGCGGGGGTCTCCGCCGCGATCCAGGCCGTCCTCTCCGGCGAAGGCGAGATGCGCAGCGCTACCGATGAGCCGGTGCTCAACGCCTCCGGCGGGCCCCTGACCGCCGGGCTCGCCGATCTGCTCCGCGGCCGTCTGGCTGAAGCGGAGCGAACGTTGGCCCGCGGCGGCGTCATTCTCGTCATCGGCCATCCCAACGTAGCCATCCCCGGTGTCGCCGGCTTTGCCGGCTGCGACCGCTACTTCTGGCTGCCCGCCCCCTCCGGCGTCAGCTGGGGGTCCCCAGACCTGCTCATGGCAAGCGGATCAGGGGCCATCCCCGCCGATACGACTCACCCCCTTGCCGGCTTCATCGATGAGTACCGCGACCGCATTCGCTACCGCGCCCACTTCGCCAACACCCCGGCAATCGCCCGCCAGGGCCACATCATCGCCCGCAGCCCCGGCGGCGGCGCCATCGGCGTGGAGTTCCGCGTCGGACCGGGGCGCATCGCCTTCATCCCCGCTCCCAACGTGGAGACCGGGCCCGATCGTGGCCCCGTCGCCTCCCACCTCGTCGATGCCGCCCGGCGCATGCTGGAGTTCCCGCCCACGGAGGAAGCGCCCTACTGGGTTAGCGCCCAGGCGCTGCCCGGGCTGGAGCAACGGGAGGCTGCGCTGGACGAAGCCCGCGTCGCCTTCGAGGCGGCGGAGGCGCGGCTGGAGGAAGCGCGGAGCGGCGTCGATGCCCTGGCCCGCTTCCGCCGCCTGCTCTGGTGCGAGAGCAAGTTTGCGCTGGGTCCGGTCGTGTTCGATGCGCTCCGCCTGCTCGGCTTCGAGACCGAGGGCTATCCCGATGCGCCGCCGGTGCTCATCCGGGACAACAGCCGCGCCTTCGTCGAAGTCGAGGCCGCTCGCGGCCTCGTCGATATGACGCCGCACTATCGCCTGCGGGAACGGCGGGAGCGCCACCTGGAGCGGGAGGGCGAGTTGCCGCCGGGGCTCATCGTCGTCAACGGGGAGCGGCAGACCCCGCCCGAATCGCGCGGGCGGCAGTTCACGGAGCCGCTCCGTATCGCCGCCGAGAGTATGATGTACGGCATCATCACCACGAGCGATCTCTTCCGCCTGACACGCCAGGCGCTGGCCGGAACGGACGAAGCTTGGCGCGCCCGCGTACGGGACCGGCTGCTGGGCGAACGCGGCGCCATCGTCATCGATGACCTGCTCAGCGATGGGGCAGCGCCCGTGGACGGCGACGGCACGGGTGCCGAACCGGCTCCGGTCACGTCGGCGACCCCGGATGAAGACCAGTCGACACAACCAACGCTGCACTGAAACGGGAGGCGACCAGACGCATGGCGGAAGGAAACGGCACCACCTGGGCACTCATCCTCGGCGTCTCCAGCGGGTTCGGCGCCGCCTGCGCCCGGGAGCTGGCCCGCAGCGGCGTCGACATCTTCGGCGTCCACCTTGACCGCAGCTCGACCCTGCCCGCGGCAAAGCAGGTGCAGGCGGACATCGAAGCGCTGGGTCACCGCGCCATCTTCTTCAACCAGAACGCCGCCAACGCGGATAAGCGCGGCAAGGTCATCCAGGACATGAAGTCAGCCATGGGGACGGACGGCGCCGTTGGGGTGCTCGTCCATTCCCTGGCCTTTGGTTCTCTCGTTCCCTATTTCTCCACCGAGTCTGAAGAGGAAGTGACCCAGCCCCAGATGGAGATGACGCTAGATGTCATGGCCCACAGCCTGGTCTACTGGACCCAGGACCTGGTCCGGGAAGGGCTGATGCGGTCCGGCGGCCGCATCTTCGCCCTCACCAGCAGCGGCTCCAGCCGCGTCTGGTCCAACTACGGCGAAGTGTCCGCCGCCAAGGCCGCGCTGGAATCCCACATCCGCCAGATCGCTTACGAGCTGGCCCCCCGCGGCATCCGCGCCAACGCGATTCGCGCCGGCGTGACCGATACGCCCGCCCTGCGCAAGATCCCAGGGGCCCAGCGCCTGTATGATATCGCCACCGGGCGCAATCCCAGCGGACGCCCAACGACGACCGAGGACGTGGCGCGCGCCATCAGCCTGCTCTGCGATCCCCGTGCTGATTGGATCACGGGCAACGTGATCAACGTCGATGGCGGGGAGGAGATTACGGTTTAGGCCGGCTATGCCCTCCTACGATTCCGCCGGTCTCCACCTCCACTATCGGCGCCGGCGCGCCCGTGGCCCCCACACCCACACCGCGCTCTTCATCCACGGCTGGACCGGCTCCGGCAGGAACTGGCTCACCACCATGAACGCGCTGCCGCCGGGCTATAGCGCCTACGCGCCGGACCTGCGCGGCGTGGGCCGGAGCGCCCGCCCGGAGGATGGCTACACGATTGAGCAATACGCCGCCGACGTCTTCGCTCTGATCGAATCGCTGGACCTGCGCTCCATCGACCTCATCGGGCACTCCATGGGCGGCGCCATCGCCCTTCTTCTCGCGCTCGATCACCCGGCGCGGCTGCGCTCCCTCACGCTGGTCTGCCCCGTCCCCGCCGATGGCCTCCCCGCCGGCGGCCCCGATAGCCAGGAGCGACGCCGCGCCGCCCGCACGGACCGCGCCGTCGCGCTTACGATGGCCGGCGCGTTCTACACGCGCCCCGTGCCGCCAGCCGTTATCGAAGAAGGCGCAGACGCCATCATGGACGCGTCCGAAGGCCATTACTGGCGTTCGCTGGACGCCATCGAATCGCTGCGGCTAGGGCAGCGCCTGCCTCAGCTTGCCGTCCCCACCCTGCTCATGGCGGGGGACAGCGATGCCGTCGTCCCGATCGATCTCGCCCTCGCCATGTGGGAAGCGATCCACGGCTGCGAGCTGCGCGTCTTCGCCGATACCGGCCATGCGCCCGCCCTGGAAGCGCCAGAGGAGTATCTTCCCGCCCTGCTCACCTTCCTGGACGCCGCCGCTCCTCCCGGCGATCTACAATAGGGCCGTCATGAACGGCGATCGCCCCATCATCACGCTCACCACGGACTTCGGCACCAGCGACGGCTTCGATGCCGCCATGAAGGCCGTCATCCTCTCCATCTGCCCCGACGCCCGCATCATCGATGTCACCCACGCCATCCCCCCCGGCGGCATCGAGGACGCGGCCTTCGTCCTCGCCACCGCCTGGCCTCACTTCCCGCCCGGCACCATCCACATCTGCGTCGTCGATCCCGCCGTCGGCAGCGGGCGCGCCTCCCTCCTCATCCGCTCTGGCGAGAGCGCCTTCATCGGCCCGGACAACGGCGTGCTCTCCCCCGCCCTGCCCGATGCCACCCGCGCCCGCACGGCTGAGGGCGCTGGCCCCGTGAGCCTGCCCCCGCACATCGAGGCGTACGAGCTGGTGAACCCGGAGTACCAGCGCATCCCGGTCAGCGCCACCTTCCACGGCCGCGACGTGTTCGCCCCTGCAGCAGCGCACCTGGCCCTGGGGGCGGAGCCGGACAGCTTCGGTCCGCGGCAACAGCGCGTCCACGCCCTCCCGCCCTTCCGCGCCCACCTGGAGCCAACCGGCGTGCTGGCGGGCCGGGTCATCCACGTCGATCACTTCGGCAACCTGATCACCGATGTCCGCGCCGAAGACCTGCCGCCCGCGTTCACGGCGGAGATCGGCGGGCTCGTCGTGCGCGGGCCCGTCCCCACGTTCCACGCCGGCATGCCCTGGGACATGCTCATCGCCCTGGTCGATAGCTCCGGCTACCTGGCCATCGCCCGGCCCGATGGCAGCGCCGCCGCGACGCTGGCCGCGGGCGTGGGGGCGGCCGTGCGCGTCGTCCCCCGGACGTAGCACCGTGCGCAGTCGATTCACCTTGACCGCCCCCGACGCTACCAGCTCGCCATGGACCTCGGCATTGAGCCGGACGCCGCGTTCCTCGAGCGCTACCGGCCGCGCTACAACATCGCCCCCACGGACCAACACTGGATCGTGCGCGCGCGCCACGAAGAACGCCAGCTCCTGGCGGCGGACTGGGGCCTGCGCAACAGTTGGCAGCGCGATCCGAAGCGTCCACCCCAGATCAACGCCCGCGCCGAGACCCTGACCGAGCGCGACGCCTTCCGCGACGCCTTCCGCTAGCGCCGCTGCGTCGTCCCCGCCGACGGCTTCTTCGAGTGGACCGGCCCCAGGCAGGCCGGTCGCGCGGCCCCGCTTGCTCTAGACCGCACGGCGCACGCGGTAGCGGCAGTACAGCTCGCTCGTCTCCGGATTCAGGTAGGCGGACACCAACTCCAGCCGGGGCGCCGTCTCCGGTGTAAACGCATAGGGAGCCTCTACCGCCGTCAGCACCCCCGTACCGCCCACCACTATCGGCCCGATCGTCACGTAGAACTCGTCCACTAGCCCCTGGGCGAAGAACTGCCCGTTCAGGTGCGGGCCGCCCTCCACCAGCAGCACCGCCGCGCCCAGCTCCTGCCGCATGTGGCGCAGCATCGCCCGCAGCGCGTCATCCCCCGGCACTACCTGCACCGGCCGCCCCGTTGCCGCGATGTCCTGCCGCCGCTCAAGCGGTGCCGCATCGGACAGATAAACGATGGCATCGAAGTCACGCCCCGTGAAGAAGGCCCTACCCAGCGGCAGATCGCCCCGCCCGCTCAGCACCGCCGCGATGGGCGCGGGCGGCTTGCCCCGGCTCACCCGCAGCCGCTCCAGCCCCTCATCGTTCAGCCTGGAGGAGGAGCCGTTGGCCCGCAGCGTGCCCGCCCCGTTCAACACCACGTCCGCGTTCAAACGCAGCTCCCGCATCAGCCGCTGGTCCGTCTTCGAGCCCAGCCCGCGTTCCGTGCCGGCAAGCACCGCCTTGCCATCGGCGGAGACGACCATGTTGATCAGCACGTAGGGCCGGTCGTCCCGCGGCGGAGGAAAGCGGAGGTCGGTGTAGTCAGGCTTGCCCGATTCGATCACAGGCCGTGTCCGTGTCAGGTTACGGGGACAGCGCGGCGGCCGCTCGGACCTTCCAGCAGCTCCTCGCCCACGATCTGCCCATCCTGCATCCGGACGATGCGATCGGTGCGGGCAGCCACCCCGGAGTCGTGCGTAACGATGACGAAGGTCTGGCCGTTCTTCTCGTTCAGCTCAACCATCAGGTCCATGATCTCTCCCGCCGTATGCGAGTCAAGGTCGCCCGTCGGCTCATCCGCCCACACGATCGTCGGGTTGTTCACCAACGCCCGCGCGATGGTCACCCGCTGCCGCTGGCCGCCGGAGAGCTGCGCGGGCCGGTGCACCGCCCAATCCGTCAGCCCCACGATGCCCAGCGCATCCATCGCCCGCTTCCGCGCCTCCGAAGCCGCCGTGCCGGAAACCAGCAGCGGCAACTCCACGTTCTCCACGGCGGAGAGCACGGGCAGCAGGTTGTAGAACTGAAAGATGAAGCCCATACGGCGCGCCCGGTGCTCCGTCTTCGTATCATCCGGCAGCGTCGCGATGTCCGTCCCCTCGACAAACACCCGCCCGGACTCGATGTCATCCAGGCCGGAGAGGCAGTTGAGCAGCGTGGTTTTGCCACAGCCCGACGGCCCCATGATGGCGACCATCTCCCCCGTGCGCACCGTCAGGTCCACCTTATCAAGAGCGTGGATAACGGCCGATCCGGTCCGGTACGTCTTCACAATCGCTTCGGCGCGAACGCTCACCCCGTCCAGGGCGCCGCTGTTCTGCTCCGCCACGTTAGCCTCCGCATGCAAAAGTCAGCCCGGCGTTTCCGGGGTTCGATCCATCATAGGCAGCGGAGCGGTTGGGGGCTACCCCTCCGCCCCGGTGAAGACAAACACGCGATAGCGCGCTAGCGGCCCAGTACGCCCTCATGCATCTCCCAGACGATGACCTCAGCGCCCGCTTCTCCCGCCGTGATCGGCGGCCCTCCCGCGCCCGTCAACCGCACCACATCCCCCTCCTCCAGCCACCCCGCTCCCTGCAGCTCCACCCGGGAGCGGGCGACAAACAGGTGCACATAGGCAGCATCGGGGAGGCGCACCGCTTCGTTCGGGCGCAGCCGGCCCGCAAGGAGCACCGCGTCCCGCTGGCGGATGCCGATCGCCGCGTCATGCCCCCGGCCGGACTCCACCGGTACCAGCCCCCCACGATCGAGATCCCGGTTGATATCGAGCTGGGCGTAACCGGGCTGAATGCGCTCCGTGTCCGGCAGCACCCACATCTGCACCAGCCGCACCGGCGCCTCCGACGCCGGGTTCATCTCCGAATGCCAGACGCCGCTGCCCGCGCTCAGTCGCTGCGCCAGCCCGGGATAGATCATCCCCCGGTTGCCCTGGGAATCCTTGTGCTCCAACTCCCCCTCCAGCACCCAGGTCACGATCTCCATGTCCTGATGCGGGTGGGTGCGGAAGCCGGTGCCGGGCTGGATGATGTCGTCGTTGCTGACCAGCAGCAGCCCGAATCCAACGTTCTCCGCGTCATAATGCGGGCCAAACGAAAACGAGTGCCGGGAGCGCAGCCACGGGATCTCCGTGACGAAGCGGGCCCCGCTCCGCCGTATTTCGATCTCAGGAGTATCGGCCATAGTCATCCCTCCTGCGCTCCCAGTATTGTAGCGCCCTGCCGGAAGTCGACACATCGCTTGCGCCTGCTGCTACACTGCGCTGAAATCCTTTCTCGCACCATCCTATCGCAGTGGAGGCAGCCATCATGCAGGTGGAAAGCGCTACCGGACCCATCGATACGGCGAACCTGGGCTTCACCTACATGCACGAACATCTGATCGCCGCGACGCCCGGCCTCTACACCAGTTACCCACACCTGTGGGAGGGCGACAAAATCGAGCGGGAAGCGACCGAGCGCCTGCGCCGCGTCCACGCAAAGGGCGTGCGCACCATCATCGATATGAGCCCGGCGGACTTCCACCGCGACCCGCTGCTGGCGCGGCGCGTCTCCGCCGCCTCCGGGGTGAACATCCTGGAAACAACGGGCGCCTACGTCCACTCCATCCTCTACTTCAACACGCAGGAGTGCGACCTTATCGCAGATCTGTTCGTGCGGGACATCGCGGTCGGCATCAACGGAACCGATATCAAGGCCGCCGTGATCAAGGGCGCCACCGGCCCGGACGGCGTAACCCCCACGAATGAGAAGCACCTGCGCGCCGCCGCACGCGCGCACCGGCGCACGGGCGCGCCGATCAGCACCCACACGGACATGCGCACCCACCGCGGGCTGGACCAGCAGCGAGTGTTCAGGGAGGAAGGCGTCGATCTGGGGCGCGTCGTCATCGGCCACAGCGGGGATGCGATGGACATTCCCTACCTGGAACAGCTCATCGAGAACGGCAGCTACATCGGGCTGGACCGCTTCGGCATAGATCTGATGCTGCCGGAAGAGCAGCGCATCGAACTGCTGGTGGAGCTATGCCGCCGCGGCTTTGCGGAGCGCATGGTCCTCTCCCACGACGCATCGGCCATGGTCGATTTCGTCTCGCCCGCGTTCCGCGCACAGCCCAACTGGAACTGGGACACGCTGGTGGACCGCATCCTGCCGGAAGCCCGCAAGCGCGGCGTCACGGAGGAGCATATCCGGCTGATGACGGTGGATAACCCACGCGCGATATTCGAGGCTCAGGGGCCGTACTAGCCAGACGCCCGGATGCATGGGCAAACGGACCGCACGGTGGTAGAATCTGGCGATTGTCCAACCGCAGCGCGCATCACATCGGGGAGGAAGCATGGATTTCGGAACTTTCCATCTGTTCGAGCGGCCGGAGAACCGCACCGACCAGGAGATGATCAACGAGCAGTTGTACCTGATGGAAGCGGCGGAAGACCTCGGCTTCTCCTCCGTGTGGGCTGCGGAACACCATTTCGGTGATTACGGCATCTGCCCCAACGCTGTCATGGCGCTCACCGCCGTTGCCCGGCGAACGAAGACGATCCGTCTCGGCACGGGTGTTGTCGTGCTGCCGCTGCACAACCCCCTACGGGCAGCGGAAGAACTGGCCTTCCTCGACAACGTCAGTGGCGGCCGGCTGGACGTCGGCCTCGGTCGCGGCTACCGCGCCAAAGAGCTTGGCGCCTATAACGTTGACATGGCGCAGACGCGGGCCATCTTCAAAGAAGGCATCGAGCTCATGCTGGAAGCGTGGACAAAGGACCGCGCGACCTACCACGGCCAGTACTTTAATATCGACAACCTGGAGGTGCGGCCACGACCCGTGCAGCAGCCCCATCCACGCACCTGGGTCGGTTCGCTCAGCCCGGAGACATTCGAGCTCGTGGGCAAGATGGGCGCGAACCTCCTCTTCACACCGCGCTTTGCTCCCGAAGAGAACATCCCGGAGCAGGTGAAGCAGTACAAAGCCAGCCTCGTGGAGCGGGGCGTGGATCCGGCGAGCAAGCGCATCGGCGCGCTGCGCTTCGTCTACGTCTCCGACACGATAGAGCAAGCGCGCGAGGAGTTCCGTGGACCCTGGACATGGTTTAACGGCGAGGCCGGCCGCCAGAACGCGCCCGAGCCAGGTTCCGTGCAGGCGACGGATCCGCGCTACCAACGCAACCGGACGGTGAGCTTCGAGGAGCGCGAACAGGCGGGCAGCCTGCTGGTGGGCGACCCCGACCACATCATCCGCAAGCTCGAAGAGATGCAGGAAACCTGGAACCTGACGGACCTCATCCTCTGGACCCGCGTGGGCGGCCTTTCCACGGACAAGATCCTCCACTCCATGGAGCTCACCAGCAAGTACATCATCCCACACTTCAAGGAGCAGGCGGTCCGCGCCTGATACGGGAAGACCACCTCCAGAGGAGTGCCCCTTGAGTAGCCTGAGCCACCGGCTGGTAGAAATCCTCGTCGCGGGCGGCGTGAAAGCCATCTTCGGCGTCCCCGGCGGGCAGACCTTGCCCCTCTACGGCGCCGCGCATGACGCCGGGCTTCTGCACGTCCTCATGCGTGATGAGCGCGGCGCCGCCTGCGCCGCCGACGCCTACGCCCGCGCCTCCGGCCATGTGGGGTTCTGCGACGCCACCGTCGGGCCAGGCGCCACCAACCTGGTGTCCGGACTGGCGGAGGCGATGAGCTCCTCCATCCCCATCGTCGCCATCGTCGCCGATATCCGCACCACCCGCAGCCATCTCCGGCGGCGTGCCGTCGTCTCACAGGCGGTGGACCAGGCCGCCATGCTAGCCCCGCTCGTAAAATGGGTGGGGCGCGTGGAACGCGGCGAGACGCTGGACGCCGTGCTCGATCAGGCGTTGCGGATCGCTACGACGGGTCGCCCGGGGCCGGTGGTGCTGGAGATCCCGGAGGACGTATTCCATGAGGAGCCGGATCCCTCCCAGTTCCGCAACTTTAGCGAGCGCGAGTTCGTCTACCCGCGCTTCCGCTCCGCGCCTACGACTGTTGGCCTAGCGGCGGCGGTCGACCTACTGAGCCGGGCCAAACGGCCGCTGATCATGGCGGGTGGCGGCGTCACCTTCAGCGGGGCGGCCAACGCGGTATCCGCACTGGCGCAGCAGCACCAGATACCGGTCGTCACCTCCATCAGCGGCAAGGGCACGATCGACGAGCGCAGCCCGCTGGCCGCCGGCGTCACCGGCATGTTCGGCACCGTGCGCGCCAACGCGGCGGCCATGGCGGCCGATGTCGTGCTCGTCATCGGCTGCAAGTTGGGGCAGCTCAGCACCCACGGCTGGCAGCTCCCCGGGCCGGGGCAGACGATCATCCACATCGATGTCGATGGTGAAGAGATCGGCCGGACCGGGCCCGTCGCACTTGGCATCGTCGCCGATGCGCGGGAGGCCGCCGCCATGCTCACCACCGCCCTGCGCGGCAAAATCGCCGCCCGGAACTGGCTGGGCGACGTGCAGGCCAGACTGAACGGACCCCGTGCCGCCTCCGATGGCGCCGTCGCCCCCACGCGCATCGCAGAGGTGATCAGCGCCGCCCTCCGTGAAGACGACCTCCTTCTCTGCGACGCATCACTCGCCTCCGGCTGGGGCGCGGCCAACACGCTGGTCAAGAAAGCGGGGCCGAACTTCATCGCCCCCCGTGGGCTGGCGGGCATCGGCTGGGCAGGCGGGGCCGTTATCGGCGCGCGCATCGCCACGCCCCCGCATCGTCGCGTCGTCGCGCTGGCGGGAGACGGCGGCTGGGCCTACTCCCTGAGCGAGATGGAGACGGCGGTCCGGCTGGGGCTGGACATCACCTATGTCATCCTGAACAATCAGGCGCTGGGCTGGATCAAGCACATCGAAGACCGGCTCGGCATCACCCCACCCTCCACCTTCACCGCGGTCGATTTCGGCGGCGTCGCCCGCTCGATGGGCGCCGAGGGGGCGCACGTGACCAACCTAGAGGACTTCGAAGCACACTTCCAGCACGGGCTGGAACACCCCGGACCCTACCTTGTCGATGTCGCGTCGTCCATGGACGCCTCGCCCATCATCGCCCTCGGCGATGTACCGAAGGGCGCATACAGCTAACGAGGTCGGCTCCAGCAAAGCTGAGCTCGCCGAACTCGAGCGGTCCGAGGTGCTGCGCCAGCGGCTGCTCCGCCCTATGGCTCACCCACCCGGCGCGCCCCGATCGAGCGCCTCCAGCAGCAGCGCCTTGCATTGGACGAACGCCGGCTCCACCACCAGCGATGGCAGCCGGGGCCGGGCAAACGGCGCATCGACGTGGGTGAGCAGCCGTCCCGGCCGCTCGGTGAGCACATAGACCGTGTCGGACAGGAACAGGGCTTCTTCCACGTCGTGCGTGACGAAGAGCACCGTGCGCCGGTCCCGCATCCACACGTCCTGCAGCCACGCCTGCATCGCCCGGCGGGTAATCGCATCCAGCGCCCCGAACGGCTCGTCCAGCAACAGCACATCGGACCGGATCAGGAACGTGCGCAGCAAGGCCAGCCGCTGCCGCATCCCCCCGCTGAGCTGCGCCGGCCAGACGTCCTCAAAGCCCGCCAGCCCGAATTGCTGAAACAGCCCCCGCGCGCGCTCCCGCTCCGCCTCAACCGGCTCCCCGGCGATCTCCGCCCCCAAGGTGGCGTTGGCGAGCGCCCGCCGCCACGGCAACAGCAGGTCGCGCTGCGGCATGTAGCCCACCAGCCCCGGCGTGGCGATGGCGGAGCGCCCGCGTACCAGCGCCTGCCCGGCGGTGGGGACCAGCAGCCCGGCCAGCACGCGCAGGAGCGTGCTCTTGCCGCACCCGCTCGGCCCCAGCACGCTCACGAACGAGCCCGCCGCCACGGAAAGCGAGATGTCCTGCACCGCGGACACCGCGTGCTCCCCCTCGCCAAAGCGATGGCTCAGTCCGCGCAACTCAATCGCAGGCTCACTCACGCCTCATCCACCCGGCAGAAACTCGTTCGTGTAGGCTGGCTTCACGTCGATGGTCCGATCGACCAGCCCGGCGGTCCGCAAGAACTCCGCAAAGCGCGACCACACCGCCTCATCCTGAAGGCCCCATCGCCGTCCGCCATCGACGTAGCGCGTGGCCAGGTAGGCCGCGCTCCCCTGCACCAGCTTCGGGTCCAGCTCCGGCGCCACCTGCAGCAACACCCGCGCCGCCTCCTCCGGCTGGCTCATCGCCCGCTGGTAACCGCGGGAGGTCGCCTCCATGAATCGCCGAACCAGGTCCGGCTGCTTCTTTGTCATCTCCTCGTTCGTGATGATGACCGGGGTGTACCAGTCCGGGATGCACCGCGTGTAATCGATGAAGGGAAGGGTGTTTACGGGGATGCGCTCCACCTCCCTTGCCCGAATGCCATCCCACGCGTCGAATATCCAGACAAAGTCGTAGAGATTACGCTGCATCCCCACGAAGTAGTCGACATTCCCCGCCTCGACGAACTTCACGGCGTTCGCGTCGCCGCCATCGCAGCTTACCAGCGTCTTGATCAGCTGCGTCTCCAGCGGTCCACCGAACCCACCGTACGTCTTGCCCGCCAGGTCACGCGGACGGGTTATCCCATCCTCCCGCAGCGAGAGGAGGCTGGACGTGTTGTGCTGGATGATCGCCGCGATGGAGACGACGGGCACGCCCTGGGCCCGCGCCGGGATCACGTTCTCCGCCACGGAAATGCCGAACTGCGCCTTCCCCGCCGCCACCACCTGGTCCACGCCGGTCTCCCCCGGCTCGATGATGGTGACGTCGAGGCCAGCGTCCCGATACCAGCTGCGCTCCTTCGCCAGGTAGATGCCGGCGTGGTTCGTGTTCGGCGTCCAGTCCAGCATCACCGTGACCTTCGTCAGGCCCGTTTCGCCGCCCCCGCTCGTGTTCCGGCCTGCGACGATGCCGCCAATGATGAGGGCAATGATCACCTCCAACGCAATGATCCATCCAAAGGTCAGCCTCGGTTTCATCCTTCGTCCTTCCTTTCATGGACGTACATCCAGGGCGTGGCCAACCGCGCCGCAAGCTGCACCAGCGCAAACAGCAGGATGCTGGCCAGCGCCACGATAACGATGGCAACAAACACCTGGTCGATGCGGAATGAGGCCTGCGACCGCGTGATGAAGATGCCCAGCCCGGAGCCAGCGCCCACCCACTCCCCGATGATGGCGCCGACCACCGCGTAGGCGGCCGCGATCTTGAGCCCGGCGAAGAACGCTGGCAGCGCCGAGGGGCCAAGGATGTGCCGCAGAACCTGGGCGCGGTTCGCCCCCATGGAACGCACCAGCCCCACCATCTCCCGGTCCGCGCCCAGCAGTCCATCGACCGTGTTCACGACGATGGGGAAAAACCCCACCAGCGCCACGACGATGACTTTTGGCGCCATGCCGAAGCCGAACCACACCACCAGCAGCGGCGCCAGCACGATCATGGGGACGGCCTGCGAGGCGACCAGAAGCGGGTACAGCACCCGCCGCACCAGCCCGACGCTAGCGATGAGGGCGGCGAGCGCCACTCCCACCGCCGCCGCCAGGGCCAGCCCCAGCGTCGCTTCCGCCATCGTCGTCCAGGTGTGGTGCGGCAGCGTCCCGCCGATGCGCAGAAACGCGCTCCAGATGCGGCTGGGGGCGGGAAGCAGGTACGGCCGAATGTCCAGCAGCGCGACCGCCAGCTCCCATACCGCCATGAGCGCCGCCAGGAGCAGCAGCGCGGGCAGGTACTGCAAGCCGAGCCGCCCCAACCATCGAAGAGAACGCCGGCGATTCAGCCTCATCGGCTCAGCCCCGGAACTTTCCCGTCAGCGCGTCCATTGAGGGCCCCGCCGAATCGGTCGCGCCTTGCGCCAGCTTGATCACCGTGATCACGCTGCCCGCCCCCGCCGTCAGGCACGCCTCATGCACCCCGCGCAGCAACGGCCAGAGCCGCTCCGGCTCCCCCTCCACCGTCGTGCCGAGGGCGCCGACCTCATAATGGAGCCCCGAGCGCTGGATGACGGCGATGGCCGCCTCGACGTGGCGGTAGGGAGAATCGGCCGTCCCCGCCGGCGTGGGCAAGCACTGGATCTCGACGATCATGTTGTACCTCCTCGGTGCGAAGCACTACCGCCGCTGCGACGGCAACAAAAAGGGCCGCCCCCGCAAGCAGCGGGACGGCCTTCTGACCGTGCTCCACACCGCTTCCCTCCGCTCGCATTACCGAGATCAGGTTCCTGGGGTCGTCCCTCGGGACTCTCAGCCTTTCGGCTCCCCCAGCGGTAGGCTATTCAGTTGTCAGCGCCATGCTAGTCCCGCACCCGCCGGTCGTCAAGCAACGTATTCGGGGTGGACAGACCGCGTTATCCTGTAGGTATGCAACGCCACTACGTCCCCTACCCCGAGGTCGGCCAGCGAGCGGCGATCCACGTCGATAGCTACGCCGGCAACGGGCTCACCCTCTCCCACTGGAAAGGAGCGACCACGCCTGAATCCGTCCTGGGCGATACCAGCGTGGACAGCGTGCTCAACGCGCTCCGGGCGGGCATTCCCGGCCTGGAGCTGACGGCCGTGACGGCCAGCCACTGGGACATCGATGGATTCGTCGGCTTATGGTGCCTCTTCAACGAGGAGCTCGCGCTCCGCCATGACGACGTCCTCCGGCAGGTGGCCGCCATCGGTGACTTCGGCGAATTCGACCCCAACCGCGAGGGCGCGACGCAGGCGCTCAAGCTAGTGTACTGGCTCAACACCGAGGGGCGCCGCTTCTACGGCCCGTTCCGGGCTGAATCGGAGCGAGTCCAGTCGGTCGACAAGTTCGCCTTCTTCCTCCCGCGATTCTGGGAGCCCCTGCAGTACTCCGATCGCTTCCGCAACGTCTGGCTCGCCGAGTACGAGGAGATGATGGCGGGCTACCGGGCGATCCACTCGGCCGCCACGCGGGTCACGCGCGAGCCCGATCTCGGGCTCATCGTCATCGAAACGCCAGAGCCGGTGCACTACAATGCGCTGCTCGGCGACACTGCCGGATACGACATCGTGCTGGCGATGTACGGCGGCAATCGCTACGAACTGGAATACAAGTACACGACGTGGGTGGACCTGGCCTCTCGTCCGGTCCTGCCGCGCATCGAGATGGGACCACTGGCGGCCCGGCTCAACGCCTCGGAGCGCTCCGGCTACACCTGGGTGCACGACCCCATCGCGGACACGGGGCCGATCCTACGCCTCGACGCCCAGCTCAGCCGCGCCCAGCGGTTCGATAGCCCCAGCAACCGCCCCATTCACGCCTCCTCCCTCGCGCCGGAGACGCTGAAAGCAGAGGTCATCGCCTACTACCGCTCCGCCTTCGCCGGGGTGGCCCCCCGTCTCGGCTGGACGTGGGGAGCCGTCCGCGACGTCAACCAGGCCTTGAGCGGGACGGCGAGCTAGGGAGGGCACCGTGCGTATCGGGGTCGGACTGGACGGGACACTCGGGCTTGGGCTTGACGATCAGGCGGACTTGGCGCGGGAAGCGGCCCGGCTGGGATACAGCAGCGTCTGGACGCCGGAGGGCGCGGGCGAGGACGCCTTCCAAATTTGCGCTCAACGGTGGCTGGCCAGCCGTGACGTGATACCGGAAGGTTTGCTTACCGGCATTGCCGTGTCCCCCATCGCGCTACGCACACCGATGAGCCTGGCGATGAGCGCCGGCACACTGACGCAGTGGACCGGTGGGCGGTTCATCCTCGGTATCGGCACCGGCGGACTCGCCTCTGCGACGTACCGCCGTTCCCTCGGAATCCCTGCGAACATATCTCCCCTCAACATGATGCGAGAGTATCTTTCCGTGACCCATGCCTTTCTCGCCGGAGAGACGGTAACGCAGGAAGGGGAATCCATCGCCCTGCGCGGAGTTCGACTGGCGTTCGCGGAGCCTCCACGCACGCCGGTCTACCTGGGAGCGCTGGGGCCGCGCATGCTCCGGCTGGGGGGAGAGTTGGCGGACGGCATCGCCTTGAACTGGTGCACGTCTCAGCAGGTCGCGTGGAGTCGGGAACGCGTAGCCGAGGGCGCCGCCCGCGCCGGCCGAGATCCTGCCAGCGTCCCCATGGCGGAGTACATCCGCATCTGTGTCGATGACGACGTCGCGCTCGCTCGGCGCGCGCTGGCACGGGCCACACTCGGGTACGCCCTGGGGCCGCGAGGAGCATCGCCACAGGAACGGGCGCAGGGCTACCGCGCCCACTTCGAACGGATGGGGTTCGCGGACGCCCTGGCGCGGTTAGACACGCTGCGAGAGGGCGACGCCTCACCGGACGCGCTGGCCGACGCCTGCCCCGACGATCTGCTGCTCAGTGTTGGCTACTACGGGGCCGCTGCAGGCGCCGCCGCGGCCCTTCGCCGGCTGGCGGAGGGGCTGGACATCGCCATCGTGCGCATCGTCGCGGCCCGGCCCGGGAAAGACGCCGCGGTTGCCGTCATGCGGGCCTGCAGACCGGAATTGACCGGTGCCTAGCCCGTCTTCAGCACGACCTTGCCGAACACCTTGCGGCTCTCGATGTAGCGGTGCGCCGCCGCCGCTTCCGCCAGCGGAAAGACGCGGTCGATCACCGGCTTCACCTTGCCCTGAGCCATTAGCTTCAACACCTCACGAAAGGCGTCCCTGCCCAGGCTCCCCACCGATATCCCGATGATCGCAATGTTGTTGAACCAGAGGTCCTGCGGATTGATCGAGGGGTGCGCATGGCCGCTGGACATGCCGTAAGTGATAAGCCGCCCGCCCATGCCAAGACAGGCGATGCTGCGCTCAAACACATCGCCGCCCACCCCGTCGAAAACGATATCTACGCCCTTGTCCGCGGTGAGCCGCTTCACCTCCGCCACGAAATCGGACGTCACGTAGTTGATCGTCTCGTCCGCGCCCAGCGCGCGCGCCTTCGCCAGCTTTTCGTCGCTGCTGGCGGTGGTGATGACACGCAGCCCCAGCGCCTTCGCCAGCTGGATGGCGGCGACGCCACAACCGCTGCCCGCGGCCTGGACCAGCACCGTCTCTCCGGGCTTCGCCTTCGCCGCTGTGACCAGGCCGTGCCAGGCGGTGAGGAACGTCACGCCGATCGAGGCCGCCTCCTCCATGCCCAGCGACGGCGGAACGGGGAACACGGCATCCGCCGGGGCGAGCCCGTACTGCGCGTAGCTGCCGCTGGGCATCGAGAGCGCCAGCACCCGTTCCCCCGGCTTGAACGCCGTAACGCCCGCGCCCGCCGACTCGATGACGCCCGCTCCTTCCAGCCCCAGCGTGCCCGGCAGCCCTCCCCCACTGTACAGCCCCGTGCGCCGTCCTATATCGGCGAAGTTGACGCCGGCCGCCTCCAGGCGGATCAGCACCTGCCCCTCCCCCGGCGCGGGGACGGGGACGTCATCGACACGCAGCAGGTCCGGCGCGCCGATCGCGTGGAAGCGAACCGCCTTCATACGTTCCTCCTCAAGAGCTGTGGCACTAGTTCGACGAGGGAGCATCCTCACGTTGCATCAAGATCTGCCCGCGGTAGTGGATGCGGTCCAGTTCGATCACCAGCGCCTTCCCCTTGCGCTCCAGATCCATGTTGCGCTCTACTTCCGGCGCCTCATCGTAGACGCGCGCTCGCGTCTCCGCGTCCTCCCGTACATAGGCGCGCCCCTGGAACATCCAGGCCAGCCGCGTCTCCGGATTGCGATAGAGCATCGCGATCCTGGGGTTAGTGCCGATGGCCCGCAACAACCCGCCTTCGGGATTGCGCACCCAGATGGCCAGACAATCATCGCCGTGCGTCTGCGTGGACCCGCGGAAGCTCAGGCTCGGCTGAACGTCCGCGTCCACGTAGGACATTACCATGGGACAGCGATCGGCAAGCGCGTTGTTGACCGCCGTTCGCATCTCATCCGTAAGCTGGATCACTCGGAATCGCCCCCCCAAACAGAACACCGCAGGTGAAATAGAATGTGGCCCCCTGGCCCGGAGCGCTCTCCCCCCCAGATTTTACCGCCTTGCCGCCGTATCGCTCGGCCAACGGTCGCCAGTCCGATTCCGTTCCCCTCGTATTCTCCCTCGTGCGCCCGGTGGAACAGGCGAAACAGATCTTCCGCATTCGCCATGTCAAACCCCACGCCGTTATCACGGACGTAGAGCACCTCACCCTCGGTGGGGTGGACCGTCCGGCCATACTCGATGCTCGCGTGCGTTGCCTTCCCTGTATACTTCCACGCGTTCTCCAGGAGGTTGCTCAGCACCACCCCCACGAAGTGGGAGACACGGGCGCACCGTACGAGTGTGGCCCATCACGGTGCTTAAGCTCAAGCACCGGGCGGTCATTTCTTGAGCGCTTCCTCTACTGCCGTCAGGTCTTCCGCCGTCATAGCCCATTCCAGGGCGCGCACGTTCTCCTCCACCTGCTCCGGCCGCGTCGCCCCGGCGATGACGCTACTCACGGAAGGCTGCACCGCCAGCCACGCCAGCGCCAGCTCGCCCACGGTGTGGCCGCGCTCCCGCGCCACCGTTTCCAGGCGAGCCACCTTCCCTAGGTTGTCGTCGCTCAGGATGCGCGACGTGTATGGGCTGGGCGTGGACAGCCGCGCCCCCTCCGGCAACGGCTGGCCCTGCCGATACTTGCCGGTAAGGAGCCCGCTAGCTAGGGGCGAGAAGGGGATGAGTCCCAGCTCGAACTTCAGGCAGGCCGGGACAACATCGCTCTCTACCCGGCGCTCCATGACGTTGTACTGGTTCTGTGCGGAGATGAAGTGATTCAAGTGCTCCGTCTTCGCGGTCCAGGCCGCGTCCGCCACCTGGTACCCGCTGAAGTTGGAACAGCCGATGTAGCGCACATCGCCCCGCCGGACGAGGTCATCGAGCGTGCGCAGCGTCTCCTCGATCGGCGTGTGCGCATCGGGGAAGTGTATCTGGTACAGGTCGACGTAATCAGTGCCCAGCCGAGCAAGGCTGGCGTGCAGGGCTTCCATGATGTGGCGGCGGGAACCGCCGGCGTGCATGGGTCCCTCCTGCCCCGCGGGGGAGGCGAACTTCGTCGCCAGCACCGCCTCATGCCGGCGTCCTTTGAGTGCCTTGCCGATGAACTCCTCCGACTGCTTCGGCCCGTAGGAGTCTGACGTGTCCAGCAAGTTCACTCCCAGGTCTAGCGCCCGGTTCACTACCTTCGCCGTCATCTCTACATCGCAGCGACGGCCAAAGTTGTTGCAGCCCAGCCCGGCGACGGATACTTCCAGGCCGGAATTGCCAAGGTGTCGATACTCCATCGTACGTCTCCTCTTGTGCTGCCACCGAGTATACCCCGTGCCCGCGGAAGGGGCCATGCCGCTATACTGCACCCGTGATCCGCATTCTCCACGGCGACGATTCCTACTCCCGCACCCGGGCGCTGGCCCGCATCCTGGCGGAGCTGTCCGTCGGCGATGCGGACGTCAGCCGGTACGATGCCGGCGTCGCCATCGATGCGCTCGTGTTCGCCCTGCAGACCACCCCCTTCCTTGCCTCACGGCGGATCGTCATCGTGGATGGGCTGCTCACTCGCGCCCAGCCCCGGCGCGATGGCGCACGGCGAGGACGGGGCGGAGGACGGCGTGGCGGCGCGGTCCCCTTCTGGACGGCCCTGGCCGACGCTGCCCCAACACTTCCGCCATCGACGGAGCTCATCCTCATTGACGATGGCGCCGATCGGGATAACCCCCTCAAAGAAGCGCTGACGCCCCCCGCGCAGGTGACCGAGTTCCGCCCCCTGCGGGGCCGCGACCTCCAGGGGTGGCTCACCGCCCACGCACGGGAAGCGGGGGTGCGCCTCCTGCCGGAGACGGAGCGACTTCTCATCGAGCTGTGTGGCTCCAACCTCTGGGCGCTGGCGGGCGAAGTGGAGAAGCTTCACCTCTACCTGGGCGATGAACGCCCCGCGACCGCGGCGGACGTGCGGGCGCTGGCGTCATCGGTGCGGGAGGAGAGCGTGTTCTCGCTCGTGGACGCGGTGATCGAGGGGCGCAACCGGGACGCCCTGCGCCTGTTGCAGCTGCTCCGCATCGAAGGGGCCGGCCCGGGCTACATCATCACGATGGTCGCCCGGCAGTGCCGGCTGCTCATCCTGGCGCGCGAACTCAGCGCGGGCGGGCTCGGTCAGCAGGAGATCGGCCGCAGGATCGGCGTCACGAACGATTTCGCCCTGAGCAAGGTGATACAGCAATCGGCGCGGTCCAGCCTTCCCTGGCTGGAGGCAGCCATGGCGCGGCTGCTGGAGGCGGACCTGGCCCTGAAGCGCGGGGAGCAGAGCGAGGATCTGGCGATCGAGCTGGTCGTGGCGGACCTGGCGCAGCCGGCCTGACCGCCCCTACCTGAGGTCCAGCACCGGGTTATAGCAGGCGACTGACTGCTGCCCCTCCCCGATAGGAAGCAGGGGGCGGCATCTCCTCCGTCCGGCAGACGCTGAGCGCCTTGGGGCAGCGCTCCAGGAACGGACACCCCGGCCCGTGATCGACCAGCGAAGGCGGATCGCCGGGAATGACCCGCAGACACTCTGGTGCTGTATCCACGCGCGGCAGCGTTTCCATTAGGCCCCAGGTGTAGGGGTGCCGCGGTGCGCGAAAGATGGCGGCCGTCTCCCCATACTCCACCAGCCTGCCCCCGTACATCACCGCCATCTCATCCGCCATCTGCGCCACGATGCCGAGATCGTGCGTGATCAGGAGGATCGCCGTCCCGGATTCGTCCCTCAGGCGGCGCAGCTCATCCAGGATGACGGCCTGCACCGTCACGTCCAGCGCCGTCGTCGGCTCGTCCGCCACCAGCAGCTTCGGCCCCAGGATCATCGCCATGCCGATCCTGGCGCGCTGTTTTGCCTCCTTCCGGCCGATGCCGGTATGGGCCCGGAGTACCTCTTCGATCTGCTGCCCCACGGGGAGGGTGGGGTTGAGGCCAGCGATGGGGTCCTGGAACACCATCGATATGACCTGTCCCCGCATCGCACGGCGC
>SHXV01000023.1 GCA_009693105.1 Dehalococcoidia bacterium
CACCACAACGCCGGCGGAGTTGCTAACCGCCCTACCGCGGCTCCAGCAGCAGTTCCGGACCAACAGCGGCACGAGCGCACAGGACTACTCCGCCCTGCTCCCGTCCGGCTACCGGACGAAATCGGTCCAGGCGAACCCGCCTGCGCTGGTGATAGAACGCCTCCTCGGCCTCCCGGACGCGCTCTCCATCGAGACCAAGCGTGACCTGGAGCAGGGCAATTCTTACCTCGTGTTCAGCGCTGATACCAACGCATCCGAATCACGGCTGAGGGCGGCAAGCATGCGGTACCCGGCGCAGATAACCCCCTTCCTTCAGCTCCCGGACACCTTTCCCACGCCCGTGCGCTTCCTTGCCCGGCGGCTGACGGCGAACACAACCAACCCCTACGACGCCGCCGCCGCCATCGAAACCCATCTTCGCCTGATCCCCTACGACGAGAAGATCGCTGCACCGGAACCCGGGGCCGATCGGGTCGAGCGGTTCCTGTTCCAGACCCGCCGCGGTTACTTCGATTACCATGCCTCCGCCATGACAGTGATGCTCCGCTCCATCGGCATTCCGGCACGGATGGCCACCGGGTACAGCGTGCGGGAGCGGCTGGAGAACAGCCAGTACATCCTCCGGGAAAGGCACATCTACAGTTGGCCGGAAGTCTATTTCACCGGCATCGGCTGGGTGCAGTTCAATCCGACCCCCAACCTTCCCACGATCAGCCGTCCGCTCGATCCGGCTAGCGAAGGCGGCCCGGTGGCCGCCGGCCCCGATGCGGGCGACCTCAACCCCGACCTCGGCTCACCGGAGGAACCCCTGCCCGATTCCGGCGCGGGCTCCGCGCTTAACGACGGGGCAAACGGGTTCAACACCACCCCCTGGCTTATCGCGATGGGGTGCATCGCCCTCCTCGCGCTGGCATCCCGCATCGTCTGGGAGCGCACGCTGGCCGGGCTGCCGGAGCAGGCGCGCCTGTGGGAGAAGACCCGCCGCTTCGCCATCGCCGCCGGCCTGGGCCCGCAGGAAGAGCAGACCCCACGGGAGTTCGCCTCCCGCACGGACGGGGCCATTGGCACGGCGGGACGGGTAACCCGGCTCGCCCGCGCCTACGAACGCGTACGCTACGGCAGCGCACCCGAGATCGACGCCGAGGAGCGAGCGTCCCTTCGGCAGGATTACCGGGCGATCCGTAAACAGTTGCTCATGCGATTGCTCAGGCGCCTGCGCTGGCAGGCCCCGCGGCTGCGGCGGCGATGATCCGATCCGCCGTCGTCTCCACGCCGCTGGGCCCTGCCGCCGTGGCCGTGAGCACCGACGGCATCCGGGCCCTCACCCTCCCGGCGCCCGATGCGGCCGCGGCCATCCGGGCGCTGGCCCGCATCTGCCCCGGGGCCACAGAGCCGCTTCCGGAGCCGAGGCGGCTGGAACTGGAATCCACCCTCCACGACGTGCTCATGGGGCAGGCGAACGCACGAACGTTGTCGCTCGATCCGGAGGGGACCGCGTTTCAGCGCGCGGTCTGGAGCGCGATCGGGGAGATCCCGCGCGGGGAGACCCGCAGCTATGGCTGGATCGCCGCCCACATCGGCCGGAGGGGCGCGGCGCGCGCCGTCGGGCAGGCGACGGGGGCCAATCCGCTCCCGCTCATCGTGCCCTGCCATCGAGTCATCGCCCACGATGGCTCCCTGGGCGGCTACTACGGCGGGCGTCTGCACTTGAAGCGGGCGCTGCTGCAGATGGAAGGCGCGCTGCCACCGATCTAGCTACCAGTCCGGTGGTCCCTGGACGTTATCGGTGGGGATTTCGCTGGCGCGTCCTCCCAGGGCCTTGCGCAGCATCTCCAGAATACGCAGCGCATCCTCGACCTCATACTTGTCGCCGGAGTCCAGCCGCTTCAGCGCGTCCAGAAGCCGCTGCGTCTCCGAGGGGTTCAGGTTGCCCGGGCGTTCCGTCGGCACCACGGGGGGCGTGCTCCCGGCCGTGGGCCTGCCGCTTCCTCCGGGCGTTCCCGTGGGGGTGGCGTCTCCGCCGCCGGGCTGCCCCGGCTGTGCACCCGGCGGACCTCCCGGTTGTCCGCCCGGCTCCACCGTGCCGGTCGCGGTCGGCGTCGCCGTCGGCGATACGGCCGCGGGCGGCACGGGCGGCGGTGTTTCGCCGCTCAGCATCCGATTCGCCACCTCCAGGTTGTACTTGGCATCCTCGTTGGCGGGATCATGGATCAGGGCGTTGCGATAGGCGGCCCGCGTCTCCAGCCAGCGGTTGAGCCCGGCGTAGTAGTTGCCCAGGCTGTAGTACACCCGCGCCAGGATAATCGGATCGTCGGTGTTCAACGCGCGCTGCGCTTCCTCAATCGCCCGGTCAACCTCGTTCGCCCGGTAGAGCGCGTTCGCCGCATTGTAATTCAGCGCCGGCAGGTCCGGCCGCTTCACCTGCGCTTCCCGGTACTTCGTCAGCGCCCCCGCGAAGTTCCCCGCGGTGTAGAGCTTGTTCCCCCCCCGATTCAGGCTAAGCCCGGCGTCCTCACCACAGGCCGCTAGGAACAGACCCAGCGCCGCCACCGTGGCGATGGAGGTGACGAAGCGACGGTTCCGCACCGGGCGGAAGAGCGGCCCCAGCAGGAGCGGCGCCACGGTGAGGATGAGCGCGGCCAGCGCGAAGGACTGGAAACGCTCGATCGGCCGCGTCTCCGCCTGCCGGAACAGCGCCGATGTCCGCGCCTGGAACAGCTTCTCCGCAACCGCGCTCAGGCCGCCCTTTGCCCGGAGCGGAATGTACTCACCCTCCGCTCGCTCGGCGATGGCGCGGAGCGAGGTCTCATCCAGACGGGACACGGCGGGGTTGCCGGTGCGGCTATCGATCTTGAACGTCATGGCGCCCGTGCTGGGACTGCGCACCGGGATGCGCCCTCCCTCCGCCGTGCCCACACCGGCGATGATGACGTAGATGCCGTCCTCCTTCGCCCGCTGTATCTCCACGAGCGAATCCAGCGTCGCGTTGCCGATCTGCTCCCCATCGGAGATCAGGAGCAGCACCTTCGTCGTCGAGCGGTCATTGACGAAAGCTGAGCGAGCGGCGTTGATTGCGGTCGCCGGTTGGGATCCGTCCCCCAGCGCGGTCGTCACGGTGGTGGTGCGCACCATCTGCTCCGCGATGGCGATGTCCGTGGTGAGGGGGAATCGTAGCCGCGCATTCGCCGCGAACATGACCAGCCCCACGCGGTCCCCTCGCAGGGAATC
This sequence comes from Dehalococcoidia bacterium, assembly GCA_009693105.1. GTDB lineage: Bacteria > Chloroflexota > Dehalococcoidia > SHXV01 > SHXV01 > SHXV01. The sequence goes on from SHXV01000023.1 coordinate 3,229, forward strand.
AAACAGGGCCAGCACCTCGTCTTTCGCCAGCTCAAGGCGCCCCACAGCCACATCCTGCACCGCCATGGATAACGAAACGTCAAGTGCCACCACCAGGTCGATGCCGCGCCGCTCCTGCTGCAGCTCCTCCTCCCCCCACTGGGGGCGCGCCGCCGCCAACGCCACCAGTGCCAGCGCCATGAGCAGCGCTGCCGCCGCCAGCACCCGCCTGGCGGCCCCACCGCCGACGGACAGCCCGAAGCGCCGCTCCGCCCGGCGCCGGCTCAGCCGCCCCAGCGCCAGAGCCAGGAACGCCAGCGGGACGACCAACGCTACCATGGCGTAGGGCCAGGCGCCGAAGGTCACATGCGTGGAACCGATATCGAACCCGTTCACGGGATCCTCCGGAAAACGGTGGAGCGGAGCAGCACCTCCAGCATCAGCGCCGCGGCCGCGGCGGCCAGGAAGGCGGGGGCAAGGTCATCCCACAGGAGGAAGCGGTTCCGCGTTACCTGCGATTTCTCTAGATCGCCGATGCGCGCATAGCTTTGTTCCAGCGCCTGCTGGTTATCCGCCCCGCTGTAGGTGCCCCCCCCTATCTCCGCCATCTTCTCCAGTGTCGCCTCATCCAGGTCGTTCTGCTCCGATCCCCGCACGCCGACGGTGTACAGCCGGACGCCGACGGCTTCCGCCAGCCGCGCCGCCTGGATGGGCTCGATGGCTCCGGCGTTGTTCTCCCCGTCCGTCAGCAACACAACGATGCGGCTCTTGGCGCGCGAATCGATGAGCAGGTTAATCCCCTCCGCCGTGGCCAGGCCGATGGCGGTTCCGCCCGTGAACTGGATCTCGCCCGCGTCGGTCACCAGCCGCAGCAGAGGATCGTGATCGAGCGTGAGCGGGCTGAGCACCTCCGCATTCCCCTGAAACGCCACCAGGGCGATGCGATCGTCGGTCTGGCGCTCGATGAACTTGCGGATGACCTCCTGCGCCACCTCCAGCCGGGTGCGAGAAGAGGCGAAGTCCCGCTGGCTCATGCTGCCGGAGGCGTCGAGCACCAGCACGATATCGATCCCCTCCGCCTGCACCGAGGCGTCCGCCCGCCCCAGTTGCGGCCGCGCCACGGCGATGACCAGCGCCAGCACCGCCAGCAGGCGCAGCGCATCGGGCAGCCAGCGCAGGGCGCGGCGCATCCCTCCCCGGTAGGTCAGGGCGGACACGCGGGTGAAGCCGAGCGCGCTCCCCCTCCCCCGCGTGTATGCCGCCAGCAACAGCACGGCGGGGATGAGCAGCGCCAGCAACAGCAGCCACGGATCGGCGAGGCGGTAGTCCTGCCACTGCCAGCTCATTTGCCCTGCCCCTTATCGCTCTCCGCCTCGGCGGCGCTCCCGCCCGCCGCGACGGCGACCGCCTCGCCGCCGCCCAGGTCAGCGGGCCGGCTCATCACCTCAATGATCTCGTAGGCCAGGGAGAGATCGTGCTCTGCCCGTTGCTGGGCGGGGATGTACTGGGCGTAGTGCACGGAATCGCATTCGGTCAGCAGGCCACTGACCAGCCGCGCCTGCCAGCGATCGAGCCCCGCCCGGGCCATCCGCTCCTCCATCTCTGACGTGGTCAGCGCGATAGCGGGGAAGGCGTAGCGTTCCGTCAGGTAACGGCGGACCACCTGCGCCAGCGTGCCGTAGTACGGCTTCAGTGTGCGGCGGGTGGGCAGACCACCGGCGGAAAGATGATCGAGGGCGACGCGCGCTAGGTCCTCCGCGCTGGCGAGCACCGGCCGCACGGCGCGACGCTGGCCGGCGCTTCGGAGCAGCCGCCGCACGATAAGCAGCAGCGCCAGCATTGCGGACGCCACCGCCCCCGCCGTGATTGCGAACTCCTTGGGGAACACGAACGGTTCACCGGAGAGCTCCGCCTGCGGGAGCAGATCGTGCACCGCGTTGCCGGGGTCGCCCGCCGGGATGACGCTAACCACGTGAACCGGAAGCGCATCGGTGTAGACGAAACTCTGCGTCCCGTCCGGCGCCCGATAGCTCACCTTGACCGGCGGCACCCACAGATCGCCTACGTAGAAAGGGGAAAGTACGTAGCGATAGCGCCGTTCCGTCCCATCGAGGGAGACCTGGTTGGACAGCCGCTCCACAAGGTCCAGGTCCCCCACCCTGAGCGGCAGGTCCGGCACGGAGGCCGTCCAGGCCGGGGGCGTTCGCACCGTGATTTCGAACCCGATCCGATCGCCGACAGTCGCCTGGTCCTGCGTCACCCGCGCTTCCACCGTGACCCGCGCTTGTTGCGCGGCGCCACCGCCGGTGGAGATGAGGATCGCCAGGGAGAGGATGCCCAGCCGAGAGAGGAATCGAAACACACGCATGTCACACCCGCCGGGCGCGCGCGGAGAAGTGCTGAATCAGCGGAGCAAGGTAGGGGCGGTCCGTGCGCAGCGAGACCTCCTCCACTCCCATCGCGCGGAACAGGCGCTGCCGCTCCTCGTAGGCGCGAATAGCGGCGACACGATACTGCCGCCCCGTCTCCGGGTGAGAGGTATCCACCAGCACACGCTCCCCGCTCTCCACGTCCTCCAGATCCACAAGGCCGGCGGGGACCAGCTCCAGCTCCCGCGGGTCCACCAGTGAGAGTGCAGTGATGTTGTGGTGCGCCGCCGCGATCCGGAGCGCGGCCTCGTAATCGCCGGAGAGAAAATCGGAGATGATAAAGGCGATGGCGCGGCGCTTCTGCACCCGGTTCAGGTACCGGAGCGCCACCGCGGGGTCGGTGCCGGTGCCTTGAGGCTCCAGGAGGAGGAGCTCCCGGATCAGCCGGAGAACATGACGCGTCCCCTTGCGCGGCGGAACAAATCGCTCGATGCGGTCGGAAAAGGCGAGCAGCCCCACACGGTCGTTGCTGCGGGCGGCGGAGAGCGCGAGCAGCGCCACCAGCTCCGCCATCACCTCCCGCTTGCTGTGCCCGCTCGTGCCGAAGTCCGTGGAAGCGCTGACATCGACGACGAAGATGACCGTGATCTCGCGCTCCTCCACGTATTTCCGGACGTGAGGAGTGCCGGTGCGGGCGGTGACATTCCAATCGATGGTGCGCTCGTCGTCCCCTGGCTGGTACTCCCGGACCTCGTCGAACTCGATGCCGCGGCCCCGGAAGACGCTGTGATATTCGCCGATGAAACGGTCGGAGATAAGCCGGTCGGCCCGAATCTGGATCAGACGGACGGTGCGCAGGACCTCCGCCGGAATCGCTCCGAACTTGCGCCCCTCAGCAGCCGGCCGCCGCCGGAACGGAAGGCGCACCTACGGAACCTCCACGCGCTCCAGGACCCGGTCGATGATAGCGTCCGTCGCCACTTCTTCCGCCTCCGCCTCATACGTGGTAATGACGCGATGGCGAAGAACATCGAGCGCGATCGCCTTCACGTCCTCCGGCACCACGTAGCCGCGCCCCTGGATAAACGCGTGCGCCTGCGCCGCCTGGGCCAGGTAGACCGTAGCACGGGGGGAAGCACCGAAGGAGATGAGGGGGGTCAGCTCCTCCAGGCCGTAGCGGGCCGGCTCCCGCGTGGCCAGGATGATCTGGAGGACGTAGTTCTTCAACGCTTCCTCAATGTGCACCCCCCGAACGGAAGCGCGCGCCTCCAGCACGGCGTTCAGCCGAACCACGCGCTGTACCTCCGGGGCCGGCCCCGCCAGTCCGCGATCAAGGATGACGCGCTCTTCCCGGGGGCCCGGGTAGCCCACGATCACCTTCATCATGAAGCGGTCCAGCTGCGCCTCCGGCAGCGGATAGGTACCTTCGTGCTCAATGGGGTTCATGGTGGCCAGCACCATGAACGGCTGCGGCAGCTCATACGTCGTCCCGCCGATGCTGACCTGCCGCTCCTGCATCGCCTCCAGCAGCGCCGATTGCACTTTGGCGGGGGCGCGGTTCACCTCATCCGCCAGCACGATGTTGGCGAAGATCGGCCCCTTGCGCACGGTGAACTCGGACAGCCTCGTGTTATAGATCGTCGTGCCGACGATGTCGCCGGGCAGGAGGTCCGGGGTGAACTGGACGCGGACGAAGCTGGCGTCGACGACGCCGGCCAGCGTCTTCACCGCTAGCGTCTTCGCCAGACCGGGCACGCCTTCGATCAGGATGTGCCCGGAGCAGAAGAGGGCGATGAGCAGCCGGTCCACAAGGGGCTCCTGCCCGACGATGACCTTGGAGATCTCACTCTTGACCGCCTTGACGAAGGCGCTCTGCTTCTGGACTCGTTCATTGATCTGCGTGATATCGACCGACAACGCTGCCTCCCATGCCCCTCCCACGTGTCGCCAGTCTAGCGGACGCGATCCAGCGCGGCAAGCAAAATTACGGATCGTTGACGCTGCGTTAACTCGCGCTCATCGCCGCCGGAAGCGCCGAAGCCCGGACCTCGCCCGCCGCGCCGATGATGGCGGCGACGCGCGCCTCCAGCAGCTCGTCGACGCGGGCGGGGGGAAGCTCCAGATCCACCGCCTCTTCCCGCGTCTCAATACGCAGGTGAATCGCATCGGCGCCGGGCGTTTCCGCAAGCGCCGCGACGGTCGCCTGCAGCCGCGCCCGGTCCGCCACCTCGTCATCGGTCTCCCGCAGCGTGATCCGTAGCGTGCGCGGTGGCGCCGGCACAGCGGCATGGGCGTGGCCGTTCCCCCCGTTCCCATTGACGGCGGCCGCCTCCGGCGCCGGCGGCGAGAGAACGGGCGTGAGCGGGGGGGCCACCGGCGCGCTCATCGGGATCGGGGAGGCGTCCTCCCGCTCCTCCGGCTCATCTCCGTTGGCGGACGAGGCCGGGGCGGAGCGGGGGCGGCGCTCCGGCGTCGAGGCCAGGGCCCAGTCCTGCGGGTCGTAGCCGAAGAGCGATCCCTGTTCCCCTTCGGGGCGATAGTGCGCCACCCGCTGCACCGTGCAGTTGAGGCGTCCATCGCGGTCACGCAGGCGCACGTAGAGGAGGAGGATGTGCCCCTCCTGCCACAGATCGACCGTCGGCTCATACACATCAGACCACGCCGTGACCTCGATCGAGCCGGACAGATCTTCGATCGTCGCGGCGATGAAGGGGCGTCCCTGCCGCGTCGTCAGCAGCCGGGTTGCGGTCACCATGCCCGCCAGCACCGCATCCTGCCCGGCGGACTCCGGGCCCAGCTCCGCCGCCAGCGCCGTGACGTAAGCGGAGAGCGCCCCCGCCGCCCGGCTCATCGGATGCTCGGACACGTACACACCCAGCAGTTCTTTCTCCCAGGCCAGCAGCTCCGCGTGGGGCGTCTCCACCTCCACCAGCTCCAGCCCGGGCAGGGGAACGGACTGCGCGTCACCGAACAGGTCGAACATGGTGGACTGGCCGCTGTCCCGCAGCCGCTGCTCCCGTTGCGCCAGCGAGGCGATGCGATCGAGGCTGGCCACCAGCGTGCCGCGGCCCCCCAGCGCATCGAAGGCGCCGGCCTTGATCATCGATTCCACGGCCCGCTTGTTGGCCTGGCGCATCCCCACCCGGCGGCAGAAGTCCTCGATCGTCTCGAACGATCCATCCCCGTCCCGCGCCGCGATCACTTCCAGCGCCGCGCCTTCACCCACGTTCTTGATCGTCGCCAGGCCAAAGCGGATGCCCTCTCGCCCATCGTCCAGCCGCTCGATCTGGAACGTCGAACCGGACCGGTTGAGGTCCGGCGCCAACACGGGGATGCCCAGCCGGGTGCATTCCGCCACCGCCGCGGCCACGCGATCGTCGGCGGCCAGGGTGAGCACCGCCGTCATGTACTCCACCGGGTAGTTCGCCTTCAGGTGCGCCGTCTGGTAAGCGATGATGGCGTAGCAGACCGCGTGCGCCTTGTTGAAGGCGTAGCCGGCGAACGGCTCGATCAGGTCGAAGATCGCCTGCGCGTCCTCTTTGCGATAGCCCTTCGCCTCTGATCCGGAGATGAAGTGCTCCCGCTCTGCCCCCATCTTCTCCGCGATCTTCTTCCCCATCGCCTTGCGCATGACGTCAGCCTCGCCCAGTGAGTAGCCGGCGAACTTCTGGGCGATGAGCAGCACCTGGTCCTGGTACACGATGATGCCGTACGTCTCATCCAGGATCTCCGCCAGGTCCGGGTGGGGGTAGCGGACCGCCTCCTCCCCGTGCTTGGCCCGGCAGAAGGTGGGGAGGTGCTGCATCGGGCCGGGGCGATAGAGCGCCACCAGCGCCGCCAGCTCCCCGATCGATTCCGGGCGCAGATCGATGATGGCGCGCCGCATGCCCGCCGATTCCAGCTGGAACACGCCGAACGTCTCCCCCGCGGAGAGCATGTCGTAGGTCTTGCGGTCGCCTTCGGGCAGGTGGAGCAGATCGATCTCCACCCCGTGGCTGGAGCGGATGAGATCCACGGCGCGGCCCAGAATCGTCAGGTTGGACAGCCCGAGGAAGTCCATCTTGAGCAGGCCGATCTTCGCCACCTGCTCCATGGCGTACTGGGTCGTCGGCAGCGCATCCGGGTCGTCGCCGCGGGCGGGCCGCTGCAGCGGGACGTGCTCCACCAGCGGGTCACGGGAAATGACCACCCCCGCTGCGTGCGTGCTGGCGTGCCGGGCTATGCCCTCCAGCCCCTTAGCCGTGTCCACGAGGGAGCGCACCGCCGGGTCCAGCTCATAAGCCTGCTTTAGTTGCGCGCTCTCCCGCAGCGCCCGCTCCAACGTCTGGTTGACGGCGAAGGGGACGAGCCTCGCCACCCGATCCGTGTCCGCATAGGACATGCCCAGCGCCCGGCCCACATCGCGGACGCCCCCCTTGGCGCCCAGCGTGCCGAAGCTGATGATCTGCGCCACGCGGTCCCGGCCGTACTTGCCCGCGGCGTAACGCAGCATCTCGTCCCGGCGGTCGTCAGCGAAATCCATGTCGATGTCAGGCATCTCTCGCCGCTCTAGGTTGAGGAAGCGCTCAAACACCAACCGGTACTCCAGCGGGTCAATATCGGTAATGCCCAGGCAGTAGAGGATGATGCTGGCGGCGGCGCTTCCGCGCACCCCCATCAGAATGCCGCGCTGCTTCGCGTACTGGGAGAAGTCCCGCACAACCAGGAAGTAGGAGGAGAAACCGGTCTGCCGCACTACGTCCAGCTCATAGTCCAGCCGCGCCGCCACCGCCGCACCCCCGTGCGGGTACCGCCGCTGCGCCCCTTCCCGCGCTAGTTGCTCCAGGTACTGGTCAGGCGTCAGCCCGCCCGGGATCTCCGGGACCGGCAGGTGCAGCCGATCGAAGTCCAGCTTCAGTTCGCAGCGCTCGGCGACGCGGGCGGTGTTATCGATCGCCTCGCCGAGGTCCGGGAAGAGGGCGCGCATCTCCGCTTCCGTTTTCACGTAGTAGGAGTCATCGGACAGGCGCATCCGGTTCTCTTCGCTTACGGTGGCGTTCGTGCCGATACAGAGCAGGACATCGTGCAGGCGGGCGTCCTGCCGGTCCACATAGTGGGAGTCGTTGGTAGCGACCAACGGAATGCGATCGCGGTGGGCCAACTCGATCAGCCGCGGCGTTACCGCCGTGAACTCCTGGAGGTTCTCATGCGATTGCACCTCGATGAAGTAGTCTTCACCGAACACCTCCCGGTACCAGCCGCTGATTTCGCGGGCATCGGCGTCTCGCCCCTCCAGCAGGGCGCGATGAAGCTCCCCGCTGGGGCAGCCGGAGAGGACGATGAGCCCCTCCCGGTGCCGCTCCAGCAGCTCCCGGTCCATGCGCGGCTTGTAGTAGTAGCCCTCGAAGTTCGCGGCGGTGACCAGCTTCAGCAGGTTGCCGTAGCCAATGCGGTCCTTTGCCAGCAGCGTCAGGTGGTAGGGGCTCTTCGCCTGGGCGTCTCGCGCCTGCCGGACGCCGGGCGCGACGTATGCCTCCACGCCGACGATCGGGTTAACGCCCCGTTCCCGCGCCGCCTCGTAGAAATCGATGGCACCGTAGAGAACGCCATGATCGGTGAGGGCGCAGGCGGGCTGGCCATCGGCCACGACACGGTCCAGCACGTCCGGGATACGGGCGAGTCCATCGAGCAGGCTATATTCGGAATGAAGGTGTAGGTGCGTAAACATTTACGATGTGTCTCGCCCGCATTATGCCGCCAGCGGCCCCCTCGCCTCAAGGGCCTTATGGAAACATAGCACGATTCGCCCCGGAGAGAAAACGGATGTTCTCACGCGCACGTGCGAGTTGTATCGGATGCACAAAACCTGTACCCTGCACCGAGCGTCAGCGCACACCGGGAGACCAGCACAGTGCGAGGAGATTTCGCGTGACGACGGACCACGACACAACGTTTGAGCCCTTCGCCAGCCACGCCTTTTACCGCGAGATAAACAGGGAGCTTGTCTACCGCGCCCTCTCGACGGCGGATGCGGAGCAGCCCACCTGGGCTACCCGTCGCGTCGTCGATATCGCCTGTGGCACCGGCGCCATCTCCGGCCTCGTTGTGGGGTACTGGGAAGAGCACGGTAAGGTTGGCGAGCTCATTGGCCTGGACCCGTCGGACTCCGCCCTCCAGCGCGCCCGCCGGGCCGTGCAGTCGCGCTTCGCTCGCTTCGTCCAGGGCGCCGCGGAGAGCCTGACCAGCCTGGTCTCCGCCGCCGATGTCGTCCTGTTCTGCAACGCCCTCCACCTGCTGGAGGACAAGGGCCGCGTGCTGGCCCAGGTCCGGGACACGCTCAACGCGCGCGGCATCTTCGCCTTCAACAGCTCGTTCTATGAAGGCGCCTACGCCGAAGGTACCCAGCGCTTTTATCGCCAATGGATGGTCCGCGCCATGCAGACGGTCCGCCGGGAGCACCCGGAGATGCGCACCGATCGCAACGCCAAGGTCGCTGCCATGCGCTGGCTCAGCGCCGATGAATACCGCGCCCTGCTGGCGGAGAACGGCTTCACCATCCTCCACCAGGAGGAGCGCACGGCAGACCTGCCGCTGGAAAGCTGGACCGACATTAGCGGCTACACGGACTTCGCGGAAGGGGCGCTCCCCGGCATCCCGCTCAAAGTGGCCGTCCCCGCGCTTCAGAAAGCGGTGCGAGAGGTCTTTGAGGAAATGCAGCTCACGGCCGTGCCGCGCAAATGGTTCCAGGTCATTGCTCAGCGGGCATAACGTCCGGTCTCAGCCCCAGCAGCCCCGGCAACTCCGCAAGCTCCCGGATGATGGCGTCCGCCTCCAGCGCTCCCGGCGGCGCGGCCGCCGCGTCAGCCGCCTCCGTTCGCAGCAACACCACCGCCATGCCCGCTGCCCGCGCGCCCGCCACGTCCGCCTCCAGCGAATTGCCAACGTGCAGCGCCGCGTCCGCCCTCAGCCCGGCAGGGCGATACGCCGCCGCGAAGATGGCCGGATCAGGCTTCGCGCTCCCCACCGTCTCTGAGATGATCACCCGGGAGACGTAGCGCTCAAACCCGAACTTCCGCACCTTCGCCCACTGCAGCGCCTCCCATCCGTTAGTGATGATCGCCAGCTCATACCGCCCGGCGAGCACCTGCAACGTTTCCTCCGCCCCCGGCAGCGCCTTCAGGAGGTCCAGCATGGGGGTCCGGTACGCCTCCAGCACCGGCCCCGCGGCATCGTCCGCCACACCGAGCGCGTCGATGAGCCGGCGGGGGCGCTCATTTGGATTGCCCTGCCGGACCGCAGCGATCACCGCATCCTCGGCCTCGACGACCAGCGCCAGCCCCAGGGTCCGGCGCCCCGCCTCGATCGCGTTGCGCACCCGCGCCGGGATGGTGCCGAACGTATCGACAAGCGTGTCATCCAGGTCGAACGTGACCATCCGGATGCGGGAAAAGCGGCTCATAACGTCATGATGGGGCGGGTCTGCGCACACCGCAAGCGGCTGGACGCCAGGCACCCACCGGACTAGACTCTGACTAAACTCATTCCAGCGCGCCGCGGAGGTGGACCATGTGCGGCATCATCGGCTACGTCGGCAACCAGGCCGCCGCGCCCATACTCCTGGAGGGCCTGCAACGGCTGGAGTACCGGGGCTATGACAGCGCTGGCATCGCCGTGGTGGAGCAGGGCGGCGAACTCACGATCAACAAGAGCGTCGGCCGCCTGCAGGCCCTGATGGGCATGGTGGCGAACCACACGCTCGCGGGCGGCATCGGCATCGGCCACACCCGCTGGGCCACGCACGGCCGCCCCAGCAATGAGAACGCCCACCCCCACCTGGACTGCCAGGGCAATATTGTCGTCATCCACAACGGCATCGTCGAGAACTACCTGGAGCTGAAGCACCACCTCCTGGCAAAGGGCCACATCTTCACCTCGGAGACGGACACGGAGGTCATCGTCCACCTGCTGGAGGACGACCTGCCCGCCGGTGCCGGCCTGACCGATGCCGTCGCCGCCGTCATGGGGCGCATCCGCGGCGCGCAGGCCATCGTCGCTGTCTCCCGGCTGGAGCCGGACCGGCTCGTCGCCGCCCGCGTCGGAAACGCCGGTGGCGTCGTCATCGGCTACGGCAAGGGGGAGATGTTCCTCGCCTCCGATCTTCCCGCCCTGCTCCCCCACACCCGCGAGCTCGTCTTCCTCCGCGATGGGGATATCGCCACGATCAGCGCTGCCGGGGCAACTTACCGGCGGCAGGACGGCAGCCCGCTAGACTACAAGCCGGAGACGGTGCCCTACGACCTGATAGCGGCCACCAAGGGCAACTACCGCCACTTCATGCTAAAGGAGATCATGGAGCAGCCCGAGTCCGTGCTCGATACCATTCGGGGGCGGACCTGGTTTGAGCCGCCGGCTGTGGTTCTGGATGACATCGGCATCACGCGCGAGCAGATCCGGGCGCTCCGGCGCGTCGTCCTCATCGGCATGGGGACCAGCCTTCACGCCGCCATGATCGGCCGGCTGTACATGGAGCGCATCGCTGGCATCCCGTCGGAATTCGATAACGCCTCCGAGTTCCGTTATCGCGCCCCCCTGGTCGATAGCGAAACACTGATCGTCGCCGTCGCCCAGTCCGGCGAGACCGTCGATACGCTCGCCGGCATGGAAGAAGCGAAACGACGGGGCAGCCCGCTCATCGCCATCTGCAACATGGTCGGCTCGCAGGCCACCCGCGTCGCCGATGGCGTGGTCTACACGCGCTGCGGCCTGGAGATCGGCGTGGCAAGCACCAAGACGCTGCTGGGCGCCATTACCGCGCTCTACCTTCTGGCCTGCTACCTGGGACAAGAGCGCGGCGCCATCGACGCCGCTGCGATGAGCAAGCGCCTGAACGACCTGGCTCGCATGCCTCAGCTTGTGGGGGAAGCGCTGAAGCTGGACGAGCAGTGCGAGCAACTGGCGCACGAGTTCGCGACATCGCGCGATTTCCTCTTCCTCGGCCGGGGCGGCAACTACCCGGTGGCGCTGGAAGGCGCGCTCAAACTCAAGGAGATCAGCTATATCCACGCGGAGGGCTACCCGGCCGGAGAGATGAAGCACGGCCCCATCGCCCTGATCGATCAAGAGATGCCGGTCGTCGTCATCGCCCCGCGTGATGCGGTCTATGAGAAGACGCTGGCGAATATCGAAGAAGTACGGGCCCGCGATGGCCGCGTCATCGCCATCGGGACGCAGGGGGACACAACCCTGACCGCCCGCGCCGACCACGTCATCCTGGTTCCCGCGGCGCCGGAATTGCTTCAACCCCTGGTCACCCTTATCCCGCTCCAGTTCCTCGCCTATCACATCGCCGTCCGGCGCGGCTGCGATGTCGACCAACCGCGCAACTTGGCAAAGACCGTCACCGTCGAGTAACAAAACATAACTTGTGACAGCACTCACAAATTATTTACGGGGCTTGCGCCCTCGGCCTATAATGGCGCAGGTTCCGCCCCAATCGCGCGTTTCGCGGGGCTTGGTTATGCGCGATATATCCCGGGTAAGGCAGGGAGCAGCATGCAGAAGCTTCGAACCATCGTGTGGTTCAAGGACATCGGAAAGAACGACACCGCGATCGTCGGTGGTAAGGGGGCGAACCTGGGAGAACTGACCCAGGCCGGCATCCCCGTTCCCCCGGGCTTTGTCGTCACCACGGATAGCTACTTCGCCTTCCTCAAAGAGGCCGGGATCGAAGCGACGATCCGCCTCGCGCTGGATGACCTCGACTATAACGACTCCGCCAACCTGATACGCCGCGCTGAAGCGATTAAGACAACGATCGAGCAAGCCCCCATGCCGCCGGGCATCGCTGAGGACATCCGCGAGGCCTACCGGGCGCTGGGAGAAGGCCCCGTTGCTGTCCGTAGCTCCGCCACGGCGGAGGACATGGCGGAAGCATCCTTCGCCGGCCAGCAAAGCACCTTCCTTAACGTCGCCGGGGCGGACAACGTCGTCAAGGCGGTGCAAGCCTGCTGGGCTTCCCTGTTTGAGGCCCGCGCCATCTTCTACCGCTACGAAAATCACTTCGATAACCTCAGCGTCGGCATCGCCGTCCCCGTACAGCGCATGGTCCAGTCCGAGCGCTCCGGCGTCATGTTCACGGTGGAGCCGGTGACTAGCGACCGCTCCAAAATCGTCATTGAAGCCATCTGGGGGCTGGGCGAAGGCATCGTCTCCGGCGAAGTCACCCCGGACCTGTACGTCATGCGCAAGGATCCGCTGGCGATAGAGAACCGCCACGTCGCCGATCAGCCGCGGGAGCTCATCCGCAACCCCGCTGGCAGCGGCGCGCACGAGAGCGCAAACGTGTGGTCGCTCGTGCCGGAGCAGCTCCGCCAGGAGCAGAAGCTCAGCGACTCCCATATCCGTGAGCTGGCCGCCATCGGGCTCAACGTGGAACGGCACTACGGCTGGCCCCAGGACATCGAGTGGGCATGGGAGGGCGGCCAGTTCTTCCTGGTGCAGACCCGCCCCGTGACCACGATCACGGAGCACGGCACGGAGGCCGCGGAGACCGGCAAGGAGACAGCGCGAGTGCTGCTCACGGGCTCCGCCGCCGGCCCAGGCGTCGCCGCGGGGACGGTACGCATCGTGCGCAACCCGATGGAGATCGACCTGGTGCAGCCGGGGGATGTTCTCGTCTCAGAAATGACCACCCCGGACTTTGTGCCCGGCATGAAGCGCGCTGCCGCCATCATCACCGATCGCGGTGGCCGTACCTGCCACGCCGCCATCGTCAGCCGGGAACTGGGCATCCCCTGCGTCGTCGGCTCCAACAGCGCCACCCGCGACCTCCAGCAAGGCCAGATGGTCACGGTGGACGGCTCCGCTGGACTCGTATACGAAGGCCGGGCGGAGACGCGCCTTGCTTGGTACGAAACGGAGAAGGTTCGCCGCTCCCACGTCTCCAACCTGAAGACAAAGGTAAAGTTGTTGGTCAACCTGGCGGAGCCGGAGCTGGCGGAGGCCGTGGCCGCCCGCAACGTCGATGGCGTCGGCCTGCTGAGGGCGGAGTTCATCGTCGCCCAGATCGGTGAGCACCCCCGCCTGGCCCTGGATGAGGGCCGCCGGGAGGAGTTCGTCGCCAAGCTCGCCGATGGCATACGCGCCTTCGCCAGCGCCTTCGCCCCCCGGCAGGTCATCTACCGCGCCACCGACTTCAAGACCAACGAGTACAGCAACCTCCGTGGCGGCAAGAAGTACGAGGAGCCGGAAGAAAACCCGATGATCGGCTACCGCGGCGCCTCCCGCTACATCCGGGAGCCGGAGGTCTTCATCATGGAGCTCGACGCGATCAAGCAGGTGCGCAAGGACTACCCCAACCTCTGGGTCATGATCCCGTTCGTGCGCACGCCCGATGAGCTGGCCGCCGTGAAGAAGATCATGGAAGGTAACGGCCTGCCACGCTCCGAGGACTTCAAACTCTGGATGATGGCGGAGGTACCCTCCAACGTCCTCCTCCTGGACAAGTTCATCGATGTCGGCATCGACGGCATCTCCATCGGCTCCAACGACCTCACCCAGCTCGTGCTCGGCATCGACCGGGATAACAGCAAGTTCGCGGTGGAGTTCGATGAGCGCAATGAGGCCGTCATGCTGGCCCTGGAGCGCATCGTCACGACGGCCCGCAAGCGCGGCATCCCCTGCTCCATCTGCGGGCAGGCACCATCAGTGTATCCGGAACTCTCGGAAAAGCTCGTCCGCTGGGGCGTCACCTCCGTGTCCGTCAGCCCGGACATGATCGAGCAGACCCGCGAAATCATCTACAACGCGGAGCAAAACCGGCCTAAGCCGGAGCGCACCAGCCAGGCTAAGCCGATATAACAAGGAGCGGGCCGGTTGGCCCGCTCCTTGTTATATCGCTTCCCGCACCGGTCAACGCTACTCGGCCGTTGCCTCTTCCCCCACCACGGCGACCGCCGCCGGTGCCTCTTCGCCCTCGCCCTCAACCGCAAGACGCGGAGGCTCCACCTTCGCCACGAGGGCGTCCGGATCAGACACGATCTCAACGTCACTCCCGGCGGAAAGATCGCGCACGTGCAGCGTCTGGTCCAGTTCCGCCAGCACGCTTATATCGACCTCGACGTGCTGGGGCATGTTCGCCGGCAGCGCCCGCACCTGCACCGAATCCATGTTGTGCACCAGCACCCCGCCAAACATCTTCACCCCCAGCGATTCCCCCACGAAGACCAGCGGCACCGACGCGTTGATGGCCGTGGTCAGGGACACCCGGATGAAATCGACGTGCATCAATTGCCGGGAGACCGGGTTCCGCTGAACACCGCGGATCATCGCCGATACGGGCGTCTTCTCGCCCTCGACGGTCAGGTCGATGAGCTGGTTACGGCCACCGTGGCGTAACAGCTCCCGCAGATCGTGATCCTGCACCTGGACCGATTGCGATTCCTGTCCCAGCCCAAAGATGTTGGCGGGCAGCAACCCCGCCCGGCGGAGAAAACGCGCCTTCTTCCCCAGCATCTGGCGGGGAGCGGCGCTCAGCGTAACAGCAGCCATTTGGTCACTCCTTCGTTATCACGAGCTTCGCAGCCCGTACGTGATCTTACTTTGAGCGTCGCCGCCCCGGAACCAGCCAGCGCGTGGCGCCGGCGGCCAACCGGAGCGCCGCCCGGGCCAGGAAGAATCCCGCACCGATGGCGACGGCCGTGCGCAGGTCGATCAGCGCCGTGACGTTTCCGCGCAGGCGGGGCGTCAGCAGCAGGACCGTGCGCACGTCCTGCGCCTCCACTTTATGGGCCGCTACCAGCACCGATGCGCTGCGATCCATCTTCACCTGATCGGCGCGAACCGCAAAGACCGCGCCCTGCTCGATCTCCACCTCGTGGGCGCACACATCTCCGACAGCGCTGCCCCGCAGCTCGATCTCCCCTTCCAGAGGACCACCCGTAACCGGATCGTACGCGACCATCACGCCTCCCCGCGCCGGTCTATTCCGGCGCGCAGACTGCGAGTATAGCAGCGCGCCGGAGACTGGGGCAAACCGGAGAAACCCTGAGATCGGACCGATCAGAAAATGCGCGCGTCCAACCCCCAGATGAGGCCGGCGCCGGAGCCCAGAATAACGAGCTCACACAGGATCATCATCAAGTTCTGACCCTGCTCGCCTTGATCCTTCAGCCCGGCCAGCAGCAGATAATTGAGGTTGAGGAACAGCCCCAGGATCGCGCCCGCCGGGGTCAGCAGGCCCAGCGTCAGGCTGACGCCCGCGCCGAACTCGCCCGCCAGCACCAGCCATGATGCGACGAGACGCCGGCGCGGACTGGTCAGCGCCGTTTTGCGGATCATTGCAGCGAACCACGGCAGAGGATGATCGACCGTAAGCGATTCCACCCACCCCATCGATCCGCCCCGGATGAACTTGGGGAGGTCCTTGTGCCGGACGCTCTCCAGCCACCACAGGCCAACGCCGATGCGCAGAATGCCCAGCCACTCTTCGCGGGCAAGCCAGCCGAAGAAGTCTTCCACGCTCCACCTCCACTAGACCTGGCTCCGTGCCCGTGAGCGGCCACGGCCATGATCTGCGCATAAACCTATCACAAAGAGCGACGAGGCCGCCGGATATTCCGGCGGTTTCGTTCCGCCCCTTCCACGGTGCGGTAAACTACCGCATGTGGCACAGTCAGCCAAAGGAGAATTCTCCATGAGCATTCACGGTTACATCCTCATCGAAGCGGCGGTGGGCACCGCCCAGCGGGTCGGCGAGTCCATCCTCGCGCTCAAGCACCCGGACGCCCGCGTTCTCTCCGTCGATACGGTGACCGGCCCCTACGACGTGATCGTCCGGCTGGAGGCGGACGATCTGGATAGGCTGGGGCGCTGTATCACCCAGGGCATCCAGCGCGTGGAGGGGGTCACCAAGACCAACACCTGCCTCTCCGTGTCCCTGGGCTAGTCCACCAATGATCAGCATCGAGGAAGCACGGGAGCGCATCCTCGCCCACGTGGAGCGGCTGGAGGCGGAGGACCGCCCCCTGCTCGATGCCCTGGGCCAGGCCCTGGCGGAGGACGTCGTCGGCCGGTTCGATATCCCCCCGCTGGATAACACGTCTATGGACGGCTACGCCGTCCATGCCGGCGATACCGCAGGCGCTTCCCCGCAAACGCCCCGGACCCTTCGCGTCACGGGTGAACTGGCGGCGGGCTACGTTACGCACACGCCCCTGCCGCCGGGGAGCGCACTGCGTATCATGACCGGCGCCCCCATCCCGCCGGGAGCAGACAGCGTTGTCCCCTTTGAGGAGACCGATGAATCGGCCCTGCGCCCTCCCGGCAGCAATGGCCCCCTACCGGCGCAGGTCCGGATCGATAAAGTAGCGGCCCCCGGCGCTAACATCCGCCGCCGGGGGGAGGACGTGCGGGCGGGCGCGGTGATCCTGCGCGCCGGCGATGTCATTCGTCCCGCCGAGGCGGGCGTCCTCGCATCGCTGGGGCAGGCCACGGCGCGCGTCATCCGCCGGCCCATCGTCGCCATCCTCTCCACAGGCGATGAGGTCGTCCCGCCCGGGCAGCCGCTCAAGCCCGGCCAGATCTACGATAGCAACGCCAGCAGCATCGCCGCGCTGGTGCGGGGCTACGGCGGCGTGCCCACGCTGCTGGGCATCGCCCGCGACACGATCGAAGACCTCACGTCCAAACTCCGCCGGGGGCTGGACGCAGACATGCTGGTTACCTCCGCCGGCGTCTCCCGCGGCGACTATGACATCGTCAAGGACGTGCTGGCGAAGGAGGGCGAGGTCGCGTTCTGGACGGTGGCGATGAAGCCCGGCAAGCCGCTCGCCTTTGGTTCGTTCCCCGGCGAGCGCCGTCGCATCCCCCACATCGGCCTGCCGGGCAACCCGGTAAGCTCGATGGTGGCGTTCGAGCTCTTTGGCCGGCCCGCCATCTTCCGCATGATGGGCAAAGCCGGGTGGGAGCGCCCCCGCCTGCGCGCGATCACGCAGGACCGCATCGTCAATCGGGACGACCCGCGCACGTTCTTTGCCCGCTGCCGGGTGGAGCAGGAGAACGGGCGCTGGGTGGCCCGGCTCAGCGGACCACAGGGGTCCGGCATCCTCACGTCCATGGCGTTCGCCAACGCGCTCGCCGTCATCCCTGCCGATGTTGACGTCGTCGAGCCCGGTGCGGAGATCGATGTGATGATGATCGATTGGTCAAGCGGCGGATGACTTCCAATAAGCGAAGCCTGTTCTTGACTAACCTGACCGGATTAATCTACAATCGCAGCCTGTACCGACGGGAGGGAGGATCCCACTATGGCCACGACCGATAAGGCCCGCCCACTGGCGCCATCCGAGATCAAGCCTGGCTATCTGCTCCCTGTTGTCCAGGAAGAGATACCGGAGTTCGCCGGGAACGCCCAGCGCTTCCGTGATGGTGACCTTGAGCCGAACGCATTCCGCGCCTGGCGCCTCACCCGTGGCGTCTACGGCCAGCGCCAGCCCGATAACCAGATGATGCGGATCAAGCTCTGCGGCGGCATCGTCACCGCGGACCAGATGGACGCCCTGGGCCGCATCGCCCGGGACTACACCGCCATCAATCGCGGCCACATCACCACGCGGGAGAA
>SHXV01000024.1 GCA_009693105.1 Dehalococcoidia bacterium
TCCCGCGCCTGCTGAAGCAGGGGGCCGCCCGTGGTGAACACCATCGGCTTCGCCCCACGCTCGATCGCCTGCCCGAAGGCGGTCAGCGTCTCTTCCGTGCCGCCGCTGTAGCTGGACGCGATGGCCAGGGTACGCTTATCAACGTAGGCGGGGGCGTCGTAGCCGCGCACTACCAGCAGCGGCACCCGGATCTCCGGCAGAAGCAGCCCCCGCAGCAGGTCCGCGCCGATGGCGGAGCCGCCCATAGCGAACACGACGATGCGGTCGATCTCCCGGTAGTCGCGGGGCACATCCACCGCGGCCGCCTGCCGCCAGGCTTCCTCCACCTGCTCCGGAAACTCATGGATGCGACCCCGCATGTCGTCGGGGTCGCGGGAGGGCAACCCGGCGAGGTCATCCAGCAGCGCTTCTCGTTCATTCATGGCATTCCCATCAGCCGACACCGGCCAGCTCCTGGCCGGCGCGCAGCAGCTTCGGCACCAGCGCCTCGTCCGTCACCTCAGTATAGATACGCATAAGCGGCTCCGTACCGGAGAAGCGCAGCAGCACCCAGCCGCCGCCCTCCAGCAGATAGCGGTAGCCGTCCGTCGTGTCGCGCGAGATCACGGGCACCCCCGCCAGCGCCTTGGGCTCGGCGCGCTCCACACGCTCGCGGACCGCTTCCCGCCCGGCCGGGTCAAGGCGGATGTCCAGGCGGTCGTAGTAGTGGTGACCGACCTTGGCGCAGAGATCAGCCAGGAGCTGGGACGGCTTGCTTCCGGTGCGGGCGAGGAGGTCCAGGAAGTACAGCCCGGCAAGGACGCCATCGCGCTCCGGCACGTGGCCGCGGAAGCCGTAGCCGCCGCTTTCCTCGCCACCGATCAGGGCATCAGTCTCCATCATCTTAGGGCCGAGGAACTTGAACCCGACCGGAGTCTCGTGCACGGGCACGCCGTAGAGCTCGCCCAGACGGTTCACCATCTGGGTTGTGGTGATGGACTTGACGATGGGGCCACGTTCCCCGCGAACCTCCAACAGGTAGTACGTGAGCAGGGCGAACACCTGGAGCTGGTTCATGAAGTCCCCCCGCTCGTCGTAAACCCCGAGACGATCGGCGTCGCCATCGGTTGCGAGACCGACATCAGCCCCCGTGCGGACCACCGCCTCGGCGAGCGCGCTCAGGTTGCGGGCAATTGGCTCCGGCGCGCCGATACCCGGGAAGGCCGGGTTGCGCTCGGCATGCAGCTCGCTAACGTGGGTGGTCCCGCCCTCCAGCACGGAGCCGAACCAGCCCGCTCCGGCACCGTACATAGAGTCTACGGCGACGTTCAGCCCCGCCTTGCGGATACCGTCGAGGTCGATGAGACGGTCCAGCTGTGCCCGGTAGGCTGGGCGCGGATCAAATCGCCGGACCAAGCCGGCAGCCTCGGCGTCCGCCAGATCGCGGCGACGAACATCGCCCTTCGCCACGATGTCATCGAGGGGGGCTTCCAGCGCCGCAATCACCTCCGGTGAGGCGCTGCCCGCGTACTCCGGCTTGTACTTGAAGCCGTTCCATGAGGCGGGGTTATGGCTGGAGGTGATCACGGCGGCGCCGCCAGCGCCCTTGTCGAGGAGCGCGTAGCTCACCACCGGCGTCGGCGTCGGGCGGTCGGTGAGGTAAGCGACGATGCCGTGGCCCGCCGCCACCTCCGCGCACGCCTCCGCAAACGCCTCGGAGGCGAAGCGGGTGTCCCAGCCGATGACGACACCGCGCTTCGCCAGGTCACGCGATTCCAGATAGCGGCAGACGCTTTCCATGCAAGCGCGGACGTTGGCGAATGTGTAGTCCTCCGCGATGATGGCGCGCCAGCCGTCCGTGCCAAACTTGATCGGGTTCGCGGTCATACAGCCTCCCCAGCCGCTTCAGCGGCCGGATAACGTTCTCCCGGATTCAGCGACAGGCCCGGCGCCGGATGCGCTCCCGGTCCGATGGCGACGCCGCGGCCCAGCACCGCGCCCTCCAACTCCGCTCCCTCACCAATCGTAACGCCATCGGCAAGAACGCTGGAGCGCACGCGAGCGTCCCGGCCCACGCGCACCCGCTCCCACAGCACGCTCTCGGCCACCTCCGCCCCCTCGCCGACCTCACACCCATCCCCAAGGCACACCGCGGAGATATGGGCTGTGGGATGCACCAGCACGCCCTCCCCGCTCACGCTGGCCCCGTGCAACGCATCGAGATTGGCGCGCAGGTAGCGTTCCGGCGTGCCGGCATCGATCCAGTGGGCATGGGAACGATAGCCGATGAACTGCTCCCCCGCCGCGGCCAGATCCGGGAACAGCCCGGTCTCCACCATGGAGCGGCCGGCCGGGATGCGGTCGAGGGCGGCCGGCTCGAACAGCCAGAAGCCGGCGTTGGCCCAGGAGCTGGGCGCGGTCCCCGGGGCGGCCTTCTCCACGAAGCGGAGGATACGGTCCTGCTCATCCAGCGCCACAACGCCGTAGCTTATGGGATCATCCACCGGCGTGAGGGCGATGGTGACCAGCGCCTTGTGTCGGCGGTGATGGGCCAGCATGGCCGTGAGGTCGATGCCAGTGAGGATATCGCCATTGACCACGAGGAACGTCCGCCCCTCTAGCAGCGCCGCGACATTGCGGATGGCCCCGGCGGAGCCAAGCGGCTCCGGCTCATCGGCATAGGCGACGCGAACGCCGAGGGCCGCGCCATCGCCAATAGCGGCGATAACGTCATCTCTGCGGTGGCTCACCGCCAGCACGATCTCGTCGAAGCCGTGCCGGGATAGGTGGGCCAGCACGTGGTGGAGCAGGGGGCGGCCAAGCACGGGAACAAGCGACTTGTGCCGGCTGAATGTCAGCGGGCGCAGCCGCGTTCCTTCACCGCCGACGAGCACAACGGCCTTCACGCGCTGAGTGTACCACGCGGCTCGCGCTCACGAAGGAAGGCGAAGCAACGGCTCCGCCTTCCTCCTCTCGTTCGTTCCATGGGGAGAACGCTAGCGCTTGGTGTACTGCTTGGCCTTGCGCGCCCGCTTGAGACCCGGCTTCTTGCGTTCCTTCATCCGGGAATCGCGGGTGAGCAGGCCGTGGCGGCGGAGCGTGCTGCGGTAGCCCTCCTGCAGCTCAAGCAGCGCCCGGGCGATACCGTGCGACATGGCTCCGGCCCAGCCGGAGATGCCGCCGCCGGAGACGACCGCCTGCACGTTGAATTTGCCCACGTTCTCCGTCACCTTCAGCGGCTGCTCGATCTGCATGCGGTGGGTGGAACGGGGAAAGACCGTCTCGAACGGCTTGCCGTTCACCACGACCGTCCCTGTCCCCGGGTAGAGCCGGATCCTGGCGACGGCGGTCTTGCGGCGGCCGAGCCCGTAGTAGTAGTGCTGCTGGGTCATGACGCGCTTCCTTCATTTTTGGGCGCGGCCTTTTTGGCGGGCGCGCGCCGGGCGGGAGTTTTGGGCTCCGCTTTGGCTTTCGACGCCGGTTTCCTTGCGGCGGGGGCGGCGGGGGCGGCGGCCTTCGGAGCCGCCTTCGGGCGAGCGGGCGCAGCGGCGGCTACAGCGACGGGCGCTGCCCTGGGCGCGGGCGCGCGGCGGGCCGCCTTCGGTGCGGCAGCGACCACTTCCGCCCGCTTGAGGGCACGGGCGCCGGTCCCCGCGCGCATCTGCGCCTCGTGCGGGTGCGCCGGGCCGGCGTACACCTTGAGGTGTCCTAGAACCTGCGCGCCCAGCCGGTTGTGCGGCAGCATGCCCTTTACGGCGAACTCCACGATTCGCGTGGGGAACCGGTCCTGGAGCTCGCGGAAGGTGCGCGTGTGTAGCCCGCCGGGAAAGCCAGAGTGTCGATAGTATTTCTTGTCGACCTCATTCCCGGAGAGCTTGACCTTCTCCGCATTGACCACGACGACGAAGTCGCCCATGTCCAGGTGCGGGCTGTAGGTCGGCTTGTGCTTGCCGCGCAGGAGGACGGCGGCGCGGGTGGCGAGCCGGCCCAGCGGCACGTTCTCAGCGTCCAGGATGTGCCAGGCCTTGATAATCTCCCCGGCTTTCAGGCTATAGGTCTTCATGCCATTCATCCCATTCCCCCGAATAGCGGCGGGTTATACCGCACCCGCCAGAGGTAGAGCCCCTGTGGCGGCGCGGGCGGCCCCGCCAGCGCAAACGTTTTCTCTTCCAGGAGCGCCCGGAACGCGGCTCCGTCTATCCGGCCCGCTCCGACCTCCACCAGCGCCCCTACGGTGCGGCGCACCTGGTGGGGCAGGAACGCGGTGGCTTCAAACGTGAAGCTCACCAGCTTTCGCCAGCGATGCACCGTAGCCCGGCGCATGCGACGCACGGTGTTCGTCGGCGTGTCTGGCCGCCCGGCGAACGCGGCGAAATCGTGTTCGCCCACCAGCGTCGCGGCGGCGGTGCGCATGGCGGCGATATCGAGCTCTCCCTCGTAGTCCCAGACCGTGCGCCGGGTCAGGGGCGATGGCGCGCCCAGCCGCAGGACGTAACGGTACACCCGCGACCACGCCTGGCGGCGCACATCGAATCCCGCGGGCAGCTCCGCCACCGCCCGCACGGCGATGTCTTGCGGCAGGTAGCGGTTGAGGCCGGCCGCGATCGCCGTTGCCGGCAACCGCGCGTTGTCCGTGTCGAACGCCATCACCTGGCCGCGGGCGTGGGCCCCGGCATCGGTGCGGCCCTGGGAAACGACCTGCGCCGTCTCCCCAGTAAGGGCGCGCACGGCCTCCCCCACGCGCCCTTCAATGGTGTCCTGCCGCGGCTGCCGCTGGGAGCCGTGGTAAGCGGCGCCTTCATACTCCACCAGCAGGCCGATGCGACGCGTTGTCATCCGACGTCGTTCCTGCCGCGAGCAGGCACAACCGGCCGCTCGTGCACGACGCGATCGACCAGCTCAAGGAGGGCCATGGGCGCGTTATCGCCCGTGCGTGGGCCTAGTTTGATTATTCGGGTGTAGCCGCCGGGGCGCGTCTTGTAGTGCGGGCCCAGCTCATCGAACACCTTCTTCACCACGGACTCCTCCGTGATGAATTTGAGTGCCTGCCGCCGCGCCTGGAGCGTGCCCTCACGGCCGAGCGTGATCATGCGTTCGGCAAAGCGGCGCGATTCCTTAGCCTTCGCTTCCGTGGTGACGATGCGCTCATGCTCAATGAGGGAGCGCACCAGATTTCGATACATGGCCATGCGATGACCGGTGGGGCGGTCGAACTTGCGGCCGTCTACCTTGTGCCTCATCGCGTCCTCCGTTCCGTCCCGGCGCGGCTATTTGCCGTCGCCGGCACCATCGCCCGGGCCACCGGCCTCGCGCAGCGCTTCAATGAGCGCGGCGCCCAGTGATCCGAGCCCCTCATCTTCCTCGTCCGCTCCGTCTGGGTTGCCCCGCCAGCGGCTTGCCGGACGCTCCGCCGCAGCAGGCCCCTCGGCGCCCTTTTCCACTTCATCCATCAGGGGAGCGTTGGGCTCCACGTGCTGAAGCGCTTCCTGCCGGAGGAAGCCGTGCTCCACCAGCTTAACCTTCAGCTCATCGTAGGACTTCTGGCCGAAGTTACGGAGCTTGAGGAGCTCATCCTCCGTCTTCTCCAGGACCTGGCCGACGGTCATCAGGCTGCTCCGCTTCAGGCAGTTGTACGCCCGCACGGAGAGGCCGAGTTCTTCAATGGGCACGTTGTAGCGGTCCGGCAGCAGCGGGGCGCCGAGGCCGCGCTCCGCACCGGCCACAAGCTGGGGCCGGCCGAGCCGGCTGAACAGCGAAAGGTGATCGATGAGGATATCGGCGCTCTGGCTCACGGCGTCGATGCCGGTAAGCGTACCATCGGTCCACACTTCCATCTCCAGCCGGTCGTAGTTCGTCATCTGGCCAACACGGGTGTGGGCCACCTTGTAATTCACCTTGCGGACGGGGGTGAAGATGGCGTCCACGGGGATGACGCCGATGGGCAGGCCGTTGGCGTAATCGGCAGGGACGTACCCCTGGCCACGGTCGACATTCAGCTCGACGGTAAGCCGCGCATCCGCAGAATCGAGGGTGGCGAGGAGCAGGTCCGGGTTCACGATTTCGTAATCAGCCGTGGTCTGGATGGCGGAGGCGCGTATATCGCCGGCCCCGCTTGCCTCCAGGTAGAGCTTGCCCGGGCGGTCGGACAGGCCACGCAGGCGGATGTCCTTTATGTTGAGGAGGAACTCCGTGGTGTCCTCTTTCATGTGCGCGACGGTGGAGAACTCATGCTGGACCTGGTCGATGCGAACGGAGGTCACGGCGGCGCCCGGCAGGGAGCCGAGCAGGATGCGCCGGAGCGCGTTGCCGATCGTCGTCCCAAATCCGGCCTCGAGCGGTTCAGCGACGACACGCACGTAGGCGTCGGTGCTTTCCTCGATCGTGATCTGTGGCATTTCTTGCGATGTCAACGAAACCACCCTCCTTGGGTGTAGCGCCGATGCGTGTTGCGCGCGTTTACCGCGCGTTCCGCCCGCGGGTCTTTTCTGGCTGACCGCTGTCAGGCGTTAACGCGAGTAGTATTCAACGATGACGGCGGGGTCGAACAATGTTTCCGCTTCCGCCGGGTTTACCTCAGTGAGCACGCGGCCGGTCATGGCGGTCATATCCATGCTAAGCCAAGACACGATCGACTTGCCGCTCACGCGCTCTTTGACCATGGGGAAGTATTCGCTCCGCTGGCCGCGGTCGGACCAGGCGATGATGTCGCCCTCTTTCACGCGGGCGGAGGGAATGTTGGTCTTGCGCCCGTTCATGGTGATGTGGCCGTGCCGGACAACCTGGCGGGCCTGGTTGCGGGAGTCTCCCCAGCCCAGCCGATAGACCACGTTATCCAGCCGGGACTCCAGGATGCGCAGCAGGTTATCGCCCGTGACGCCCGGGTGGTGCACCGCTTCCTCATAGTACCCGCGAAATTGGCGCTCAAGCAGGCCGTAGATGTTGCGCGCCCGCTGCTTCTCCCGAAGCTGAACTCCGCGGTCGGATACCTTGCGCCGACGGGTTGAGCGCATGCCGGGCGGCAGGGGCCGCTTATCAAACACGCAGTTCGTCACGCATTTATCGCCTTTGAGCATCAACTTCTCGCCGTGACGACGGCAGAGCCGACATACCGCTCCCGTGTATCGAGCCATTGCTTTCCTCTCCGTCGTCCGCTAGACGCGCCGTCGTTTCGGTGGCCGAACGCCGTTGTGGGGGATGGGGGTGACATCGCGAATGCTGAGCACGTTCAGTCCGCTGGCCTGGAGGGCGCGGATGGCGGCCTCCCGCCCGGAGCCGGGGCCGCGCACCAGCACCTCTATCTCACGCAGCCCGTGCTCCATGCTCTTGCGGGCGGCGTTCTCTGCCGCGAGCTGGGCCGCGTAGGGCGTGCTTTTGCGAGAGCCTTTGAACCCGGATGAGCCGGAGCTGCCCCAGGACAGGACGTTGCCGTTGGGATCGGTCAGGGTGATCAGGGTGTTGTTGAAGGTTGACCGAATATAGGCCTTGCCCCGGGGCACGGATTTCTTCTCGCGCTTGCGTCCGCGTGCTGCTGGTCGGTCTGCCACGTTGTTCTCCTCCGCCTGACGCGGTGTTCACTTACTTCTTGGCGGCCTTGCGCTTGCCGGCCACGGTCCTACGGGAGCCGCGTTTGGTACGGGCGTTGGTCTTAGTGCGCTGACCGTGCACCGGCAGGCCGCGGCGGTGCCGGAGCCCGCGGTAGGAGCCGATTTCGATCAGGCGCTGCACGTTTTGCCGCACTTCCCGGCGCAGGTCGCCCTCCACCACGTAGGTGCGGTCGATCATCTCGCGCAGGCGGGCGGTTTCCTCCGGGGAGAGGTCCTTCACCCGCGTATCGGGACTAACACGCGCCGCGGAGAGAATCTCCTTGCTGCGCGTTGGCCCGATGCCGTAGATGTAGGTCAGGCCAATTTCCACCCGCTTTTCATTGGGAATATCCACGGTGCCTATACGTGCCATGACGTCCCTCCGCCTGTTTCTAGCCCTGCCGCTGCTTGTGCTTGGGGGTTTCGCAGATCACCATCACCTTACCGTGACGGCGAATGACCTTGCATTTCTCGCAGCGTGGCCGAACTGAAGCTCGTACCCGCATTGTTCGTCTCCCTGTTTACTTGAACCGGTAGGTCACCCGACCCCGGGTCAGATCGTATGGCGAAAGCTCAACCAGCACGCGGTCTCCGGGCAGGATCTTGATGAAGTGCATCCGAATCTTGCCGGAGATGTGCGCCAAGACCTCGTGCCCGTTCGCGAGTTCTACGTTAAACATGGCGTTGGGGAGTGGATCTTTGACGACGCCCTCAACCTCGATGACGTCCTTCTTGGCCAGGCGCGGTCCGCGCTCCGCTGTCGCGGTTGCCATTGCTGTGCGTGCTTTCTTTGCCATACCACCTCCTAGGGCAGTGTGAGCACTACCGGGCCATCCTTTGTAATGGCGATGGTGTGCTCAAAGTGTGCCGAAAGGCCGCCATCGGCCGTGCGGACGGTCCAGTTATCATCGTCCCGTTTCGTCCGCCAATCACCGGTGTTGAGCATCGGCTCAAGCGCCAGCACCATCCCTTCCCGTAGCTCCAGCCCCTTGTGGGGAGCGCCAAAGTTGGGGACCTGGGGTTCCTCATGCATGGCCCGGCCGATGCCGTGCCCCACATACTCCCGCACGACGCTGAATCCGTTCTGCTCCGCATGCTCTTGGATCGCCCAGGAGACGTCCCCCATGCGGGCGCCCGGCCGCGCCGCTTCGATGCCCTTCCACAGGCTCTCTTCGGTGACCCGAATCAGCCGGTCCTTCTCTTCGCTCACCTCGCCCGCTCCGACGGTGATGGCGCTGTCACCGACGAAGCCGCGATAGGTCGCCCCCAGATCGAGGCTGACGATATCGCCCTCACGGATGACCCGGTCTCCGGGGATCCCGTGCACGATCTCATCGTTGATGGAGACGCAGACGGTGGCGGGGTAACCGTGATAGCCGAGGAAGGTGGGGGTAGCTCCCCGCGCCTTGTATTCCCGCCGCACAATTTCGTCCAGATCCCGCTCCACGACCCCCGGCCGTACCGCGGCCACGAGCATACGGAGGACCTGGGCAACGATGCGCCCGGCCTCCCGCATGATTTCGATTTCCTCCGGCGACTTTAGCTCAATCGCCATGCGCCGCAACTTCCTACTATACCTGATTCTCCGTTCAAGCGCAGCCCCTTACCGTAACGCCGCGATAAGGTCATCGCCAACAGCGTCAACGGAACGTTGTCCATCCACCTCCACCAGCTTCCCCTGGCTGCGGTAGTGGCCGATGAGCGCGTCCGGCGGGCGTTGGCGTTCCAGCCGGCGGACCGCCGCTTCCCGCTTGTCATCGTCGCGCTGGTAGAGCTCCCCGCCACAGGCGTCGCACTTGCCGGCCTGTTTGGGCGGCTGGTTCTTCTCGTGGTAGACGGCGCCGCAGTTCCGGCAGAGCCAGCGCCCGGAGAGCCGGGAGAGCAGCTCATCATCCGGAACGGCGATGGCAAGCACGCGGTCAACAGCGCTGCCGCGTTCCTCCAGCGCCCGATCGAGCGCCTTCGCCTGCTCCAGCGTGCGGGGGAAGCCATCGAGGAGGATGCCGCCCTGCTGTTGCGCGAGACGGCCCAGCAGCATCCCAATCGTCACCTCATCCGGCACCAGGTCGCCGCGGTCCATGTAGGCTTTCGCCTTCAGGCCAAGCTCGGTGCCGCGGGCTACCTCATCGCGGAACATATCGCCCGTGGAGACGTGCGTCAGGCCGATCTCCCGCTTGATGCGGTCGGCCTGCGTCCCCTTACCTGCTCCGGGCGGCCCCAGCAACACGATGACGGTGTTTGTCCTAGCCATGGTCACTTGATGAACCCCTCGTAGTTACGCATCAGCAGCTGCGCTTCCAGCTGGCGCATCGTATCCAGCACCACGCCGACGACGATGAGCAGCCCGGTGCTGCTGATGGTGAGGGCGTTGACATCGGTCAGGCGGGTGGCCAGGTACGGTATCACCGCCATGATCCCAAGGAAGATGGCTCCGCCCCAGGTGATTCGGGTGAGCACGCGGGTAATGTACTCCTGCGTCGGCCGGCCGGGGCGGATGCCGGGAATGAATCCGCTTTGCTTCTGCAAATTCTCCGCCAGGTTCTGCTGCTGGAACATCACCATGGCGTAGAAGAAGGTGAAGCCCATGACCATCAGGAACACGGCGCCCCAGTAGATCGGGTTGAGGGGGCTGAAGACATCGGCGACGACGCCGAAGAAGCTGCTCACCCATCCCGTATCGGAGGCCTGGAAGTACTGAGCGGCGGTAGCGGGGAAGATCATGATGGAGAAGGCGAAGATGAGCGGGATCATCCCGGCGGAATTGACCTTCAGCGGGATGAAGCTCTGCCCGGATTGGCGGTACATCCTCCCGCCGCGGAACATCCCCCGCGCGTACTGCACCGGTATGCGCCGCTGTGCTTCCTGCACATGAACGATGGAGGCGATCATGACGACGGCGAGGATGATAATGATGCCGATCCCGAAGAAGCTGACGCTGGAGTTGGCGACCTTCCCCATCAGGCTGGGGAAGCTGGCCACGATGCCGCCGAAGATGATGATGGAAAGGCCGTTGCCGATGCCGCGCTCCGTGATCAGCTCACCCAGCCAGACCAGGAACATTGTGCCTGCGGTCATGGCGAACAGCGTGGAAGCGGTGGGCAGGGCGTTGCCGCCGCCAAACCCGATGCCCTCGATGGCGCCGGCTTGCTCGAGGATGACGAGCTGGGCGTAGCCCTGGATCAAGGCGAGCGGCACGGTGAGCCAGCGCGTGTAGAGCTGGACCTTGTTGCGGCCCTGCTCCCCTTCTTCCTGCAGCGCTTGCAGGCGCGGGATCACCGGAGTAAGCAGCTGCATGATGATGGAGGCGCTGACGTAGGGGTAGACGCCCATGGCGGCGATGCTCAGGTTGCGTAAGGCGCCGCCACTGAAGATGTCGAGGAAACCCAGGGCGGCGTTGTTATCGAATACCTGGGCGAGGGCGTCCGGATTGACATCGGGCACGGGCACGTGGGCGATGAAGCGAAAGATGGCCAGCATGGCGATGGTGAACAGCAGCTTTGCCCGGACATCGGGCTGCTGAAACGCGTCCACCAGGGCGGTGAGCAGGTTCGGCGATGACCGCCCGGGCCTAGCGGCTGCCTGCATCCGTGATCTCCTCTACCGTGCCGCCTGCGGCCTCGATCTTGCGCCGCGCTTCCGTGGAGAAGCGGTGCGCCCGCACCGTCAACGGCCGATCGATCTCGCCGTTGCCCAGGATCTTCACGGGCTGGCGCAGGTGCTTGAGAATCCCGGCCTGACGCAGGGCGTCCGGAGAAACTTCCGCTTTCGCGGCGAATGCGGCCAGGCGGCCCAGGTTCACCGGCTGGTATTCAACGCGGAAGATGTTGGTGAAGCCCCGCTTACGGCCCATGCGCTTGATGAGGGGGAGCTGACCACCTTCAAATCCGATGCGCAGGTCGTTGCCGCTGCGGGCCTTCTGCCCCTTGATCCCTTTGCCCGCGTAGGTGCCCTGCCCGGTGGCGTCGCCCCGGCCGATCCGTTTGCGGGAGTGTGTCGCGCCCCTGGCGGGGCGTAGTTGATGTGCTTGCATGGTATTGTCCGTCCTCATCCCCCTTTTAGGGGGAGCCGTTACTTCTCGCTTCCGCCTTCGACGACAACAAGGTGCCGTACCTTGTACACCATGCCCCGGATGGAGGGAGAATCGTCCTGCTCCACGGTCTGGCCTAGGCGGTGCAGGCCAAGGGCGCGGATGGTGCGGCGGTGGTCCTCCCGCTGGCCGATGAAGCTCCGCTTCCAGGTGATGCGCAGCCGGTCACTCATCGCCGCTCTCCATCGCGCTCGGCGTCTCCATGATTGCCGGCGCTTCCGCCACCGAGGCCACCGGGGCCTCCGCCACAACGGCGGGGCGCGGACGCGGCTCGCTCCGGCGCGGCCGCTGCGGTTCCGGCGCCAGCTGGGCGGCACGACGTCGTTCCCGCTCCGCGTTCGGCTCTCGCATCTGCCCCAGTCCCTTCATGGCGGCGCGGACGACGTTGATCGGGTTGTTGCTGCCGAGCGATTTCGCCAGGACGTCGCGGACTCCCGCCACTTCCAGCACGGCCCGCACGCCGCCGCCGGCGATGACGCCGGTACCGGGGGAGGCGGGCTTCAGCAGCACCTTGGCCGCGCCGAATTGGACCAAAACCGGGTGAGGCAGCGTGGTGCCGATCATCGGAACACGAACCAGGTTCTTGCGGGCAATGGTCGATGCCTTGCGGATCGCTTCCGGCACCTCGTTCGCCTTGCCCATGCCGGCGCCGACGCTGCCCTTGCCATCGCCCACGACGACGAGCGCGCTGAAGCTGAACCGGCGCCCGCCCTTCACTACTTTGGACACGCGATTGATGTACACGACCTTTTCCTGGAACTCGGAGCCGCGGTCACCCCGGTCCCGGTCGCCAAATCCGCCTCGTCCTCGTGCCGTTACCATCGCCCCATCCTAGAACTCCAGCCCGGATTCGCGCGCCGCATCCGCGAGCGCCCGCACCCGGCCGTGATACCTGAATCCACCGCGGTCGAACACCACGCTCGTGACGCCGGCGGCTTTCGCCCGCTGGGCCACGAGCTTGCCCACTTCCACGGCCATGTCCGTTTTTCGCTTGCCCTTCGCCGCCTTGCGCAGGTCCGCTTCCACATCGGACGCGGCCACCAACGTGCGCCGCCCGCGGTCATCGATGACCTGGGCGTAGATGTGGCTGATGCTGCGAAACACGGCCAGCCGCGGCCGTTCCGGGGTGCCCTCCACGCGCTTGCGCACGCGGATGTGGCGCCGGATACGGGCGGCATGCGCTGTTTTGTTACCCTTCACTACCGTCCGCCCTTCCCGGCCTTGCCGGCCTTGCGGCGTACCTGCTCACCCAGGTAGCGCACACCTTTGCCCTTGTAGGGCTCCGGCGGGCGCAGCGCGCGCAGGTCTGCGGCCACCTGGCCGACCTGCTGCTTGTCCGCACCGCGGACGTGGACACGCTGACCATCCACCTCAAAGCTAATGCCCGCCGGCGGCGCCACGCGCACCGGGTGAGAGAACCCGAGCTGGAGAGCAAGCACTTCGCCGTCCTTCTGGGCGCGATAGCCGACGCCCTGGATCTCCAGGGACTTAGTGAACCCTTCGGAAACACCGATGACCATGTTGGCCAGCAGGGTGCGGGTCAGCCCATGCAGGGAGCGGTGCGACGGGCTGTCCCCGGGGCGGCGAACATTCGCCACGCCGTCCTGCAGCTCGATGACTATCGCTTGCGGAAGGTCCTGCTCCAGCTGTTTGCCGTTCCCCGATACGCGCACCCGCCCGTTGCCGAGAAGCTCGATGTTCACGGAGGCGGGAACGGGAACGGGCAAGGAGCCGATTCGTGACATTACTCTTTCCCCCTTACCACGCGTAGCACAGGATCTCGCCGCCGACACGGCGGCTCCAGGCCTGCTTGCCCGTCATAACGCCCTGCGGCGTGGAAATGATAGCGATGCCGAGTCCACCGTACACCCGGGGGATTTCCCCGCGCTGGACGTACACGCGCAGCCCCGGCTTGGAGACGCGCTGCAGGCCGTTGAGCACGGTGCTGCGCTGCGGCTGCATGGAGTAGCTGAGCTTGACGCGCAGGACGCGCCGGTTCTCCTCCTCCTCCACTTCGTAATCCCGGATGAAGCCTTCCTCTTTGAGCACGCTGGCGATGGCGATCTTCACCTTGGAGGAGGGCATGCTAACGCTCTCATGCTTGGCCGAAACAGCGTTTCGGATGCGTGTGAGCATGTCCGCAATCGGATCGGTCATGGACATGGTCGTTCCCCCGTCTCCTACCAGCTAGATTTCTGAACGCCGGGTAGCTGCCCTCTAAGCGCACGCTCCCGGAAGCAGATGCGGCACATCGCGAACAGCCGGATGTATGCCCGCGGCCGTCCGCACAGCCTGCAACGGGATTTCTGCCGGCTGCTGAACTTGGGCGTGCGTTTCGACTTAACGATTTGCGATGTCTTCGCCACCCTGTGCTCCTAGTTCCTGCTGAACGGCATCCCGAACAGTTGGAGAAGGCGTTTGCCTTCCTCATCCGTGCGGGCCGTCGTCACCACGGTGATCTGCATCCCGCGGATGCGATCCACCTTGTCGTATTCGATCTCCGGGAAGATGGTCTGCTCCCGGAGGCCCAGGCTGTAGTTGCCGCGACCATCAAAAGCGTCGGCGGGCACGCCCTGAAAGTCGCGGATGCGGGGGAGCGCGGCGTTCACGAGCCGATCGAGGAACTCGTACATGCGGTCCCCGCGCAGAGTAACGGTCACGCCGATGGAGTTGCCCTCCCGCACTTTAAAGTTCGCGATGGATTTCTTGGCCCGGGTGATCATCGGCTTCTGGCCGGTGATCGCGGCCAGGTCCTTCGCAGCGGTATCGAGCGCCTGCGCGTTCTGCAATGCTTCCCCCAGGCCGATGTTGAGGACCACCTTGGTCAACTTCGGCACCTGCATGACGTTGGTGTAGCTGAACTCCTTCTGCAGCGCGGGAAGGACTTCATCGCGGTACTGTTCTTTGAGTCGTGGAGGCACGTTTTCTTCTCTCCCCGCCTAATCGATGTCCTGGTCGCAGCGCTTGCAGTAACGCACGCGCGCGCCATTGGCCTGTGTACGGAAGCCGACGCCGGTCGGGTTGTTGCACTGGGGACAGATCAGCCGGACGTTGCTCATGTGGATGGCGGCTTCCCGTTCCACGATCGCCGCGGGCTGGTTCATTCCGCTGGCCTTCATGTGGCGTTTAATCATGCTGATGCCCTGCACCACGACACGGTCACGTTCCGCGATGATCTGGCGTACCTGACCCTGCTTGCCCCGGTCCCGTCCGGTAAGAACGCGGACCGTATCGTCCCGCTTAATCCTGCGCATTTACACGACCTCCGGCGCCAGGGACACGATCTTCATGTAGTTCCGGTCACGCAGCTCGCGGGCGACCGGCCCAAAGATACGGGTTCCCCGGGGGTTCTGTTTATCGGAGAGGATGACCGCGGCGTTCTCGTCGAACCGGATGGAGCTGCCGTCCGGGCGGCCGTAGGTCTTCACCTGCCGCACGACGACGGCGCGGACAACATCGCCCTTCTTGACGCCGGCGTTGGGCTGCGCATCTTTCACGGAGGCGACGATGAGATCGCCCACCCGCGCGTAGCGGCGGCGTGAGCCACCCAGCACCTGGATGCACATGAGCTCCCGGGCGCCGGAGTTATCGGCCACTTTGAGGCGGGTGAATTTCTGAATCATTCCTTTTCCGCCTTCTTTCGCGTGCGGGGGGCCGGCTTCGTTTTCGTTTCCGGCTTCGCCGCTTCCGTCTTCTTCGAACGTGCGGCGGGCTTCTTCTCCGCAACCACCTTCGCCGCAGGCTTTGCAGCCGCCGCAGGCTTTGCGGCCTCCGCCTTCTTCGCGCGGGCGGCGGGCTTCTTCTCCGCAGCCGCCTTCACGGCGGGGCCAGCGGCGATGGGAGCAGCTACCTCGACCGCAGCCACCGGGGCGGCGGAAGCGATGGGAGCGGCTGCCTCGACGGCTACTGCCGCCGGGGCCGGAGCCCGGTGCTCCATCTCGGCGCCGATGGACTGAGGCTGGACCTCCGCAACATCGCCTTTACGCAGGATTTCCAGCACTTCCCAGCGCTTCAGGCGGGAGAGCGGGCGGGTCTCGCCGATGCTGACTTCATCGCCGATACGACAGGCGTTTTCCGCGTCGTGGGCAAAGTAGTGGCTGGTCCGCCGCAACCGCTTGTGATACAAGCGGTGCCGCTTCGTCGTTTCGACCGCAACAACGACGGTCTTCTCCATCTTGTTGCTGATCACGGTGCCCAGCCGAATCTTTCGCGGCATATCAGCCTTCCTGCATCCCCGCGGCGATCTGCCGCTCTTGTTGAAGCGTCTTTATCCGGGCGATCTTACGGCGCGTCGCCCGCAGCGTCCGGTGGTTCCCTGTCTGTCGTGTCGCCACCTGGAACCGGAGCGTGAACAGGGAGCGATGCGCTTCCTCCATCTCCTTGGCCAGGTCTGCCTCATCGAGGGCGCGCAGTTCCGCTGCTTGCCTGCTCATGCGCCACCTTCTTCCCGCCCGATCACACGGGTGGGGATGGGGAGTTTCTGGCCCGCGCGGTGCATGGCCTCACGGGCGATGTCCTCTCGCACGCCGGCGAGTTCGAACAGCATCCGTCCCGCGTGCACAACGGCGACCCAGCGATCGTGTGCGCCTTTGCCACTGCCCATGCGGGTTTCCGCGGGCTTGGAGGTCACGGGCTTGTCCGGGAACACCCGGATCCATACCTTGCCGCCACGGCGAACGTGGTGCGTAATCGCCCGGCGGGCAGCCTCGAGCTGCCGGGCGTCGAGCCAGGCGTTGCCCATGGCCTGCAGCCCGAATTCCCCGAACGTGACCTCGTTCCCGGAGGTGGCCGGACCGGTGCGGCGACCACGGTGTTGCTTGCGGTACTTGACGCGGCTGGGTTGCATCATCGCTCTGCCCTCCTACTCGCCCGCGCCCATGATCGCCGGCTCCGCGGCGATCGCTTCCGCCATCTCGGCCGCGACGCGCCGTTCCGGCAGGATCTCGCCCTTGTACACCCACACCTTTACGCCGATCCGGCCGAAGGTGGTGGCCGCTTCAGTGAAGCCGTAATCGATGTCCGCGCGCATGGTATGCAGCGGCACCCGCCCCTGCATCTCGGTCTCCACGCGGGACATTTCGGCGCCGCCCAGGCGCCCGGCGATGCGGATGCGCACGCCCTGCGCTCCCCGCTGCATGGTGCGTTGCGCCGCCTGCTTGATGGCGCGGCGGAAGGCGACGCGGCGCTGAAGTTGCTCCGCGATGCTGCGGGCAACGAGCAGCGCGTCCAGCTCCGGCTGGGTGATTTCGTCGATGTTCACCCGCACCCGATGGCCGGTGAATCCCTCCAGCTTGGTGCGCAGCTCATCCACCTTTTGGCCGCCCCGTCCGATGACGATGCCGGGCTTGGCGGTGTGGACGGTGACCGTGGCGTGGTTGGCGCTCCGGTCGATGTCCACGCGGGATACGCTGGCGTCGGCGAGCTGCGCCATCACGTAGTCCCGGATGCGCAGGTCTTCGTGAAGCTGGGCGGTATAGTTACGCCCGGCGTACCAGCGGCTCTGCCAGCCGTAGATGGTCCCGATTCGGAACCCCGTGGGGTGCACTTTCTGGCCCATTACGCCTCCGTGTCCTCGACCACAACCGTGATGTGGCTCGATCGCTTCAACCGTGGGGCTGGCCGGCCACGTGAGCGGGCCTTCCAGCGCTTCAATGTCATTCCCGCAGATGCGGTGGCGCTTGTCACGCGCAGGTCACGCGCCAACAGGTTGAAGTTATGCTCGGCGTTGGCCGCGGCGGACTTCACCACCTTCGCCACCTCGCGGGCAGCGGGTGTCGGCATGAACTGCAGCAGCGTGAGGGCGTCCTCAACCCGTTTTCCGGGCAGCTCGCGTAACACAAGCCGCACCTTCCGGGGGGAGACTCCGATCTGCCGCGCGACGGCGCGTACCCGCATGCCTATCTCTCCTGTGCTACCTGCGTACCTGGGCGGTACGCTCTGACTTGGCGACGTGTCCGCGGAAGGTACGGGTAGGGGCGAACTCACCCAGCTTGTGCCCTACCATGTTCTCCGTGACGTAGACCGGCACGTGCCGGCGGCCATCGTGCACGGCGATGGTGATGCTGACCATTTGGGGGACGATGGTGGAGGCCCGGGACCACGTTTTCAGGACCTGCTTCTGTCCGGAACGCTGCAGCGCCTCTACGCGGCCCAGCAGCCGCTCCTCCACATATGGGCCCTTTTTCGTCGATCGCGACACGTCGTTTCCTCCGACCTAGCGCTTGTTCCGGCGCCGGACGATGTACCGGTCCGTAGCCTTATTGTTTCGGGTGCGGTAGCCCAGCGTGGGCTTGCCCCACGGCGTCTTCGGACCGGGCATGCCGATGGGGGCCTTGCCCTCACCACCACCGTGCGGGTGGTCGTTCGGGTTCATCGCCACGCCGCGCACCTGCGGCCTGCGGCCACGGTGGCGGCTGCGCCCGGCTTTGCCTAACTTGATGTTGCCGTGGTCCGTATTCCCCACCTGACCGATGGTGGCCTGGCATTCCACGCGCACCTGCCGCATTTCGCCGGACGGGAGACGAAGGAGGCAGTAATCGCCTTCCTTTGCCATCACCTGGGCAGCGGCGCCGGCGCTGCGGACCATCTGTCCGCCCTTGCCAGCCGTGAGCTCAATGTTGTGCACAGCAGTGCCGGTGGGGATGCTGGAGAGGGGGAGGGTGTTACCCACCCGAACCTCCGCTGTAGGGCCGGCCATCACGGTATCGCTGACGCGCAGGCCGTTCGGCGCCAAGATGTAGCGCTTCTCCCCGTCCACGTAGTGGATGAGCGCCAGCCGCGCCGAGCGGTTCGGATCGTATTCGATGGCTGCGACGCGACCAGGGACGCCGGCCTTGTCCCGCCGGAAATCGATGATGCGCAGGAGCCGCTTGGAGCCGCCGCCGCGATGGCGGGTGGTGATCCGGCCCAGGTTGTTGCGCCCGGCCTGCCGCTTGCGCGGCTCGCCGATGAGCGAGCGCTCCGGCGTCTTCTTCGTAATTTCATCGAAGGAGGCGCCGGATGAGCCGCGACGGCCGGGAGAGGTTGGCTTGAATTGCTTAACCGCCATTGTCTACACCCCCTCGAACAGGTCGATGCGATCGCCGGGCACGAGGGTGACGATGGCTTTCTTCCAATCCGGGCCTTGGCTGCTCCGCTTGCCGATGCGGCGGCTCTTTCCCGGCACGGTCATGACGTTGACGTCGTTCACCTGCACCTTGAACGCCAGCTCCACGGCTTCTTTCACCTGTAGCTTGTTCGCCCGGGTGGCCACGGCGAAGACGTACTTGCCCTGCTCGGCCAGGAACGTGCTCTTCTCCGTCACCACGGGACGGAGCAGTACGCCGTAGGGATGCATCGCTTTCGGCATGGTTAACGCGCCCCTCCCGGCAACGGCGCTCGGCGCGCTTTGGCGCGCTCACCGCCCCACAGCAGTTCCGCTTTGTGCACGGCGTCCTGCGTCATCACCAGGGTGTGGTAGTTCATCATGTCAGCGACGTTCAGGTAGGGGGTGGCCATGGTCAGCACGCGCGGGAGATTGGCCACGCTCCGTTTCACGTTGGCGTCCGGCTCCGCGGTGACGATGATGGCGGACCGCTCCTGGCCCAGCGCGTTCAGCAGGGCCGCCATGTCCCTGGTGCGGGGCGACGTGAACGCGAGGTTGTCTAGCACGATAAGCTCACCGTCCCGCGCCTTGGACGACAGCGCGGAGCGGATAGCCAGCCGGCGTACCTGCCTGGGCAGCGCCTGCGCATAACTGCGGGAGTGCGGACCGAACACGACTCCGCCGCCGGTGTGATGCGGCGCCCGGATGGAGCCCTGACGGGCGTTACCGGAGCCCTTCTGGGGCCGGATCTTGACCGTGGAGCCGCGAACTTGGCCGCGCGTCTTCGTCTCATGGATGCCACTGCGCCGGTTCGCCATTTGGGCGACGAAGGTCTGGTGCAACGCCGAGAGGTTCGGACGTAGCCCAAACACGTCGTCCGCCAACTCAATGGCGCCGACCGCTTTCCCGGTTATGTCGCGGACGGGAAGTTCCACGTCCGTCCTCCTTACTTCGCCTGCGCGCTGCTGCGGATGTACAGCAGGCCGTTGCGTGCGCCCGGAACGCTGCCCTTGACGAGCAGGAGCCCGCGCGCGGGATCACTCTTAATCACTTCCAGCGACTGGACTGTGACGCGCTCCCCACCCATGTGCCCGGCCATTTTCAGCCCAGGGAGGACGCGGCCCGGCGTGGTGCCGGAGCCGATCGATCCGGGGGCGCGATGGCGATCGGACTGACCGTGGGTCTTGGGGCCGCCGTGGAAGCCGTGCCTCTTGACGACGCCGGCGAAGCCCCGCCCCTTGGAGGTGGCGGAGACATCGACACGGCTGCCCTCTTCGAAGACCTCCGGCCCGATCCGCTGTCCGACTTCTAGGCCTTCAACGGACCCGCGAAATTCCCGCAGGTAACGCAACGCGCCGTTATCCTGGAGGTGGCCGCGCTCCGGTTTGTTCAGGTGCTTCTTCTCGCCGAAGCCGAGTTGCACGGCCTCATACCCATCGTTCGTGATGGTACGGATCTGGGTCACGACGCAGGGCCCCGCCTGGATCACGGTCACCGGTTCTACCGTGCCGTCCGGGCGGAAGGTCTGGGTCATGCCGAGTTTGCGTCCGAGCAGTCCTGAAAACGACATTACAGTTTAATCTCGATATCAACGCCGGAGGGCAGTTGCAGCCGCATCAGCGTGTCCATGGTTTTCGATGTCGGCTCAAGGATATCGATGAGCCGCTTGTGGGTCCGCATCTCAAACTGCTCCCGTGAGTCCTTATCGATGAAGGGGGAGCGGTTGACGCAGAACTTCCTGATGTGGGTGGGCAGCGGGACGGGACCGGCAACGGCGGCACCGGTGCGCTCAGCCGCCTCCACGATCTGTTCCGCGGACTGATCAAGCACCCGGTGGTCGTACGCCTTCAGGCGGATTCGAATTTTTCTGCGCGCCATTGGCTTGTCCCTTCGCCTGTCTACTACTCGGTGATCTTGGTAACGACGCCGGCACCTACCGTGCGTCCACCTTCCCGAATGGCAAACCGCAACCCTTCCTCAACCGCGACCGGCTGGATCAGCTCGATCGCCATCTTGATGTTGTCCCCCGGCATCACCATCTCTACCCCCT
>SHXV01000025.1 GCA_009693105.1 Dehalococcoidia bacterium
CCAGCCGTGACCACGCGATGCAGGCCGCAACCGGCCTGCTCTACCTCGCGATGGGCGCGGTGTTGGGGGGCGAGTTGCTAGGAAGGGGACTGCTTTTTATGAGCGGCCGCGCGCTGTAGGGCGGTCGGGTTCAGCCGGCCGGGGGCCGATGTTCGGAAGGAGTTACTACGATGGCGGTCATGGAGCGGCGAGCCAGCATTGTTTGGGAAGGCGATATCAAGGGAACGGGCACTCTCAAATCAGGAGACAGTGCCTTCCCCGATCTTACGGTGACGTTCAGCGCCCGCACGGAGCAGGCCGATGGGAAAACCAGCCCGGAGGAGCTGATCGCGGCGGCGCACGCCACCTGTTACGCGATGGCGTTCTCCAACACGCTGGCGACTAACGGAGCTACGCCGAAGCGGCTGGAGGTCTCCGCCCTGTGCACGCTGGATCGCATCGAGGGTGCGCTGACGATCACGGTGATGGACCTGACGGTGCGCGGCAGTGTCGATGGCGTGGACGCGGCGAAGTTCCAGGAGCTGGCAAACATGGCGAAGGAGCGCTGCCCGGTGTCCAAGGCGCTGAAGGGCAACGTCCAGATCAACCTGACCGCTACGCTGGCATAACGCTCGATATCGCGGTGGGAGGGTGCGCCGGCGTGGCCTCACGCTCGTCGAACGTGTAGATGGCATCGGCGACATCGCCCGGCTGCTCCTGGATGAGCAGGTGGCCAGCGGCGGGGATGAGCACCAGCGCCGAGCGTGGAATGCGGGAGACCAGCGCCTCCCCGTAGTCGGAGGCGAACCAGCGGTCGCCCTGTCCCCAGAGCACCAGCGTGGGCGGAACGATGCTGGCGATGTCCGGCGCCGGCCCCCGGGCGATGGACACGACCGCCCGCCCCATGGCGATGGCGCTGCCGCGGATACGCAGGCGCGCCCGCCGTTGTGCCATCAGGTCATCGGTCAGGAAGTCGGTGTGGTGCACGGCCGTCTTCATTCGTATCTTGTTGAGGCGCCGGTGCGCCAGCGCGCTGGAGAGGAGCGGTATGAGCAGCCATACCACCCGCCAGGGCGGCACCCTGCCCCGTATCTGTTCGATCACGGGGGCGATGAGCACCAGCGCCCGCACCCGCTCCGGGGCGGTCAGCGCCACCTGTACCGCGGTGGAGCCGCCCAGCGAACTCCCCAGCACGATGGTCCCGTCGATGCCCAATCGATTGAGGAGGGAGATGAGAATGCCCGTTTGGCGGGCGGGCGAATAATCGTACTTGCGCGGCCGCTCGGAGAAGCCGAAACCGGGCAGATCGGGGGCGATGACGCGGTAGCGCTCCGCCAGCCGCGCGATGAGAGGGCGGAAATCGGCGGCGGCGCTGCCCAGACCGTGGATCACCATGAGCGCCGGTGCGGACGGGTCACCTTCCTCAACGTAGTGCACGCTGATCCCGTCGATCGACATGCGGCGGCCGTCGAGAGCGAGGTCCGCCGGGTTGAGCCGCTCCCGGCGCCGGAATGCCACCAACGCCCATCCGTAGATGGCCGCGAGGAACACCCCGAAGAAGATGGCCGTCTCCTGTAACACCGTCATGAGTCTCCCACGCCGGCGCCGGTGGCGAGCAGCGCCCTCACCCTGCGCAGCGCGCCCGCCGTCCTGACCCCGTGCCAGGTGACATCCTTGCCGTCACACAGCATGATACGGCCATTTCGCGCCGCCGCGATCGGCAGGGCCTCAAGTTCGGCCCGATGCTTCGCGGCGAAGGGATAGGGCTCATCGGGGAGAAGCACCACCTCCGGGTCGGTGGAGACGATGTCCTCGACGGAGAGGGTAGGGTAGCGACCGTCCCGGCCGGCGAAGACATTGACGCCCCCCGCCACGGCGATCAGGTCGCCCGCGTAGGTGTCCGCGCCGATGCTCATGTAGGGCCGCCGCCAGATGAGGCAGAGCACCCGTGGTCGCGGTCCGGCGGAGGCGGCAGCGGACCGCAGTTCCGCCTCCATTTCCGCGATGAACGGATCGGCAGCGGACGCATCGCCCAGCGCCGTCGCCAGCTCACGCAGAAGGTGCCCGGTGCCGCGTACGCTGCGCGGGTAGGTGATCATGATCGGGACGCCTGCCGCCCGCAACGCTTCCGCGTCCTCCCGGCGGTTTTCCTCCATGTTCACGATGACGAGGTCCGGGCGGAGGGCAAGGATGGCGGCGATATCGGGGTCTTTGGTGCCGCCGATGCGGGGGACGGCAGCCAGGGCTTCCGCCGGCTCCGTGCAGTACCGCGTTGCGCCGGCCACGCGCTCACCGCCACCCAGCGCGATGAGCGCCTCAGTGATGCTGGGAACGAGGGAGATGATCCGCTGCGGGCCGGACGGGGCAGGGAGCCGGCGACGGGCACTCATGGTGCGGCGTCCGGCGTCTCCGGGGACTGCGCCAAGTCGGCTCATGTACGCTCCGCGATCGCCCGGAGACGGAGGTCAGGCGGCGGATGAGCCTTTCCCCCGCCCGATGTTCGACGCCTGCGTGGGTC
This sequence comes from Dehalococcoidia bacterium, assembly GCA_009693105.1. GTDB lineage: Bacteria > Chloroflexota > Dehalococcoidia > SHXV01 > SHXV01 > SHXV01. The sequence continues at coordinate 2,498 of SHXV01000025.1, forward strand.
GCTCCGTGAGGGTGACCTGCGTCTCGCTCCGGGTGCTACCACGGTAGTATACGACCTTCACGGTGGTCCCCGGCTTTACCTGCCGCAAAACTTTGGTCAGGGCGCCGTTATTTTCGATGATCTGGTCTCCGAGCTGGACGATGATGTCGCCGGGCTGGAGGCCAGCGTTCGCCGCGCCGGAGCCCGGCATGATGCTGGTGATGCTCACAGCGCCCTTCGCATGAATGGTGCGGGACGTCAGGAAGGAACGGGGAACATCGGCGAAGCTGATGCCGAGGAAGGCGCGGGTGACTTTCCCCGTTCGGAGAAGCTCCTCACTGATCGATTTCACCGTGTCCACCGTGATCGCGAACCCGATCCCCTGCACCGGTATGCCGGAATCCGTGCGGAGCTGGACCAGGGTGTTGACGCCGATCACCCTGCCATCGGCGGCGACAAGCGGACCGCCGCTGTTCCCGGAGTTGATCGCCGCGTCCGTCTGAATCGCGTCGGTCAGGGTGGCGCCTCCCGGCTCCGTGACCGTGCGCCCCCTGGCGCTGACCACGCCTCGCGTCACCGTGGGCCCGCCGGTCAGGTCCAGCGCGTGCCCGATGGCGAGCACGGTGTCCCCCACGCGGACCTCACTTTCGCTGCCCAGTCGGGCAGGGGTGAGATCGGTCCTGGGGTCGATCTTGATCACCGCCAGGTCGGTCGCCGGATCGGTGCCGACGATCGTGGCGCTATAGGTTTCCCCGCTGGAGAGCGTCACCGTGATGCTGCGCGGCCGTACCCCGGAGGCCAGGCTAACGACGTGGTCGTTGGTAACGATGTTCCCCTGTTTGTCCAGGATGAATCCGGTGCCAACCCCGGTCTGCGGGCTGGCCTGCCCGAATGCGTTAGCCGAAACGGCCTCGGTCTGGATGTGGACGACCGCCGGCCGCACCACCTCGACGATGTCGGCGGCGGAGGCAAGGTCATCGGCCAGGGCGCGGGTTACACCGGTTGCGAATGCCGGCAATGGCGAGCCCGTGGCGGACGGCGCCGTGCTGTTGCCGCCGCCGCAGGCGGCGAAGGCCAGCGCCGAGACCAGCCCCAGGGTCAGCAGGCTGGATGCAAGAAGGGAACGAAATCGATAGTGCCACACCTGAATTCCTCCGTTGGAACGATCAAAGCGTAGCACGCTCACCCACGCCTGTTGGTAAGGCGTGTGTAAACTCGCGGCAAAGCCTGTGCGTTCAGTCGCGTCGCTGCCGGATGAGAGCGACGATCACTGACGGGCCGGCCCTTCCCCGAATCGCTGGAGCAGCAGGTCGGTGTGCTCGCCCGGCTGCGGCGCCGGGGTGCGCGTGTGCACCGGAGCGCCGCCGATCACCCATGGTGAGGCGGCGGCCTCGTGGCCGCCCACGGGCTCGTAGAAGCCGCGCTTCCTGAGGTGCGCGTTCGTTCGCGGGTCGGCCGGAGGCAGGGAGGCTTGTGCTTCCCTGCCTCCGCCTAATCCGAGCAGCGCCGTAAGCGCCACCGGGTCCAGCGTAATGCGCGCGCCCTGCCCGGTCTTGCGCCGCCGATAGATCGCCGTGGAGACGGCGGCGCAACCGGCGGTGGCCAGCAGCCAGGCGAGGTCCGTCCCATCGTCGGGGGTGGAGGGAACGCGGACCGTGATGCCGCCCGCCTGTAGAGAGGGCGGCTCCGGGGCGCCTTCGCCCAGGATGACGACATCGGCGTTGCGGTACAGCGTCTCCCATTCTTCGTCGCTGCGGGGCCTGGCGGAGAACGTGTTACGGAGCAGCGCCTCTCGATCGATAGGGGGGCCGCCGGCGGTCTCCAGCACGGCCACCTCGGCTCCCAGGTCGGCCAATCCCCGGCCCAGCAATAACCCCGCGAGCGCAGCGGACTCGACGACGACGACGCGGTACCCGCTCAAGGGTGCTCGTTCCATTAGACGATGCCCTTCGCTCTGAGGCGGGCGAGCGTTTCCGCGGGGACATCGAACTCTTCGATGAATATCTGGTCGTTGTGTTGGCCCGACCGGGGCGATTCCCCCGCCAGCACAGGCACGCCCTCCAGCGCGAACGGCAACCGCCTGGGGTCCGCTTGCGCCCGACCGGCGATCGTCCGGGCGCCCTCAGGGACGGTGGCGGCCAGCACCTCCAGTGCGGCGATCTCCACATGGTGCCCCGCTTCCATCACGATGGCGTCAAAGGCGGCGGGGACGGCGGCGGCAAAGGTGTGGAGGCCGGTACGCAGCGCCACGGCATGGGGCCCCGCGCCCTGTGCCGCAAGGCCGGCGGCGGCCAGCAGTTGGGCCTCCGTGGCGGTCTTCCCCGCGTCCGGGCCGAACAGCCCGTAAGGCGTAACCGATACGTGGACCAGCCGCGGTTTGATCGCGGTAAGCGCGTCATAGCCCAGGCCCATCTGCTCCATCTCACCGGGAGGGAACTCCTCGATCAGGACCTCCGTATCCATGATCAACTCCCGGAGCAGCGCCGCCCCGTCCGGCCGGGTGATATCGATCGTGACGGAGCGCTTCCCCTGGTCCAACAGGGGGAAGGGCGCGGCGTCGCGTCCGGGCGAGCCTCCCGGCCGCTCCACCCGGATGACGTCCGCGCCCATGGCGGCGAAGAGACGCGCGGCAAGGGCGGCGGCGACCCCGCCGGCCAGCTCCAGCACGCGTATGCCGAGGAGCGCGGGCGGCTGTTCCGTGCTCAGGGCGGGCCTCCTTTCACCGGGCTCCGCTCATCGTAAGCCGGAACGCCGGGCGGCTCAAGCTCCGGTTGGCGGCGTTATTGCGGGCGCGTCGCTTCCGGTAGCGTTTGCGGCGTGGGAGGCGGCGTTGGTGTCGCGGTTGTCCTGGGCGCCGGGGTTGCGGTCGGGGATGCCGTCAGCCCGGCGGGAGCCTCGCCCCCTGGGCCGCCCGTGGCCGCCGGCGTGGGCAGCGCCGTGGTGTCGCTGTCGCGGATGCTGTTGATGACGACCGGCACAAACGCGGCCGCCAGCGCGAAGGTGAGGACGATGGCCGCGACGACGAGCAGCCGGGGCAGCCAGCGGCTGCCCTCGCTTGGGGGCTCCGGATAGGGCAGCCGCGGCCGATCGGATGGGTCAGGGGCAAGCATCGCCGGATCGCTTTCGCGGTATACGTCCAGCGCCGCGCTCAGATCCCAGGCCGTGGGGTAGCGGTTCTCCACGCTCCGAGCGAGGCAGCGCATGACGATGTTCTCCAGGGCGTGGGGTACCTCCGGAGCGTAGATACGCAGGGGCACCGGGTCCCGCACCAGCCGCTGGGAGGCGAGGGAGGCGGGGTTGTCCGCATCGAAGGGGAGCCGTCCCGCCAGCATCTCGTACAGCACCAGCCCCAGCGCGTACGTGTCGCTGCGGGCGTCCGGCCGGCCGCCCTCGACCTGCTCCGGCGCGAGGTAGGCGGCGGAGCCGCCCAGCGTGCTTGCCAGCGCCCATGCCTGGGACGCCGCGCGGGCGATGCCGAAATCGACCAGCTTGGCCCGGCCCTGCCGGTCCAGCAGGATGTTCTGCGGCTTGATGTTGGAGTGAATGATGCCGAGGCGGTGCGCGTAGTCCAGCGCATCGGCGATGTCGGAGGTGATGGCCGCGGCGGTGGCTGGATCGACCGCGCCGCCGTTGCGGTCCAGGAGATCCCGCAGGTTGCCACCGTCAACGTACTCCATGATGATGTAGCGACGGCCCCCCTCTTCGAACGTATCGTAGAGGGCGGCGATATGGGGGTGGGAGAGCGCCGCCGCGGCCCGCGCCTCTTCGACCAGGCGCTGGCCGCGCCGCTGCTCCGCCAGCGGTTCGATCAGCTCCTTGAGGGCCACCGTGCGCCCGAGGAGGGCGTCCTCTGCCCGGTACACGGTGGCTAGGCCGCCGCGCCCGATCACCTCGTGGATGCGGTAGCGGCCGGCAAAGAGGGAGCGGCCCTCCGGTTCGGTGCCCGGGTGCTCTGGCGTCATACGGCCCTTTCGACGCTATCCGCGATGCTAGCGCCATCTTAGCCCGCGGGCCGCTGCTCCGTCATGCTCGCCGCAGGTCGGTCCTCCCCGCCCCCGGCCCCACGGTATGCTCAACAGTGGCAGAAGGAAACGGTCCAGGCCCATGTTGCCCGCGATGCGCCACGCCAGCAGCAGTAGCACGGCCAACGCGGACAGGAGCGGGTTTGTGCTGGCCGGCACGGCCAGCATGAAGTTGAAGTTCATGAACGCCCCGCCGATCGCCGCGACGCCGACGAACGCCCCCAGGATGAGGAGCACGCCCAGCGTCATCTCGCCGATGGCGATGAGCTTGGCGAACCAGGTGTACCACTCGTGGTCCAGCAGGTACTGGAGGAAATCGCGATACCAGCCGTAGGTAATCGGCGGGCGTCCGGTAGCGGGCACGGCGACGGCGCGTTGCCAGAAGCCATTCAGGGCGCTGCCGCCCTCGATCGATGCGGGGGCATCCAGCTTCTCACGCCCGGCTTCGAACCACTGCCAGCCCAGGTAGAGCCGCGCGACCAACCAGAGCTAGGATGCGCGGGAGTCCCAGAACAGCACCTGGATGAATCGAGGGGTGCGCCCCGCGGGGGGGCCATACAGGGCTGTGGCGAACGTCTTCATCGTCGTTTCTCCTACCCGCGCAGTTCTTGGCCTGGGGCCAGCGTGGGAAGACCGGCCAGCACGCCGATGAGTGCGGCGCCGATGAGCGCCGGGATGAGGTTCAGCCCGTCGATCTCCGGCCCGCTGCTGCTGAGCTCGGTGAACCACTCGCTGCCGCCAAAGCCGCCCAGCGCAGCCCCGATGGCGGTGAGGGCGATGAGCGGCGGCGTGGGCCGGCCGCGCGCGCCGTAGGCCACGCCCGCGGTTACCGCGGCGACGATGGCGAGGAGGACAAGAGTTCCGGCGATGTCCATGCGGGCACGCCTCCTTTCAACTGTTGGCATCATCCGTGTATACGGAGCGGGGGTGCAGGTCCATCCGGACGGAGATGAGGGGCTAGAGGGCCTGTTGTGCGCTAGTTTGGGTAGGGGGGAGGCGCCGTCAGGGGCCAGGAGAAGCGGAGGAGATCGCCCGGCTTCACCCCGTGGCGCTCGAACCAGCGCTGCGCCACCTCCAGCGCGTAGGCGCAGGGGGCGGGGGGGAAGGTCAACTCCGTGCTGAACGCCTGCATGTCACGGATGGCGACAATGCGCCCCTCCGCGTCCGCGAAGGCGATGGACAGCGGGGATGGCGTGTCCTTCATCCAGAAGACGCAGCCTGGCTGCTTCACCATCACGAACAGCATGCCTTCGCTATCGGGAAGGGGGGCGCGCCCCATCAGCCCTTGCTGGTAGGCGGGCTGGGTCGTGGGGATTTCGATAAACAACCGGATGGGCGTGCCGGCGCCCCCGGCGGGCAGCACCTCCAGCGCATCCCGCGCGAAGGCGGCGGCTACGGTGGGCGAGACACTGGGAACGGCGGCGGTCTCCGCGGCGGGGGAAGGTGTTGGGCGTGGCGTGTCGGCACCGGCGCAGGCGGCGAGCAGGATGAAGGCGCACAGTGGCGCCACGAAAGCGCGATGCATGGGTGCAGCGTAGCAGCCGGTGGCGGGGAACAGGAAGGGCGGCTCCCTGTTCCCCGCTGGAGGGCGCTACGGCAGGATGCTGAAGGTTATGGACAGCAATTGTTAGAAGACAACAGTATTCCTGTAGAGGAGCCGGAGCCCCCGAAGATAACAGCCTGTGCGGTCTGCACTACCTCGGCTTGGCGAACGCAACAGGAGACGACCGTTACGAGCACCTCGATGAGATCAGGCAAGGTCGAAGCGATCGAGATTCATCACCTTGTCCCACGCAGCCACGAAGTCACGCACGAACGCTTGCTGCGAGTCGTCACATGCGTAGACTTCCGCGATCGCTCGGAGCTGGGAATTCGAACCGAAGACGAGGTCTACCCGGGAGCCGGTCCACTTGAGATCGCCGGTCCCGCGATCGCGTCCCTCGAACACGTCCTCGGATGTGGAGGACGCCTGCCACTCGGTGTTCAAGACGAGCAGGTTCACAAAGAAGTCATTGGTCAACGTCTCAGGCCGCTTGGTGAAGACGCCGAGTTCCGACTGACCGACGTTCGCATTCAGGACGCGCAGGCCACCGACGATCACCGTCATCTCGGGAGCGGTCAGCGTCAGCATGCATGCCCGATCCACCAGGAGCTCCTCAGCCGTTTTTCCGAGTCCGGGTCCGATGTAGTTGCGGAACCCGTCCGCGACGGGTTCGAGCACGGCAAACGAGTCCACGTCGGTTTGCTCCTGCAAGGCGTCCGTGCGCCCCGGCTTGAAGGGTACCTGCAGGTTGTGCCCGGCGTTCTTCGCTGCCTGCTCCACGCCCGCGCAACCGCCCAGGACGATCAGGTCAGCCAGCGAGACCCTCTTCCCACCGGTCTGCGAGCTGTTGAACTCCGTCTGGATCCGCTCCAGCGTCTGCAGCACCTTCCCCAGTTCGGGGGGGCTGTTCACTTTCCAGTCCTTCTGCGGCGCGAGGCGGATGCGCGCCCCGTTCGCCCCACCGCGTCTGTCGGTGCCACGGTACGTTGCCGCCGACGCCCAGGCGGTGGACACGAGTTGGGAAACGGACAATCCCGATGCGAGGATCTTCGCCTTGAGGCCGGCGATATCCTGCTGCCCGATCAGCTCATGATCCACGTCGGGGACAGGGTCTTGAAACAACTGCGGCTCGGCCGGAACCAAGGGGCCGAGATACCGCGAGCGGGGGCCCATGTCGCGGTGTGTCAGCTTGAACCAGGCCCTGGCGAAAGCGTCTGCAAACTCGTCCGGGTTCTCGTGGAAGCGCTTCACAATCGGCACATAGGCCGGGTCCATCTTCAGTGCGAGGTCCGTCGTGAGCATCATGGGGGGGTGCTTCTTCGACGGATCGTGCGCATCCGGCACGGTGGCCACTGCAGATGCATTCCTGGGAGCCCACTGCGACTTACCGGCAGGACTCTTGGTCAGCTCCCACTCGTAGCGGTGCAAGTTTTCGAAGTAGTTGTTGTCCCACTTCACCGGGTTGGTGGTCCATGCCCCCTCCAAGCCGCTGGTGATCGTATCGCCGCCCTTGCCGCTGCCAAAGCTGTTCTTCCAACCGAGGCCTTGCTCCTCTAGCCTGGCACCCTCTGGTTCGGGACCGTGGTGGCTCTCTGGGGCAGCGCCATGTGCTTTGCCGAATGTATGTCCGCCGGCAATGAGCGCAATCGTCTCCTCATCATTCATCGCCATGCGGCGGAACGTTTCTCGGATGTACCTGGCCGAAGCAGACGGATCGGGGTTGCCGTTCGGCCCCTCCGGATTCACGTAGATCAGACCCATGTGATCGGCGCCGTAAGGCCCCTCGATTTCCCCGTCGCCGCTATGGCGCTGGTCTCCAAGCCACGTTTCCTCATGCCCCCAGTCAATATCCTCGGGCTCCCAGACGTCCTCGCGCCCGCCACCGAAGCCGAACGTCTTGAATCCCATGGACTCCAGGGCACAGTTGCCGGCCAAGATCAACAGGTCGGCCCACGAGATTTTCCGGCCGTACTTCTGCTTGATCGGCCAGAGCAAGCGGCGCGCCTTGTCAAGGTTCCCGTTGTCGGGCCAACTGTTGAGGGGAGCAAAGCGCTGTGTGCCACGGGATGCGCCGCCGCGGCCGTCGTGGATACGGTATGTGCCTGCGGCGTGCCACGCCATCCGGATGAAGAGCGGCCCATAGTGGCCGTAGTCGGCCGGCCACCAGTCTTGCGACGTCGTCATCACCTGATCGATGTCCTTCTTCAGGGCATCCAGGTCGAGTGTCCTGAACTCCTCGGCGTAGTTGAAATCCTTGCCCATGGGATCGGACAGGGGAGAGTTCTGGTGGAGAATATTCAGGTTCAACTGATTCGGCCACCAGTGTTGGTTCGACGTGGGCATTTCGGTATCTCCTTCTGGGCTATTTGCTGGATGCGGCGCAACGCAATTCGGAATCAGGTTTGGTTCAGAAGCCCCGCGCCGCCGAAATGGCGGCACAAGGCTAGTTCATAGAGATTGCTTTTGGATGATCTTTTCTCACAATAGATATCTGACTGTGCGTCAGCTATTATCGACTATCACCTTCTGTTGTCAAGGTGAGCGGCAACGAAGTCTTCGAGTTCCGTCATGAGCACGAACGATGGCACACGCGCCCACTGCTGACCGACCTGTCGGGCGGGTACTAAAGCGTTCGTGCCAGCGCGGCGCCCAGCCACACGGCAAGCAGCGCCGCCGCGACGCTGCCCGCGACGTTGACCGCGGCGAGGCCCTGCGCGCCGCTTCCCCACAGGCGATTGGTCTCCAGCGCAAACGTGGAAAACGTGGTGTAGGCGCCGAGGAACCCCGTGGTGAGGGAGAGGCGGAACGTCGTGTTCGCGACGTACCGCTCCGTCAACAGCGTGAACAGCAGCCCCAGCACGAACGAACCGCTCACGTTGATCGCGAACGTGCCCCAGGGGAACTGCCCCGGCAGCCGCCGTCCGATCCACTGGTCCAGAGCGAACCGGGAGACGGCTCCCAGTCCGCCCGCCAGCGCGATCAGGAGCAGGCGCGCCGGTGTCACTGCGCCTCGTGCGGGGGCTCATCGATGACGTGGTTGTCGTCCCGGCTCACGGGCGGGATGGAAAGGCTCAGCACGCGCGCCTCCCGTCCGACCGGTCGCACGCTGTGCGGCGTCGTCGGCGGGACGCGTAGCGTCTCATAGGGGCGAAGCAGCGTTCGACGGTCGCCCACGCGGATCTCCACCTCCCCCCGCAACACGACGTACACCTGCGCGGAGTGCTCATGATAGTGTTGCGCCACCGCTTCTGTCTCGCTCATGCCGATGATGCGGATGCCGCACTCCGGCATCTCCACGTTGGAGAGAACTTCGTAAGAACCCATGCCCGCCTGCATTCTGCTACTCCTCCTCGGCGGCTATCGGCGCCGCCCATGCTCCTGCGCGATACTCCCGCAGGGCGCGCTCGTACGCGTCCGGCGTGTTCAGGTCCAGATGAATGAGTGCCGAGGCGACGGCGATCTCCCGAATGCCTGCCTCATGCCGAACCAGCATAGCGCGCAGCCCCAGGTCCTCATCGCGCACGTCCCGAAGCTCCGGCAGCAGCGCCCCCGCGAACAGCGCCGGGTGGCCGCGCCTGCCCGCGTGCGCGGGCGTCAGCACCTCCGCCGGTCGTGCGGCGTAAGCGGCGAGCAGTTGCTGAAGCAGCCAGGCGGGGCGGGGCTGGTCCACGCTCAGCACCAGGATCGGATCCGCCGTCTCCGGGGCCGCGTCCGCTCCTGCCCGAATGGAGGATGCTCGCCCCTCCTGCCAGCCCTCGTTCCGGGCGATGACCGCCCCTCCGGCGCGCGCTTCCGCTTCCACCTCGGCGCGCTCCGCCCCCACGACGACGATGCGCTCCTCAAAGCCCGCCCGGCGACATTGCTCCAGCACGTAGGCCAGCAGGGTCCCGGCATTCCAGGGGAGCAGCGGCTTTGGGCGCCCCATGCGGGAGGACGCGCCCGCGGCGGGGATGATGGCGACGGGGCGATTCACGGCGCATCCTTTCCCGGTGGCTCCGGGGACGATTCTATCGCGTGCAGCGTGGCCGCGCCGGGGGGAAAGGCCCGGAGCAACGGCTCGCCCACGCCTTTCCCCTGAACCAAGATGCGGATGCGCCCCAGCCCCGCCGGATCGAGCAGTTCCACGGCCGCCGCCCGGCGCTGCATGTACTGCTCCAGCGCCAGCGTCCCTTCTCCCGGCGCCGCCAGTCCTTCACCGATGCCGAGCGCGGTCAGCACCTCTGCCTGGGTGGCGAAGCCCAGCGTCTCCAGTCCGGCGTCGCGTCCCGCCCGCGCGATTGTGGTGAAGTCGACATGCGCCGTCAGGTCCTGCCGGCCGATGCGGACGTAGGGATCCTGCCCGGCGGCGTGATGGGAGAAACAGAGCAGGGTGCCGCCCCGTCGCCAGGGGGCGAACAGTGCCGCCGCCGGAGCGCCGTAATCGAACGTAAGCAGAAACCCCCGCCTGACACAGGCGGCGGCCTCCACCATCCAGCGGGGAGCGCCCAGGTTCACCTCCGCGCTGCAGCCCTCACCGGGGAGCAGCCCGAGCGCCTGGAAGTAGCGTTCCAGTTCGGGAGAGGAGGGGGGGCCTTCACGGTCATGGAACCGGCCGTCTTCATAATTGACATAAATCTCACGCAGGGCCCCTCCGAGGACAGCGACGCGATGGACGGGAAGGGCGTCGAGCAGTTCATTGGAGAGCACGACGGTCGGCGTCGGGGTGGGGGGGAGCGCCGCCAGTGAGTCCGCCCAGCGGACGCGGGCGAATTCGGTTCCGGCCAGCGTCTCCTGCTGGCGGGAGCGGGCGGCCGGATGCGGTTCAATGATGGTGTAGTCCCATCGCACGGGTAGGGCCGCCCGGCCCAGCGTGGCCAGCACGTCGCGCGCCAGCGTTCCGTTTCCGGCGCCGGCCTCGATGAGGGAGAGCGCCTCCGGGCGCCCGAGCAGTTCCCAGAATTCGACGAGCTGGCGGGCGACCAGGCCGCCGAAGACGGGGTGCACTTCCGGGCTGGTGATGTAATCGCCGTCCCGCCCGATGCGGCGCGCGGCGGTGGTGTAATAGCCGTGCCGGGGGTGATACAGCGCCGCCGCCATGAACTCGGCGAAGGTCAGGGGCCCTTCGGAGGCGATCCGCTCGATGAGGACGCGCTCAAGCTCCGGCGTGTTGCCGGAGCCCTGCTGCGAATCCCAGGGATCGACTGAAGACAGCATCGTCCGCTCCGATGCTTAATCATACGGGAAGTTTCCGCGTGATGGGGTATCGAGAGGCCCAGGGATGGCCAGGGCGAACAACGACATCGAGGAGGCGATCAGGCTCTTGATCCGCGCCGCCGGATCACTGGAGGGCCCGCGCATCGATAGGTGGGAGGACCTGGGCCTGACGGTCCCCCAACGGCGTGTGCTGGTCTTTTTCCGAGATCGGCCGGGCGCGACAGCGGGCGCCATCGCCCAGCATCTGGGCGTCTCCCCCTACACGGTGACCGGCCTCGTCGATCGGCTGGCGCGCACCAATCTCGTGCGTCGCCTGCCGGACGGGGCGGACGGCCGCGTCGTCCGGGCTCGCCTCACGGATGAGGAGGCTCACGCCGTGGCTGGCCTCGATGAAGCGGGCCGGGAGCGCCTCACGGCCATGCTCCGCGCAATGGACGGCCCTCGCTTGCAGCAGCTCCGCAGGGCGCTGGAGGAACTGATCCAGGCGCCGGGAGCGGAGAATCCCGATCCATCCGATGGGAGCTCACCGGTTAGTTGGCGTGTCCCGCTCCTTGCGGGGCCTAGACCAGTCGCAACTGGGACAGATCGTTGCTGATCACACCATCGACGGGCAAGGCGAGCAGTTCCCTGATTCGTCCGGGTTCATCCACCGTCCAGGGGAAGACGCGCAGACCTCTGGCGCGGAACCGCGCGACAACATCTTCCGTCAGCACGTAATCCCTGACGGCGACGCCGTGGATGGGGCCGTTCGCGCGCTCCATATAGGGCCAGAACCGGGCGAGCGCTCGCTCGTTGGGGATGGAGGGGAACACCCGGACCGGAGCCCCCCGCCCCGCTTCCACCAGGCTGTCCCAGAAGTGCCCGCTGATCACGGCGCCCTCAAGCGCTCCCGTTTGTTCCAGTACATGGAGGACGTCCTGGACGAACCGCGTCCTCCCATTTTTCAGGTCCGCGTACACGCCGATCTTCCTTGCCCGTGCCGCTCGCGCTACCACTTCTAGTGGGAGCGGGCTGAACTCGAACTTGACGTACCACTTGTCCAGCAGGATAGGGAGAATCCAGGGACGCCGCTCATGCCGGCAGACGGGGCCGTGCAGGCTGAAGGGGCGGACATCGGCCTCAACATAGTCCACCCCGGCGTCGAGGGCGGCAGCCAGCGTTGCGGCGCGGTTGCCCGCCCGGTGGGCGATGGTAAGGACTTCGGCGCTCATCGCGCACCGCCCTCATCCTGCGGGCGCAAACGGGGCCTGAGCGCCTCTACGTTCTGCCGCACATCGGCGGCGTCCGGCGCATCGGGGCGGTAGGCCAGGTAGATATCGAGGTCGCCAACCGCCTCGGCGTACGCCTCTCGGTCACGCTGGATCATTCCGCGATCGCGGATCTCATCGAGATCCCAAGGGTTTATCGCCAGGATCATCCCAACAGCGCCCAGCGCGGCATCATGGGCACCGGCGGTGCGATGAACGCGCTTGAGGTTGCCCAGCAGCCGGGTGATGACCTGGCGCTTGGTGGCGGCGGAGAGGAAGCGCGCCGCATCGGCCGTTTCCCCGCCAAACGCCTGGATGCGCTGGCGCAGTTCGTTGGAGGACAGGGGGATTCCGCGCAGGTAGGGGTCCAGCACGATATCGCCGTTGACGCCGGAGTGTTTGATGAGGAAATGTCCCGGCATGCTCACCCCGCTTACCTCCATGCCGGCGCGTTCGGCGACGGCAATATAGAGGATGCTGAGGGTGATCGGGATGCCCAGCCGGCGGTCCAGCACCTCGTTCAGGTAGCTGTTCCGTGGATCGTAGTAATCCTCTTCGTTGCCGCGAAAGCCCATCTCATCGAAGAGGAAGCCGTTCAGGATCTGGAGCCGGCTAAACGGCCCATCGGACGGGCGCATGCGGTCACGGGCGGCGCGGGCTAGGTCGTCGAGCATCGCTAGGTAGTGGGCGATATCAAGGTCCGCATACGCCTCACAGGAGACAAGCAACGCCGCCCGGGCCAGGTCGATCTGGTCCGATGGCCGGCGCATGAGTTCCTTTAACGCGCCCTGGTGATGGCTCATTCTGCAATTCCACTCACTGCACACAGTAACGTCCCGCAATAAGCGCCTACTGTCAATGCGGACGACCGCCCGAAAACTAGAGCAATGCTACGAGATTCGCGGGCGCAGGAGTGGCTGGGAAAGCCTGGCGGTCCAGTAGCGCTAGTCCCTGAGGATATAGCGAGGGCGAATCCATGGGCTGATGAGCTAATGTCAGCAACATTACTCCCATGTGGTACGCTCTTATCGGTAGACCCGTAGACAGACCTTCAAGAGGAGGTCTGCGGAGGCAGTCCATGGATTCCATACGTACATCCGCCGCCGTCGAGGAGTACCTCGCGGCCATCTATGAAATGTCGAGCGAAGGCATCTCACCCATCGGGGTGCGGCTAGCCGAATGGCTCAAGCTCACGCCGCCCTCGGTGAACGGCGCCATCCGCCGGATGGAGCGCGATGGGCTGGTCACCCAGAACGAGCGCAAAGAAGTGCTGCTGACGGACCATGGCAAGGAGCTGGCGGGCTCGATCGTGCGGCGGCACCGGCTGGCTGAGCGCTTCCTCGTCGATATCCTCAAGTTCGATTGGTATCGTGCCCACCAGGAAGCGGGCCGCTGGGAACACGCCATCTCTGCGGAAGTGGAGGAACGACTCGCCGCCTTCATGGATGATCCGACTACCTGCCCCCACGGCAACCCGATCCCTGGCTCCGGCTACGTCGCTCCCATCGATATCCTGCCCTTGCGGAAGGCGCGGGATGGCCAGCGCGTCATCGTGGAGAGGGTGTTTGAGGAGATCGAGCAGAACGCGGAGATCATGGAGTACCTGCACAGCTCCGGCATTCGGCAGGGGCAAACCTTGGTGGTGCTCAGCGTGGCGCCGGCGCTGGGGACCGTGACGGTGCGCGCGGGCGAGGAGAAGGTCGCCGTGGGCCTCCACATTGCCGAGAAGATATGGGTCCGTCCGGCCTAGCAGGAGCCTCGCAAAGGCTTGTTCTTAAATGCCCATTTGCCTATCTTGACACGGCCCCAGCGTCGGCGTATGCTCACGCTTGTCTCTGATATTCGGATAGGCTAATGTCCCGGACGCTGCCTAACGAAGCAGCGACAGAGGCTTGACGTGAACGCGGGAGGGCGAACCATGTCGACGGCACACGTGCTGATCCTCGGGGCGATCGCGGGATTCACCATCTTTCTCGGCCTCCCTGTCGGGCGGCTGCGGGGCCTTAGCGCGAAGGTGCGCGCCTTCCTCAGCGCGATCGCGGCAGGTGTGCTCCTCTTTCTCCTCTGGGATACCCTCTCTCACGCCTCTGAACCGATCGAGAGCGCGATAACGGACGGGGAACGGACCCGTCTCATCGGGCTCACCGCGGCATTCATTGTCGGCACAGCGGTCGGCCTACTGAGTCTTGTGTACTACGAGAAGTGGATGGCTCGCCGCCGCTCTCGCTCGCTTCTCCGTCCCGGTGCTGCCTCGATCGAGGAGATGGAGCGGAAGGCAGGGCTGCATTTATCGCCGGCAGCGAATCTGTCTCTCCTCATTGCCATCGGCATCGGCCTTCACAACTTTTCTGAGGGCCTGGCCATCGGCCAGTCCGCCGCCGGGGGTGAACTGGCGCTCGCCTATGCCTTGATCATCGGGTTTGGACTGCACAACGCGACCGAGGGATTCGGCATCGTTGGTCCTCTCGCGGGCGAGACTCAACGTCCAGGGTGGGGTTTCCTGGCGGCGCTTGGCGTGATCGGAGGCGGGCCCACCTTCCTGGGAACAGCCGTTGGCCAAGTCTGGGTCAACGATTACGTATCGTGTGCGTTCCTCGCGCTAGCGGCCGGATCGATCCTCTTCGTGATTCTCGAACTCGTGCGTGTGAACAGCATTCCTGGCATGAAGCATCTTGTGAGCTGGGGACTGATGGCCGGGTTGTTTGCGGGTTTCGCCACGGACTGGGTGCTCATCGGCGTCGGGGCGTAGCGAAACCTCAGCATCCAAAAGCCGGCGAACGAGCGGGCATACGCCCCGCAGAACGATCACTGGCGGGTTTTTGGCTACCGGCAGATCGGCTTTTCCTCAGAAGTTGTCTTCCTTTGCTCCGAAGCTATAAGATTTCCCCGATGGCGCAGGCTTGTGCGGCGTCGCGCCCACTTCACTTGGAACGATCGTCTCGCATCGAACCGGCGAGGCCCGGACATGAAGGAGCACACCCATGCCGACCGAACCCCTCCACAGCGATGCGATGAAGCGCGGGCCGGAGCGCGCGCCCAACCGGGCTATGCTCCGGGCCATGGGGCTGGGCGACGCCGACATCGAGCGTCCGTTCGTCGGCGTCGCCAGCACCTGGAATGAGGCGACGCCCTGCAACATGCACCTGGATCGGCTGGCAGACTGGGTGAAAGAGGGCGTCTCCGCGGCGATGGGAACCCCGCGTGAGTTCACGACGATCGCCGTATCGGACGGCATCGCCATGGGGCACGAGGGCATGCGCACCTCACTCGTCAGCCGCGAGATCATCGCTGACTCGATCGAGCTGATGATGATCGCCCACGGCTACGACGGCATGGTTACCATCGCTGGGTGCGATAAGAGCCTGCCCGGCAGCCTGATGGCGGCGGCGCGGCTGAATCTGCCCACCGTGTTCCTTTACGGCGGCAGCATCATGCCCGGCCGTTACCAGGGGCGGGACATCACGATCCAGGACGTGTTTGAAGCGGTGGGCGCCCACTCCGCCGGCCGGATCACGGACGAAGAGCTGTACAACATCGAGTGCGCCGCCTGCCCCGGCGAGGGGTCCTGCGGCGGCATGTTCACCGCCAACACCATGTCCTCCGTCACGGAGGCGCTGGGCATGGCCCTCCCCGGCAGCGCATCCATCGCGGCCATCGACCCGCGTCGGGAGGAGATCAGCCGCCGCAGCGGGGAAACGGTGGTGGATCTGATCCGGAACAACGTGCGACCGCGTGACATCATGACCCGTACCGCCTTCCTCAACGCCATCGCTGTCGGTGTGGCCATCGGCGGGTCCACCAACATGGCGCTGCACCTGCTCGCCATCGCCCGGGAAGCGGGGGTGGAGCTGACGCTGGACGATTTCACCATGGTGAGCAAGCGCACACCCCACATCGCCGATATGAAGCCGGGCGGGCGCTACGTCATGCTGGACCTGGACCACATCGGCGGCGTCTCCGTCGTGATCAAGCAGCTCATCGATGGGGGCGTCATCGATGGCAGCGCCCTGACCGTGACCGGCAAGACGCTGGCGGAGAACGTGAAGGACGCGGTGCTGCCTGAGAACCAGGACGTGGTGTACGCCGTGACGAACCCCATCGACGCCACGGGCACGCTGGTGGTCCTGCGCGGCAACCTGGCCCCGGACGGCGCGGTGGGCAAGACCTCCGGTGTGAAGACGCTGAAGCGCACCGGCCCCGCCCGCGTGTTCGATAGCGAAGAGAAGACGTTTGATGCGGTGGCTCGCCGCCAGATCAAACCGGGCGATGTAGTGATCATCCGCTACGAAGGCCCCAGGGGCGGCCCCGGCATGCGCGAAATGCTGGCCGTGACCTCCGCCATCGCCGGGCAGGGGCTGGGCGATGACGTCGCGCTGCTGACCGATGGCCGCTTCTCCGGGGCCACGCACGGGCTCATGGTGGGGCACGTCGCGCCGGAGGCCGCCGTGGGTGGCCCCATCGCCGCGGTCCAGGATGGCGATATGGTGACGGTGGACTTCGAGAATGGCCGCCTTGAGGTGGACCTGACCGACGAGGAAATCCGCCGCCGTATGCAGGCATGGACGGCGCCGCCGCCCCGCTACACCAGCGGCGCGCTGGCCAAGTATTCCTGGCTTGTCGGCTCGGCCGACCGGGGGGCGGTGCTGACGCAGCCCGGCGAACGTGCCTGAGGCTGGGGGCACAGCGGTGGAGGCGCCGGTGACGGCGCCGCGCGGCAGCGGGCTCATCCTCCTGCTCCTCGCATTCTGCAGCTTTACCGTTGTTTTTAACAACCTGATCATCAGTCCGGTGCTGAAGGCGATAGCCACCGACCTCGATGTTCGGGTGAGCGTGGCCGGACTGCTGATCACGGTCTATGCCGCCAGCGCCGGGCTCCTCGCCATAGTGGCGGGGCCGCTGATCGACCGGTTCGGGCGGCGGCGCATGCTCGTCTTCGGGCTGGGCATCGTCACGGCGGGCACGTTCCTTTCCGCACTGGCCCCGACGTTCGCCACGCTGATGGCCTGCCGCGCCCTCATTGGTGTGGGGGTAGCGGCGCTCCAACCGACCGTGTTCTCCGCCATTGGCGATTACTTTCCCTACCCGGAACGGGGCCGGGCGATGGGATGGATCATCTCGGCGAACACGGTATCGGCGGTGGTGGGCATCCCGGTGGGGGCCGTACTGGCTCAGGCGTTCTCCTGGCGGATCACGTTCGTCTTCCTGGGAACGCTGGCGCTGTTCGCCTGCGTGCTCACCGCACGGCAATTCCCGCGTCTGGAGGTGCGGGCGAGCCGCGCCCTGAGTTATCGCGCTGACTATTCCGCCATCCTCCGTCACGGCCCCACCCTCGCCCTGCTGGGGGCGATGGCCTTCGGCAGCGTGTCGCTGTTCGCCTGGACGTCGTACATGGGGGCGTTCTTTCAAGATCGGTTCGGGCTCACCACGGGCCAGGTCGGGCCGCTTTCCGCGGTGTTCGGCATCGGCGTGCTCGTCGGGTCCAACCTGGGCGGAAGGCTGAGCGATCGGGTGGGGAAGCGCCCAATCGCCCTGTGGGCGGGGCTGTTCTGGGCTCCGGTGGTGCTGGCGCTCACCGGCCTCCATCTCCCCCTGGCGGCGGCGATCCCTCTCGTTTTCATCGGCGGCATTCCCATATCGGCGCGATTTGT
>SHXV01000026.1 GCA_009693105.1 Dehalococcoidia bacterium
CTCTTGTCCGGCGAGTGCCGTTCCAGCGGGCGCGCGTGGGGCGGGACCAGCGACGCCGCGGGTTTCCCGCAGAGGGGTCCGACTCCTGGCTGAAGCGGGAGATGGAGAGCAGCAGCCCGATGGCGCCCATCATGGCGATCAGCGCGGAGCCGCCGTAGCTGACCAGGGGCAGAGGAATGCCCGTCATCGGGATGGTGCGGGTGATCCCGCCCACGTTGAGGATCGACTGGTAGCCGATCCAGGAGACGATCCCCACGGCCAGCAGATGTCCGAACTCATCGCGCGCGCCGGCGGCGATGCGCAGGCCCCTGTAGACTAGGATGCCGATCAACAGCATCACTGCCAGCGTGCCAAGCAGCCCCAGTTCCTCCCCGATGATGGCGAGTATGCCGTCCGTGTGGGCGCCGGGGATGTAGAAGAACTTCTGCCGGGACTGACCCCAATCGACGCCGGTGAGGCCGCCGCTCCCGAGGGCGATGAGCAACTGGATGATGTGGAAGCCGTTCCCTGCCGCGTCGGAATCGGGCGAAACCCAGGCCATCCAGCGGTCGGCGCGGTAACCGCCGCTAACGATGAGCACCGCCCCGGCGATGGCGCCCGTCGCCACCAGCGCCGCCACGTGCTTGAGGGAGGCGCCGCCGATGAAGAACTGGGTGCCCGTGGTGAGCAACAGGACGATGGTGGTTCCCATGTCCGGCTCCAGCATGACCAGCGCCGCCGCCGGCCCGACGACGAAGACGAACGGGAGCACGCCCAGGCTGAAGCTGCGCGCTTCATCGCCCTTGGCGCTGAGCCAGTCCGCGATGTAGATGATGAGGGCCAGCTTGGCCAGCTCGCTCGGCTGCAGGGGCGGCAGCGGGCCCAGGTTGATCCAGCGGCGCGCCCCGTTCTGCTCAACGCTGAAGCCGGGGATAAGCGTGAGGACGAGAAGGGCCATGACGCCCAGGAGCAGGAGCAGGCTCAACATCCGCAGCCGGTGGTAATCGAAGCGGAGGGCGATGCACATGGCGACCCCGCCGAGCAGGGCGAAGGAAGCCTGCCGTACGACGAAGTAGTGGGCATCGTTGAATTCCAGGGCGCCGAAGGCAAAGCTGGCGCTATAGACGGCCAGCACGCCGAACAGCGTGAGCGCCAGCGTCACGATGAGCACCGCGTAATCGATACGCGCGCCCCGAATCCGCTCTCGGCCGATCTCAATCGCGGCGGCTATGAGCGCACCTCCCCGTCGGTCTCCGCCCGCATCGCCCACGCAAGCGCGCGAAACTCTTCCCCGCGCCGCTCGAAGTTGTCGTAGGCGTCGAAGCTGGTGCAGGCGGGGGAGAGCAGCACTACGTCGCCCGGCTGCGCCCATCGCGCCGCCAGCGCCACGGCTTCCGCCAGCGTCGCCGCCGTGGCCGCCGCCGTGCCCGCCGCCTTCACAGCGGTGGCCAGCAGATCCCGCGCCTCACCAAAGCAGATGACGGCGCGGCAGCGTTTCGCCGCCTCCCGCGCCATTTCCTCCAGGGGCAGGTTCTTCTCCCGCCCGCCCAGCAGGAGCACGAGCGGCTCCGTGAAGGAGCGCATCCCCGCCAGCGTCCGCTCCGGCGTCGTGGCGATGCTGTCGTTGACCCAGGTCACGCCTTCGATCGTGGCGACGGCTTCGAGCCGGTGGGGAACGCCGGGGAAGCCGCGGACCGCCGCCGCCATCGCCTCCGGCTCGATGCCGCAGGCGGCGGCGGTGGCCGTAGCGGTGAGCACGTTCTCCACGTTGTGGCTGCCGCGCAGAGGGATGTTGGCGACGGGCAGGATGGGCACGTCTTCGCCCCCGCGCCGCAGCGTCACGACGCCGGAGCGCAGGTAGGCGCCATCGCCGGGGGCGGGCGTGGAGGCGGTCGTCGTATAGCGCACCGTGGCTGCCGTGGCGGCGGAGAACGACCGCGCGACGTCGTTGTCGTAGTTCAGCACGGCGATGTCGTCGCCGGTCTGGAACGCCACCAGGTTGCGCTTGAGCTGCACGTAGGCCTCCCAACAGTAACGATCGAGGTGGTTGGGGGTCACGTTGGTGATCGCCGCCACGTGCGGGCTGCGGTCGGTGAGTTCAAGCTGGCTGTGGCTGACCTCCAGAACGGTCCACGTCTGCGGGCCGATCTCCCCCAGCCGCGAGAGCAGCGGCACGCCGATGTTGCCGCCCGTGAGATGGGGGAGGCCCGCCGCGGTGAACATGGCGTCCACCAGCGCCGTGGTTGTCGTCTTGCCGCTGGAGCCGCTGATCCCGGCGATGGGGCCGGGGCAGCGGGAGAGGAACAGCCCGGTGAGGGAGGCGATGGGCCGTTCCAGACGACGCGCCTCCAGGATCAGGGGCAGCCGGAGCGGCACCCCCTGGGAGACCAGCAGCACGTCGTGACGGCCGGCGAGGGTGGGGTCGTGGTTGCCCAGCGCGTAATGCACCGGCAGGCCGGCGAGCACCGTCATCGCATCCCGCAGCCGGGACTCCGGCTTCGCGTCGTTCGCGGTGACGACGGCTCCTTCGGCCACGGCGTAGCGGACAAGGTCCACGCCCTCGATCCCGAGGCCGATGACCAGCGTTCGCTTGCCCTTCAGCGCGATGTCCATCAGTTCACCTGCAACGCCAGGGCGATGCCGACCATCGCCCCGCCGATCCCGATAATCCAGAAGCGGGTAACCACCTGGGTCTCGCTCCAGCCCAGCAATTCGAAGTGGTGGTGCAGCGGGGTCATCCGGAACAGGCGGCGGCCGCCCGTGCGCTTGAAATAGAGGATCTGGATAACATCGGAGGCCGCTTCCAGGACAAAGGCGATGCCGACGATGGGCAGGAGCAGCCAGTGACCTGTCATCAGCGCCACGGTCGCCAGGCCGGTGCCTAGCGCCATGGCGCCGGTATCGCCCATGAAGACGCGGGCGGGGTGGGCGTTGTACCAGAGGAAGCCCAGAAGCGCGCCCACCGCGGTGAAGCAGAACGTCACCAGGTAGGCCTGCTCCTGGAGGAAGGCGATCACCCCGTACGCCCCGAAGGCGATGACGCAGGTCCCGCCGGCGAGCCCATCGAGCCCGTCCGTGACGGCAACGGCGCTCGTCGTCGCCAGGATGGTGATGACGACGACGGGGATGTACCAGTAGCCGATGTCGTACTGGCCAAGCCAGGGCACGTTGGCGTTGCTGATCTCCATCCCTTCCTTTAGGACGAAGCCCGCCAGCAGCGCGCCCGCGCCGATCAGTCCGAACTTCAGCCGCCAGCTCAGCCCGCCCTGGGGCCGGCCCTGCAATGATCCGAAGTCGTCCCAGAGGCCGATGAGGCCGGCCCCGGCAACCGCCGCCAGCGGCAGCAGGATGGATTGCCGCCCAATGAGGTTGGTGAACGGAGTGATAGCGATGACGGTGGCGAAGATGATCAGCCCGCCCATGGTGGGCGTCCCCGCCTTGACGTTGTGGCTCTCCGGCCCCTCCGTGCTGATCACCTTGCCCAGCTTGCGCGCGCTCAGCCAGGCGACGATGGGCCGCCCGACGATGGCGGCGAACAGGAACGCTACCGTGCCGACGATCAGTGAGTAGGTCACGCGCTCCCCCGCTTCTCGCCGCCGTTGGCGGGGGCGGTGAGCTCCGCGATCACCGTCTCCAGCGCCATCCCGCGCGATCCTTTGAACAGGACGTGGTCGCCGGATCGCAGCGTCTTCCGCAGGACATCGGCTACGCCAGCCCGGACTGGGAAGTGCGTCACGTTCTTTAGCCCGGCCTTGCGGGCCGCCTCCGCCGTGACGACGGAGCGCTCACCGATGGCGATGAGGATGTCCGCAACCTGCGCCGCCCGCTGCCCTACTTCGCGATGCCCCCGCTCTTCGTAGCTGCCGAGCTCTAGCATGTCCCCGAGTACTGCGATGCGCCGGCCCGAGAGGTCGGCCAGCAGGTCCAATGCTGCTAGCACGGACGGCGGGCTGGCGTTATAGGTGTCGTCCAGGAGGACACTGCCGCCGGGGCCGGCGACGACGCGAAGCCGGTACGGACGGGCCTCTGTCAGCGCCACCGCGATCTCCGGCAGGGTCATCCCGTAGTTCAGCGCTACGGCGGCGGCGGCCATCGCGTTCACCATGCCGGGTGCGCCGGGAATGGCCACGCGGACCTCGGTCTGTTCGCCGCCGGCGCTCAGCGTGAAGGAGACGCCGTCCAGCCCGTGCCCGTGTGCGTTGCTGCCGCGCACATCGCATCCGGGCGTTGTCCCGTAGCGAACGATGCGGGCTGCGGTGCGGGCCGCTATAGCGGATACGCGTGCGTCATCGCCGTTGAGCACCGCCAGCCCATCGGCGGGGAGGGCTTCGATTAACTCCGCCTTGGCGTCGGCGATGGCCTCCATGCTGCCGATCCGCTCTAGGTGAACCGGTCCCACGTTTGTCACCACACCCGTCTCCGGCCGGGCGATGCGGGCGAGGGTGGCGATCTCGCCTCGGGCGTACATCCCCATCTCCAGCACCGCGAATTCGTGTTCTCGCTCTATCGCCAGCACCGCCAGCGGGAGTCCTATCTCGTTGTTCTGGTTCGCCGTGCTGCGGTACACGCGGTAGCGCACCCCGAGGACCGCGGCGGTCAGCTCCTTGCAGGAGGTTTTGCCTACGCTACCGGTGACGCCGATGACGTGCGTGTGTAGTCCGGACCGCCAGTGCGCGGCCAGCGCCTGGAGCGCCGCCAGGCTATCGGCGGTCTCAAACAGAGCGAAATCAGGAGAGGGGGAGCCGATGGGGCGTTGCACAATGGCCCCTTCCGCGCCGTGAGCGGCGGCATCGGCAACGAAGTCGTGCCCGTCTACACGCTGTCCGGGGAGTGCCACGAACAGGTCCCCCGGCGCCGCCTCTCGTGAATCGATGATCGCGCGCCGGAACAGCGGTGTCCCTGCCCCTGAATGTGAGCGCAGCGTGGGACCCAGCGCGCGGGCGATTTCGGCGACGGAGAGCATCATGGCCGTGCCACCTTCGTCGGCGGCGGCCCTGGCGTTTTTGTGGTCAGGACGGCCTCAGGCGGCACACCCAGATGCGCCAGTATCCGGGGGGCCAGCGCGGCAAAGATGGGCGCGGCCACAGCGGCGCCGGACTGCCCATCCGCCGGGTTATCGATCTTCACCAGCATGACAAAGCGTGGCTCATCCGCGGGCGCTATCCCCACGAAGGATGCGATTGTCGAGCTGGAGTAGCCGGAGCTGGAGGAGATGTTTGCGGTTCCGGATTTGCCACCCGCCGTGTAATCGCGCAACTGCGCCGCGTGTCCAGGTTTCCCATTCACCGTGTCATCCATCATCTTGCGCATGGTGCGGGAGGATTTCTCCGAGATCACCCGCCGAATGACCTGAGGCTGGGTGATCTGGCGGGAGGTGGGGCCGTCGATCTCCCGCACTACATACGGGCGCATCAGGTTTCCGCCGTTCACGATTGCGCAGACGGCGTTGATCATCTGGAGCGGCGTGACGGCGATGGCCTGTCCAAAACTGTTGGTCGCCAGGTCAACCACGGTCCATTCCCGGTCGGTCGGCGTGCGGTAGGTCCCTGCGGCCTCGCCCGCCAGCCCGCTGCCCGTCGGCTCGCTAAAGCCGAAGGCGGCCACGGCGGCGTAGAAATTGCTGGGATTGAGCTTGTCCGCTATCCAGGCCGCGCCGATGTTCAAGCTGTTCTGGAGCACCTGGGTCATGGTTTGCGTGCCGTAAGCCATAAGGTCCCAGTTCCGGATCTCCTGGCCGTAGAGATTGAGGACACCGCTGTCCACATACGTTGTATTCGGGTTCACCAGCCCCTTATCGATGGCGGCGGCCATCGTGATGAGCTTGAACACTGATCCCGGCTCATACATGTCGGTGACGACGCGGTTGCGGAAGAGGTCCAGCTGGTCTCCGTTGGCGGTCTCCGGCCGGAGAAGATCGAAGCTGGGTCGGCTGGCCATAGCCAGGATAGCGCCCGTCTTCGGGTCCTCGATGATGATGCTGCCACCCTTCGCTTTGTACGCGGCGATGGCTTTGTCCAGGGCGGGCTCGATCCACCGCTGCAGATCGCGGTCGATGGTAAGGGCCAGGTCGCTACCGGGCCGCGCCGCGGTGACTTCTCGCCGCCCGATCACGATCTCGTTGCCCATACTGTCACGGTCGAAAATGGCCTCGCCCGGCTTTCCCGCCAGGACAGCGTCGTAATCCGCTTCGATGCCAGAAAGGCCGCGGGGGTCCTTTCCCACGAATCCTATCAGGGCGGCGGCGAGGTTCCCCTCCGGGTAGATGCGGCGGCTGCCCTGGACGGCCTGCACCCCCGGGATGCGCGCCTCAATGACGCTCTTGCCGCGCACCAGGTCCAGGCTGCGGATGAGCAGCGTGCTGTCTCGCCCGCTTCCCACGGCGTTCAGTATCTCGTCCCGCGTAACGCCAAGGATGGGGGCGAGCCGGTCGGCGGCGTCCAGGGCGACGGGGCGGTCCTTCCAGATGCCGCGATCGATATAGATCTCGTAGGTGTCGACGGAAAGCGCGAGGGGATGACGATCCCGATCAAGGATGGCGCCGCGCTGGGAGTAGACCGTGCGGAAGCCCTGGTGCTCCGCCGCCGCCTGCGCGGCGTAGATGTCGTGCTGGATGAGCTGGAGGTGGACCAGGCGGCCGGCGATGATCACGGCGGCGAGGGCGAAGCCGACGCCCAGCGACCGCAGTCGCCAGGTCCGGCGTCTAGAGGCAGATCGTGTTGTCATGACGCCCCTTCGCTCCTCACCGCCAGCGGCGGTGGATTCCTACGGTTTCAGTGCCTCCAGAAGGCGCTCCCAGCGCGATGGCGCATCCCCTTCCGATCGGGCGTCTCCACTGGAGATGGGCAGGTTCTGCACCGGCAGCGCCCCCGCCGTTGGTCCGGGCACGTCGATCTGTACGTAGATGGTGTGTACCGGCAGGATCATGCCCAGCTGCTCCCGCGCGTCCCGTTCGATCCGGCTGCGTGCGCCCAGCATGGCGGCTTCCCCCTCCAGCCCGTGGAGCTGCGTCCGCAGGTCATCGCGCTGGCGCTCCAGGTCACGCAGGGCGTACCCCGTGGAGGTGGCGTCGCTGTTCTGGATGAGGGGAACGGTGCCGGCGACGGCGACGGCGGCGAAGAGCAGGATGATGACCAGGGCGGACGGACGCCGCACCGGGATCGACAGGGAGCGCCGGCGACGGGTGGCGGCTTCACCGCGGAAGGGGCGGTCGATTACGGACATGGGTAGAGTCTCTCCCTTCTCATGCGGCGATCCGTTCCGCCGCCCGCAGCTTGGCGCTGCGGGACCTCCGGTTGGCGGCCACTTCTTGCGGCGCCGGCGTGAGCACCCCGCGTGTCAGCGGCCGCAGTTGTGCCACGTGGCCGCAGACGCAAATCGGCAGCCCGGGGGGGCAGATGCAGTCCCGTGATTCCCGCTGGATGAACTGCTTTACGATGCGGTCCTCCAGGGAGTGGAATGAGATGACAACCAGCCGCGCTCCGAAGTCGAGCAGGTCCAGGGCCTGACGCAGCGCTGTCTCGATGGCTCCGAGCTCATCGTTGACGGCGATACGCAAAGCCAGGAACGATCTCGTGGCGGGGTGAATCTTGCTCCCGGCCCGCCCTGCGACCTGCTCGACTATCCGGGCTAGCTGGCCAGCCGTTCGGATCGGCCGTGCCGCCACGATCTGGCGGGCGATGCGGCGAGAATGCCGTTCTTCCCCGTAGTTCCAGAGCAGGGCGGCCAGGTCATCCTGAGCCCAGGTGTTGATGATTTCGCCCGCGGTGAGCGATTGTTCCGGGTCCATCCGCATGTCCAGCGGCGCATCCGGGTGCTGAAAGCTGAACCCGCGTTCCGCGCTGTCCAACTGCATGGAGGAGGCGCCGAGGTCGAATAGGACGCCATCGACGGGGGCGAAGTTCTCCCGCCGGCACACCGCGGACAGATCGCGGAAGTTCGCGTTCACCAGCCGCACGCGGGAGCCGTAGGCGCTGAGGCGTTCCCCCGCGATGCGCAACGCCTCCGGATCGGCGTCGAGGCCCAGCACCACGCTGTCGGGGGCGCCGGCGTCCAGGATGGCGGCGAGGTGGCCGCCCGCCCCGGCCGTGCAGTCGACGTAGCGGCCGCCCGGCCGCACGGCCAGCAGCTCGATCACCTCCCGCGGCATGACGGGTGCGTGGGGAGCCGTGCTCATGAGCGCGCCTCCATCGATTCCAGCAGCCGGGAGAAGTCGTCTTCCGCCGCCTGTCCCTCCGGCTGCCAGCGGCCGGCGCTCCACACCTCCAGGAACGTCCCCTGGCCGGCGATGACGACGGGTCCGGTGATCTCCGCCCACTGGCGGAGGGAGGCGGGGATGAGGATGCGCCCCTGCTTATCGATGTCTATTTCCGCGGAGCCGCCGAAGAAGGCGCGTCCCAGCCGGCGGTCCTTCTGCCGGGCGGCGCCGCCGTTGAGCAGGCGCTCCGCCTTCTTCTGGAACTCCGCGGGGGAGTACACCTCAAGACAGCCATCGGGACCCTTGGAGAGGATGACGGAGGGACCGAGGGCATCGCGATAGCGGGCGGGTACCGCAACCCGTCCGCGGTCGTCCACGACGTACTCGTAGGTATTGAGGAATAACACCTGTGCCCCATTCCCACTGCGGGGGGCCCGAGCCGGGGATGCGGAGGGCGCCGCGTTCCCCATAACGTCCCATCTAGCCCCACAATCCCACGTATGTTACCCACCCGGCGCCAAAGCGTCAACCATCCGGACAGAATTTTGCCCGGCCGTGCGGTATCATTCCGGGCAGGAGGTGTCGCTTGCGTATCGGCGTGCTGACGGTCAGCGATAAGGGATTCCGTGGCGAACGAGTGGACACGAGCGGGCCCGCCATTCAGGAGTTGCTGGCGCAGCTCCATGGGAACGAGGTGCTGGAGGCCCTCGTCCCCGATAATCGGCAGGAGATCGCGCTGCGGCTGCGCGCCTGGGCCGATGATCACCAGGTGGATGTCATCTTCACCACGGGCGGGACCGGGCTCTCTCCCAGCGATGTGAC
Source organism: Dehalococcoidia bacterium (assembly GCA_009693105.1). Classification (GTDB taxonomy): domain Bacteria; phylum Chloroflexota; class Dehalococcoidia; order SHXV01; family SHXV01; genus SHXV01. The sequence continues at coordinate 8,996 of SHXV01000026.1, forward strand.
GCCGGACGCCACGCAGGACGTCATCGATTCGCCGGTTCCTGGCGTGGCGGAGGCCATCCGCGCGGAAGGGATGCGCACCACGCCGATGGCGATGCTCAGCCGCGCTATCTGCGGGGTGCGGGGGACCACGCTCATCATCAATCTGCCGGGCAGCGAGTGGGCGGTGCGGGAGAGCGTGGCCGTGCTCATCCCCGTGCTGGCACACGCGGTCGATTCGATTCAGGGCCTGGCTGGCGATCACCGGGCGAGCGGCGCGGACATCGTGCGGGAGTAGCGGTGCGTATCGATGTGCTGACGCTGTTCCCGGACATCTTCGCCGGGCCGTTCGCCGCCAGCGTGCTGGGGCGCGCCCGGGAGCGGGGGATCGTCGATCTGCACACGCACGATATCCGCTCCTTTACGTCCGACCGCCATCACGTGGTCGATGACTACCCCTACGGTGGCGGCGCCGGCATGGTGATGAAGCCGGAGCCACTCTTCGCCGCCGTGGAGGGCGTGCGCGGGCAAGCGGACCCGGCCGGGCGCTGCGTGCTGCTTAGCCCGCAGGGGCGGCCGTTCACGCAGGATATGGCAGTGGAGCTGGCGCGGGAGCCGCGCCTGCTGCTGGTTTGCGGGCACTATGAGGGGTTCGATGAGCGGGCGCGGGAGCACCTGGCCGATGACGAGATCAGCATCGGCGATTTTGTCCTCTCCGGTGGGGAGCCGGCGGCGTGGGTCATCGTGGATGCGGTGGTGCGGCTGCTCCCCGGCACGCTGGGATCGGAGCAGTCGCTCGTCGATGAGTCGTTCACGGACGGGCTGCTGGAATACCCGCACTACACCCGCCCGCCGGAGTTCCGCGGCTGGGGCGTGCCGGAGGTGCTGCTCTCCGGCCACCACGGCGAGATCGAGAAGTGGCGGCGGCGGCAGCGCATCATCCGGACGGCGCAGCGGCGCCCGGACCTGCTGGGGAAAGTGGAGCTGACGGCGGAGGAGCAGCGACTGGCGCAGGGCATCATCGCCGGGCAAGAGCCACCAGGGTAGGAGAACGCCTTCGGGGCGTTTGCGTCGAGGGGCTCCCCCGGCTTCCAATTGTTCCGGAGCTTGAAGCTACCTGACGAGATAAGGAAGCACGTATAGACAGTTTCCCCCGCCAGGCATATTATTCGCTGCGTCCGCTGTGCGATTAGCGAAAGGATCAGAAAGCATGCCTCGTTATCTCCAGATTATCTCAGCTGACGGCCACGTCGAGACGCCGCCGGACACGTGGACGAAGTACGTTCCGGAGAAGTACAGAGACCGCGCCCCCAAGCTCGTCAAGCTGGATTCGGGCGGCGAGGGCTGGGTCGTCGAGAACCGGCCGATGCTCAACAACGGGCTCAACATCACCGGGCCAAAGGGGCTCGCGCCCGGCGCGGACAGCAGCGGCATCATCATGGCCGGCGATAGCTACTGGCTTCCGGACGGCACGCCCGCTCCCGGCGCCGGTATAGCGGAACAGCGCCTCCGTGAGCAGGACCAGGACGGCATCGATGCGGAAATCCTCTACCCGCCCATCTACGTGACTCGTTTTATCGAGGGCATCCGCGACAAGAACGTCTATCTGTCGATGGTGCGGGCGTACAACACCTTCCTGGCTCAGGACTTCTGCTCCGTCGCTCCGGACCGGCTCTTTGGCAACGCTGTCGTGCCGGTGACGGGCGTCGACGACGCGATCGCCGAGATGAAGCGCTGCAAGGAGATGGGCATCGTCTCCGTCAGCCCTCACCAGTTCCCGAACGGCGGCGGCAGCCCCACGCCAGAGGATGACCGCTTCTGGGGAGCGGCGCTGGAGATGGGGATGCGCCTTTCGCCGCACGGGTCGATCGGGGATGCGACCTCATCCGAGGCGGCGCGGTCCGGGCTTACGGGTTTCAGCGACGACCGGGGCATGGCGAGTTTTGCGGCCCAGGCGCTCGGGGCCGGCCGGGTCAGCAACACACACTTCATCTCCCAGTTTATCGCACATGGCGTGTTCGACCGGCTCCCCAAGCTCCAGCTCTACATCGCGGAGACGAACGCGAGCTGGCTGCCCCACGCCCTCTGGTTCATCGACGACACGTACAAGGCGCGCCGTAACTGGTTCGGCATGACGCTGAAGATGCTCCCAAGCGAGTACGTGAAGAAGCACTTCTACTTCAGCTTCATCCGCGACCCGATGGCGATGAAGCTGCGGGATTTCCTCCCCGTCGACAACCTGATGTGGGGATCGGACTTCCCGCACTCTGTCGGCTCGTTCCCGAACTCTCAGGGATGGCTCGACATCATCTTCGAGGGAGTGCCCGCCGACATCCGAAGGAAGGTCCTGCTCGAGACGCCGGCCAGGTTCCTCGGACTGGACGTGTCAAAGCCGATCACTGAAACGCCGGGAGTACCTGCCGTCGCACGGTAATCGACGACAAGGACGAAACGAAAAGTGAAGGGGTGGGTGGTGTCATTCGACCCATCCACCCCTATCCTTAGAGAAGGGGCAGATTGGGTGAAGATAACCCGCCTTCTATTCTTGTTGTCGACGATTGTTACGCTGGTGTTCGCATTCGCCTGCGGCGATGACGACGAGCAGCGCGCCTCCGAAGGAAAACCCACCGCGGGGCAGCTCACGAAGAAGGATTTCGAAAACCCTCGCTATGGCGGGACCTATCGGACAATGACCCATTACGGCACGACGTCGCTTGATCCGGCCACGACCTCGACCGGCGGCAGCGCAATACTTCACGCCTGGGTGTATGAGAAGCTGTACCATCTCGAGGGGAACGACAACGATAGTGGCTCGACGCTAAAGCCGCTCCTCGCCCAGTCCACCACCGCCTCAGCGGACCTCAAGACCTTCACCATCAAGTTGAAGCAGGGCATACGCTGGCAAAATTTGTCACCGACCAATGGCCGCGAATTCGAAGCGAGAGACGTCGTCTTCACGTTCCAGGAATACATGAAGCCGACGAGCGTACTCTACAGCCAGTTCTCGCAGATCGAATCCGTGGAAGCCGCGGACAAGTACACCGTCACGGTTCGGCTGAAGGAGCCGAACGCTCACCTCATCGAGTCGATTCAGAACCGCCAGGAATACATATTCCCCTATGACCTGCCGGATCGCTCGAACAGGGCTATCGGCACCGGCCCCTTTATGGTCACGAGCTTCACGCCAGGCCAAAACGGTACCATGAAGGCCGTCCGCAATCCGGACTACTGGCAGAAGGATCCCAAGGGCCGACAACTCCCGTACATCGACGAATTCGAAATGGTCACGAATACGGACGCGGGTGCTCACCTCGCGGCGCTGCGGACGGGGCAGGTCAATAGTGTTGGTCTCTTGACCCCTCCGAGCCGTGAGCTGCTGCTGAAGTCGAATCCTGACATGCAGGTCTACGATACGGTTGCTACCACCTATGCCTCGTACAGCATCGGCTTCAAGAGCGAAGATGCACCGTGGAGCGACCAGCGGGTGCGCTGCGCGGTGAGCAAGGCCATCGACAAGAAGCGCCTTTCTCAACTGATGAACGGTGAAGACGGCATTGTGGTGGGGCCAATCCCTTTCTCGTGGATAGAGGACCGGCCATTGACCGAAGAGGACTTGGGTCCTTGCTACAAGTTTGATCTGGCAGGGGCGAAGAAGCTGCTTGCCGAGGCCGGCTTCAGCGCGAGCAAGCCGCTCGAGCTCAGCTGGTTCTACGGCGACATGGGCGATCTGACCAACTCCGAGTCTGTCGCGCTCCAGCAGATGCTGGGGGATGCGGGAATCAAGTTCAACCTGGATCGCGTAGACTACACGACGTATTCCACTGCGATCTACCGCCGCGGCTGGAAGGACAGCGGGGCGGCATTCTCGGCCACAGCCTGTACTGCCGGTGTCGCTCGGGCTGCTTGCATCTTCGATAAGTTCAATGGCCGCTTCAATTTCGGCCTCTACGGCACGGCGCGCCCGGCGGACATCGACGCAAAGCTCAGCGAGCTCAAGGTAACCACCGATCCGGAGAAGTTGCGCCTGCTGTTCCGCTATTTCTGGGACACCTTCGTCAACCAGGTGCCAGAAGCGATAATCCGCGCTCCTTTTGGCAAAGCGGTTACGACGTCCAACGTCCGGAATGTCATCGTTCGACAGGGCATCACCACTCCTCTCTCTGCGTGCAACACCTGCCGTTTCATCTGGTTCTCCGACGCTCCACGGACCACGGCCAGCGCAGCCGAAGAGCAGGGCGGATCTGACCGCACCTCTGCTACGGTGCAGCTGCAGGCGGTGGCGGAGCGTGCTCGAGCGCGCGTCGTGCGGCGGTAATGGGGCGGGGCGGATGGCATCATCAGATGCCATCCGCCCCCGATATCAGAACTACGCTTCGCAGCTATTCTCCGAGTCGCCTTGTGCTGTGCTCGTTCAGCATGATGCGTCACTGATCACCTGAACGAGTACACCTGATTGACCGTGTGGCGCTGAATCGGGTACAACTAAGGGACGCACTTTCGCGTTAGGGGAAGCTATGGACCTCAGCACGGCACTTCAGGGGATTGTGGAAGCGACGACGAACGAGCGCATTCCCCAGTTCTCCTCCGGCGATACCGTCCGCGTGTCCGCCAAGGTGGTGGAGGGCGACCGGGAGCGCATCCAGGACTTTGAGGGCGTCGTTATCCGTATGCGGAAGGCGGGGGTCAGCTCCAACTTCACCGTGCGGCGCATCGCCTCCAACGGCGTGGGCGTGGAGCGCACGTTCCTCATGCACTCTCCTCGGGTGGACAAGGTTGAGGTGAAGCGGCGGGGCAAGGTCCGCCGCGCCAATCTGTACTACCTCCGCGGCCTCACCGGCAAGGCGGCGCGTATCAAGGAAGCCCCCCGCACCTAGCCCGCCCAAACCCGCAACACTGAGACGCGAGCGCATACGCCTCGCGTCTTTGGTTTTCTCTGACGAAGACGCAGTAGCATTCTCGGATGCAACGTCACGTTGCCGCGGGGCAACTGCTCCGCGCTTTTGCTATCCGCTACACTTCCGCTATGCCCTACGCTGAGGTCGCGGTCAACGCCTGGTTCAACCACCGGGACACCTACACGTATGAAGTGCCGGCCGGCATGGATGTGCGCCCGGGCCACGCCGTCTACGTCCCCTTCGGGCGGAGGCGGCTGCAGGGCGTCGTCCTGGCGCTCGCCGATACGCCGCGGTTCAATGCGGAGCGGGTGCTTCCGATCGAAGGTGTGATCGCGCTGGAGCCGCTGCTCTCGCCGGAGCGGGTGGAGCTGGCGCGCTGGCTCTCCGCCTACTACCTCGCCCCGCCCTTTCCCGGCGCGCAGCTCATGCTCCCGCCCGGATTTGAGCAGCGCCCGCTCACGCACTACCGCGCGCTGCCGCTGGCGGGCGCCCGTCGCCAGCCGACAGAGCGGGAGCTGCAGGTGTGGAACTACCTGCGGGAAAACGGTCCGGTGGAGGCCGCCCCTGCCGCCGTCGCACTGGGGATGAGCGTGCAGCGCCCGCTGGATGCGATGGTGCGCAAGGGGCTGGCCGTGCGCACGTTCGATCTTGCCCCGGCGCGGGGCCGTCACCGCACTATCCCCTACGTCCGCCTCGCCGCCGGGCGGGAGATCGTCGAGGGCTGGCTGGTGCGGCCACGCGGCACGAAGCCGTCCCGCGCCGCCGATCTGCTGGAGCGGCTGGCCGATGCCGGCCGGGTCGCGTTGGACCCGGGCCCGGCGGTGGAAGCGGCGGCGCGAACGCTGGAGTCGCTGGGACTGGCCCGGCGAGAGGGCGGCGCCCTGGCGCTGATCGCCTCTCCGGCGGAGGCGCGGGAGCGCGCGGACGGGCTGCGGCACGTCGCATCCGTGCGGGCGCAGGTGGAGACGCTGCGTTTGTTGCTTACGGAAGGTCCCCTCCATCAGCGCTCGGTGGTGCGGGAGCGCACGGGCATCGATCTGCCGTCGCTGCGCGCGCTGGAGGAGGAGGGGATCATCGCCCTGGAAGAGGTGCAGGTGGAGCGCGACCCGTTGAGTGGGCGCGATTATCCTCCCCGTGCCGCCCCCATGCTGACGCGCGGCCAGGCGGAGGTGCTTCGGCCCATCGTGGCGGCGCTGCGGGTGGCGGGGCCGCGGACGTTCCTGCTGCACGGCGTGACGGGCAGTGGGAAGACGGAAGTGTATTTGAGCGCGCTGGAGCAAGCTGTGGCGCTGGGCGGTCGCGGCATCGCCCTGGTGCCGGAGATCGCGCTGACGCCGCAGACGGTGCGCCGCTTCGCGGAGCGCTTCCCCGGCCGGGTGGCGGTGCTCCATTCCGGGCTAACGCTAGGGCAGCGCTTCGATCAGTGGTCGCGCATCCAGCGCGGTGAGTACGATGTTGTGGTGGGCGCGCGGGGAGCCTTGTTCGCTCCGCAGCCTAACTTAAGCCTCATCATCTTGGATGAGGAGCACGAGTGGACGTACAAGCAATCGGACGCGCTGCCCCGTTACCACGCCCGGGAGACGGCGGAGCGGCTGTCCGAGCTCACCGGCGCCGCCCTGGTGCTGGGCAGCGCCACCCCGGACGTGGTGAGCTACCACCGGGCGGAGCAGGGCCGCTACACGCTGCTGGACCTGCCGGACCGGATTGCCGCGTTTGAGGACGGCGATGGCCCCGCGGGTGTGCGGCCGCTGCCGGCTGTCGAGGTCGTCGATATGAGGGAGGAACTTCGCGCCGGGAACCGCGAGGTGTTTAGCCGTTCCCTGCACGAAGCGATCGTGCTGGCGCTGGCGCAGGAGGAGCAGATCATCCTGTTCCTCAACCGCCGTGGCAGCGCCTCCTTCCTGCTCTGCCGGGACTGCGGGCATTCGCCCGCCTGCTCCTCCTGCGGCCCCGCTTACGCCTACCATGAGGACGTGGGCAAGCTCGTGTGCCACCAGTGCGGCCGCCGGCAGAACGTGCCGGAGCGCTGCCCCCGTTGCGAGGGGCGGCGGTTACGGCCGGTCGGCATCGGAACGCAGCGGCTGGAGGAGGAAACGGCGCGCGTGTTCCCGGGTGCGCGCACGCTGCGTTGGGACCGCGATGTCACGCGGGAGCGGGGAGCGCACGAACAACTGTTGGAGCGCTTCTTGGAACGCCAGGCCGATATCCTCATCGGCACGCAGATGGTGGCGAAGGGGCTGGACCTGCCCTACGTCACGGTGGTCGGCGTGATCGCCGCCGACATCGGCCTGCACGTGCCGGACTTCCGCAGCGGGGAGCGCACGTACCAGGTGCTGAGCCAGGTGGTGGGCCGCGCCGGGCGCGGGCCGCTGGGCGGCCGGGCGATTATCCAGTCCTACGCGCCCGACCACTATGCGATCGCGGCCGCCTCCCGGCATGACTACGACGCGCTGTACCGGGAGGAGATCGCGGGCCGGAAAGCGCTTGGCTATCCTCCATTCGGGCGGCTGGCCCGGCTCATCTATGCCGGGTCTGGAGAACGGCGCTCCCTGGCGGAGGCGGAGGCGGTGGCGCACCGGCTGACGGAGGAGATACGGCGTATCGGGGAGCCGGGGGCGTGGGTACGCGGCCCGGCGCCGGCCTACGTCCCCCGCGCGCGCGGGCGCTGGCGCTGGAACGTGCTGCTGCGCGCGCAAGAGCCGGACGTGTTCATGGCCCGATTCCTGGACGCCGCCCCGCTGGCGGAGGGCTGGGAGATCGATATTGATCCAGTGGCGTTGGCCTGATTGCGTCTCCGCGCATCCCGTGGATACAATGGATGACGCTCAACAGGGAGGAAACGCCATGGCCATCCTGCCGATCCGGACCGTCCCTGACCCCGTGCTGAGGGAAAAGGCGAAGCGGGTGCCGGAGATCGATCCCTCCATCCAACGGCTCATCGATGACATGATCGACACGATGCACGACGCCCCGGGCGTCGGCCTGGCGGCGCCGCAGGTGGGCGTCTCCCTGCGCGTCATCATCATTGAGACGCCGGAAATGGAAGAGCCACTCTGCCTGGTGAACCCGGAGATCGTGAAGGTTTCCGGTGAGCGCGTCGTGGACGAGGGCTGCCTCTCCGTGCCCGGCTACAAGGCGGAGATCACCCGTTCCCTCAACGTTACGGTCAAGGGGCTGACGCGGGACGGACGCCGGGTGCGGATCAAGGCCAGCGACGATCTGCTGGCGGAGGCGCTCGAGCACGAGATCGACCACATCAACGGGGTGATCTACACGGACTATCTGGACAGCCCGGACCAGCTCAGACGCCTCGAACCCGTCGGTTCCGACGAGGAGTAGCCCCGGCGTCGCCCCCGTGCCCGCGTCCCCGGGCGGGATCGTCGGAAGGAACGCGGCAGTGCCCATCATCGGGTCCCAAGAGCCACTCACTGTGCGCGTAGCGGGGCGCCTCGTCGCGTCCGATAACGCCACGGCCGCCGTGCGGCTGCTGGGGCGCTCCCCAACGCCGGCCTGGCTCGTGGGCGGCTTCCTGCGCGATCTGGCCCTGGAGCGCCCGTACCGTGACATCGATGTCGTTGTGCGGGCCGATCCCGAAACCGTCGCCCGTGCCCTCGCCGCCCCCACGCAGGGCCATGTTGTCCCGCTGGACCGGGAGCGCGGCGTCTTCCGCGTCGTCTTCGATGACGGCACGACGCTCGACATCAGCGCGCTGCGTGGCGAGGGCATTGCCGCCGATCTTGCCGAGCGCGATTTCACGATCAACGCCATCGCCATCGCGCTCAGCGACTCGCCGGAGGACCCCGTCGATCCGTTCGGCGGGCTGGAGGACCTGCGCCGGGCGCGGCTGCGGCTGGTCTCCCCTCGCGCGTTTCGGGACGACGGGCTCCGCATTCTGCGGGCGGCTCGCCTCGGGAGCGAGCTGGACTTCGGCCTCGATCCGGCGCTTACCGCCCAGGCCCGCGCCGACCTCGCTTGCCTGGCGGGCGCCGCTCCCGATCGCCGGCGGGACGAGATCGTCCGGCTGCTCGCCACGGATCGGGCCGCCGCCGGACTGCGCACGCTGGACCGCATGGGGGCGCTGGTGCTGCTCTTCCCCCTGCTGGCGCGGGCGCGCGGCGTCACCCAGCCCCCGGAGCACTATTACGACGTGTTCGAACACAGCATCGAAACGGTTGGGGCGTTGGATGCCCTGATGGGGGCGGAGCCGCCGCCGGGCCGTGCCGCCGCCAGCCTGCGGTCATTATTCTGGCGATGGCTGGACCCAATCGCCGCTCTCCGTGCATACTTCGAGGAAGAGCCGGTGCCGGGCCGGAGCCGCCTGGCGCTAACGAAGCTGGCGGCGCTTCTGCACGACATCGCCAAGCCGGAGACGAAGGCGCCGGATGAGACCGGGCGCATCCGCTTCTTCGGCCACGCGGATCGGGGAGCGGCGGAGACGGCGGTTATAGCGGAGGGATTACGCTTCGCTAACCGGGAAACGGCGTTTCTTCGGACGGTGGTGGCGGAACACCTGCGGCCTCTCCAGACCGGTAACGGGGGCCCGCCGACCGATCGAGCGGTGGCGCGGTACTTTCGGGACCTGGGAGACGCCGCGCTGGCGACGCTGGTGCTAAGCCTGGCCGACCACATGGCCGCGCGCGGCCCGCGGATCGAACATCGGGAGTTCGGCAGGCACGTCGCCTATCTGGGCTACCTGGCCGATCGCCGGCGCGTACTGGGGACGATGACGCCACGGGAGCAGCTCCTTACCGGCGATGACCTGATGCGCGATCTCGGCCTGGCGCCGGGGCCGCTCATCGGCCGGCTGCTGCGGGCGGTCGATGAATCGCGGGCGGCCGGTGAAGTGCGGACCCGCGAGGAAGCGATGGACATCGTGCGGCAGGCACTCACGCCGGAGCGCTAGGAAAGGGGGCGGCCATGGAGATCATGCTCATTATCCTGGCGCTGTTCGGCGCCTTTTACTACATCCTTCTGCGCCCGGTGCTCAAGCAGCAGCGAGCCCAGCGCCGGGAGATGGCCGACCTCACGATCGGCGACCAGGTGCTGACCACCAGCAACATCTTCGCAACGGTCGCGGACATCGAGACGCCGGAGAATGGGCCGATCGTGCTGGTCCTGGAGATGGGGCCGGGGGTGCGGGTTCGCGCCCTGCCCCAGTCTATTCAGCAACGAGTTTCCCCCGTTCACGTTGCCGGAAAGGGCGGATAAGCGTGCGCCGAAGAAGCAACCAGATCCGCCTGGCGTTCATCGCCCTCATTACTGCGTTCAGCCTCATTGCCATCTGGCCGGACCAGCCGCACCGCTATTTGCCTGACTTCATCCCCCTGCCCAGTGGCGGCGGCGTCCATCTTGGCAGCTTTGAACGGGACGCCATGCGGCTGGGGCTCGATCTCCAGGGCGGCACCCGCCTGGTCCTGGAGGCCGATCCCGGGTTCGAGGGCGACCTCGCCCAGGCACTGGACGGCGCGCAGACCATCATCGAGAAGCGCGTGAACGCGTATGGCGTCTCCGAATCGGAGATCAACCGGCTGGGCGGAAACCGGCTGGAGGTGCAGCTCCCCGGCGTGAAGCCGGAGGAGGCGCGCAACCTGGTGGGCAAAACGGCGGCCCTGGACTTCCGTGAGCCGGCTACGGCGGCGGGCGGAGGCGTGCAACTGGATCAGAACAACCAGGTCGTCTGGAACCCGGCGACCGGGATCGTGAACGGTGAAACGAGGGCGCTCACCGGGCGGTACCTGAAGGCGAACGCCTTTGTCACCACCGATACGCTGGGAGCGCCCGCCGTCTCCATCGAGTTCAACGGTGAGGGGGCCTCACTCTTTGAGCAGATCACGAATCGGCTGGCGCAGCGGCCATCCGCCGACGAGCGCCGGCTCGGCATTTTCCTGGACGATGAGGTAGTGAGCGCGCCCGGGGTGAGCGGCCCGATCAGCGGCGGCCTGGCGATCATCACGGGGCTGACTCTGGGGTCGGCGCGGACGCTGACGGTCCAGCTCAACGCCGGCGCGCTTCCGGTCTCCCTGAACGTGGTCCAGCAGGATGACGTGGACGCGACGCTGGGAGAGGACACGGTGATCAACACCGTGCGCGCCGGGGAGATCGCGCTGGTGGCCGTGGCGTTCTTCATGATCGCGTACTATCGGCTGCCCGGGCTGATGGCGGTAGGGGCGCTCTTCGTCTATACGACGGT
>SHXV01000027.1 GCA_009693105.1 Dehalococcoidia bacterium
GCTGCTGGAGCCGCGGTAGGGCGGTTAGCAACTCCGCCGGCGTTGTGGTGGTGGGCGCCGCTCCTGTGAGGGGGACGCTGAACGATGGCGTGGGCGGAAGCTGGGCGGTTGAATCGACACTGATGGCGTACGGTTCTCCCGGCACGGCGAGGTAACCGACCTTCGCCACGGCCTCTACCTCCATGGAGATGGGTGGGAGCACCGTGCCTGAGCCGACCATCGCCCGCTGGATCTCCGGCGTGACGCCGAGCCGGCGCAGGACGGCGTCGATGGAGGCGCTGGTGGACGTGGCGGCGGAGACGGTGGCCGGGGCGGGCACGCTGCTGCCCCCGATCGAGCTGTCCCCGTGGGAGGGGTTGGTCCAGCCGTTGCTGCTGTATTGCTCGTAGGCGGTGACGCGCAGGAAGGGGACGTAGCTGCTGAACCCGGTCACCTTCAGGATTTCCGTCTCGTTGAGGGTGATGGAGCCGCGGAGAGGCAGGGTTCGGCCGAAATCGCGGAAGACCTGATCCTGGTTCCCGCGCAGCCCGGCGAAAAACCGGCCGGAATCGAACAGGCGGTTGTTCAGCGGCTCCGTCACCCGGGTCCACACCGGGCCAAGCATCTGCTCCCCGGCGCGGGAGGGGAGGAGCCAGACGGCGAAGATCACCGCCGACACCACAAGCAGTGTTTGCCAGAAGGCGCGCAGGTTAAGGTACTCCGGCACCTCTGAAGAGCTACGTTCCCATTCCTCCTGCTGCCGCTGGAAGGCGACCCGCCCGATGAGCAGCAGGGCGGCGAAGAGGAAGAACACCACAGCCCAATCGAAGGCCGCCGGCCGGTATGCGTTGTTGAAGATGACGACGACGCCCAGCGGAATGAGGGCCACCCAGGCGTTGCGCAGGATGAACAGGCTCCAGGCGAACCCGTAGCTCACCAGCCAGGTGATGGTTACGACGAGCAGGATGAACGGTAGGGGGTCATCGGAGACGCCGCCGTGCACGACGATGTCGAACCATGCCGCCATGCGGTCCTGGAACAGGTTCCAGCGGGCCCACCAGCCATCGACCTCTAGCGCTGTAAGCGTCGTGAGGAGAACGACGGCGGCACCGGGCGCCAGGCCCGCGGCCAGCGCCAGTATCCAGCGGCGGAGCCTGCCGCGCAGGGGGACCGTCGTGGCGGCGTAGCCGGTCAGCAGCGCGAGGATGGCGACGAGGGCGAGTGGGGGCATCGTGCGAACCCAGCGCGCGCTCAGGATGGAGGCGCTGACGGCGGTGACCGCCATCAGGCCGATGCCCAACGTCAGCAGGTTATCGACGATGGCGGGCCAGCGGCTTTCGGCGCGCTCCCCCATTGGGGTGATGAGCCGGTCCTGCCAGGGCGTTCCCATGCTCATTGTCGTTCTCCCCGGGCGCCGGGACGGTCGGCGCTGGCGGCCTGTCCGGTCTGGCTCAGGGCGATGATCAGGTCATCGCCCTGACGCACGTAATAGGCCGGCAGATCGGAAGCGGTGACCGCATCGAAGACGAGGAGGGAGCTTCGCGCGCTGCCAAAGGTCTCCGGTTCCAGGTAGACGGCGGCCACCTTGACCCCCCGCTGCGCCAGGCTCTGCAGGGAGGTGACCCACTCTTCATCGGTGGAGGCGGTGATGGCGATGAGCGTCGTGTGCCGGCCGAAGTGGCGGCCTTCCTCGTACAGGACATCGGAGATGGGGACTTCGCCCACAGCCCGCGCCCGCGCTAGGGATTCCAGGATGCGGGTGAGCTGTTGCTGGCCGCGGTCCGGCTCCACCACGTCGAAACGCTGCCCGTAGGCCATGTAGCCCACGCTGCGCTGGCCGACGAGGAACAGCCGGGCGATAGAGGCGGCGATGCGGACGCCGATCTCCTCCGTGCTCTCCGCCCCTTCTCCCGCGTGGGAGCTTTCCTGCAGGTCCAGGGCGATCCAGATATCGCTGGCGGGGTCCAGCTCAAAGAGCTTGACCATGAGTTCACCCAGCCGGGCGGTGCTGGACCAGTGGATGCGGTTGAAGCTATCGCCCACCTGGTAATCGCGCACACCGCTCGTATTTGGCGTGACGTAGTGGGTGCGGCGGCGGAACCTGCCGTCCCCTGGGAGGTTGGCCGGCGGCACTTCGAACGTGGTGAGTTCCAGCGGCCGGGGGTAGACCAGCAGCTGATCGCGTGTGCCAAAGCGCTGCTCCGCCCGGAACAATCCGAACGGATCGCCCGTGCGCACCAGCACCGGCCCGATGCTGTACACGCCGCGCCGTTCGCAGCGGGTGGCGAAGCGGCGGACGCGCCGCTGCCGGGCGGCGAGGGAGAGCACCACGCGCGCCTGGTGGGAGGGAAGCTCCGTCGGGTCCTCCACCTCGACCCAGAGCTTAGGCCAGTTGCCGCCGTTGCGGACTGTCAGGTCCTCCATGATCTCGTCACCTTCCTGAACCCTGTCGGTGTGGCGATCGATCTCAACTCTCAGTCCCTGCAGGCTGAGCCGCATCCAGGCGTAGCTGATGCCGATGATGAGCAGAAGCGTATAGGCGATGCGATACATCAGCCAGTTGCCGGACGCGAGTGCGGTCAGCAAGGAGACAGACCCCAGAATCACCGCCACCCAGAAGGCGGGACGGAGGGAGCGAATGGGGGAGCTTGAGGGCATGACGGTCTCCAGACCGGGCTACGTTGATGCGGAGGGGGAGCCGCCGCGAGCGCGGGCTCCCGGAACGGGAAGGCGTTCCATGCACTCCTGGATCACGGTGGCGGGGGTGACATTCTTCACCCGGGAGGACGGGTTGACGATGACCCGGTGCCCCAGCGTACCGTACGCCAGCGCCTTCACATCGTCCGGGGCCACGTAATCCCGCCCGTCCAGCAGCGCCAGGGCCTGGGTGGTGCGGTAGAGCGCCAGGGAGCCGCGGGGTGATGCGCCCAGGTATACGCCCGGGTGCTGCCGCGTGGACTCCACCAGGCTGACGATGTACTGCTTGATCAGCGGGTCGACGTAGATGGCCTTGACGGCGGCCTGCAACTGGCCGATCTCCGTCTCGTTGGTGATCTGTTCCAGGTCCTCCACCGGGTGGGAGTGCTGCTGGCGATCCATGATTAGCACTTCATCCGTCATGGAGGGGTAACCCAGGTGAAGCCGTAGGATGAAGCGGTCTAACTGGGCTTCCGGCAGCGGGAACGTTCCTTCGTATTCGATAGGGTTCTGGGTGGCCATCACCATGAAGGGGTGGGGAACCGGGCGGGTGACGCCATCAACGGTGACCTGGCGTTCCTCCATCGCCTCCAGCAGGGCGGACTGGGTTTTGGGCGTGGCCCGGTTGATTTCGTCCGCCAGCACGATCTGGGCGAAGATGGGCCCCGGGCGGAACTCGAAGTTCTGATCGCGCTGGTTGAATACGGACACGCCCGTGATGTCGCTGGGGAGCAGGTCCGGCGTGAACTGGATGCGGCGGAAGGTGCAGCCGGTGGAGCGCGCCAAGCTACGGGCAAGGATTGTTTTGCCGACGCCGGGCACGTCCTCGATCAGCAGGTGTCCTCCGCAGAGAAGCGCAACAAGGGCAAGGCGAACCTCCTGCGTCTTGCCCACGATGACCTGCTCAACGTTCTGGACGATCCGGTCCGCCAGCAGTCTGGGATTTTCCACGGTGCCTTCTCCACTATAACTCTGCCGTAGACTCTCGCCAGTATACAGAAGTCGGGCGCATTTTAGGAGTGAGATGAGGGGAGAAGCGCCCGCCTTCCCCGGCGATCCCGATCGGCGCCAGGGCGCCCGCCACGGGCCGCTGCAGCGCGGCAAGCCGTTCCAGCTCGCCGCCCAGCCCCAGCCAGAGCACGCGCGCCCTGGCGCCGCCGAACGTGCCCAGTCCTTCCGTCCGGAGCTGGAACGGGGGGAAGGGGGCGATGCCTCGCATCAGGGCGTCTTCAATGGTGGGCAGTTGGGACGCGGGGGCCGCTCCGATGAAGGCGAGCGTCAGGTGGGCGTCCTCCGGCCGGACCCAGCGCAGGGTGGCCAGCCTGGGGCACAGGCATTCCTCGATCTCGGCGATGTGTTGCGCCAGCGGCGGCGGCAGTGGGATGGCGACGAACAGTCGTAGCGGCGGCGGTGCGCTGTTCATTCGCCCAGGCGGAACAGGCGGGCGGCGTTTCCGCCCAGAAGGGCGATGCGCGTCTCCGGGGTAAGGCCGGGGGCGCCCTCCACCAACCGCCGCTGTCGCCGCTGGGAGAGGAGGGGGTAATCGCTCCCGAAGAGGATGTGCTCTACGCCGGTGAGCGCGGTTCCCAGGGCGAAGATGTCATCACGATAGAGGAGTGAGGTCGCTGCCGTGTCAAACCAGGTGGTGGCCAGCGCTTCATGGATCTCCGGCATGAGCGCGTAGAAGGGTAGGCCGCCGCCCCAGTGCGCGGCGATCAGCCGCAGGCCCCGATTCCGTTCGGCGAATGCCAGCACCTCTGCCGGGGTGAAGCCCTCTTTGCCCGCATAGGAATGTCCCACGGGCTCTCCCACATGGAAGGCCAGGGTCAGGTCAAAATCGCGGGCGGCGGCGGCAAGCGCGTCTCCGGCGGGGCTGGCAAGCGTGTACTGCGGCCCTCCGGCGACCCCCGGCCGCAGCTCCCCCAGCCCGCGGGCACCGGCGGCGGCGCAACGTTGCGCTTCGCGGTAGGCGGCGTCGGGATCGAGGGGCCATACGGTGGCGAAGGGGAGGATGCGGCCGCCGTTGCGGGCGCCGGCGTCGAGAGTGGCGTCGTTGCCGCTGGCACAGCGCCCGGCATCGCACCAGGCGAAGCCCATGGCGACGCTGACATCGATGCCGGCTTCGTCCATCGAGCCGATCAGGTCGCCGGCGGTGGCGAGCCTTGCCCTCGGCGTGGCGTACAGGGAGGCGAACGCCGGGTCGGCCGCCAGGAACTCGGCGCGGCGGTCCAGGACGGCAGAGGGAAATAGGTGGGTGTGTGCGTCCAGGATCATCGGATCACTCTTGCTTCAATGCGGTAACCGCCCCATACTTTGACCAGTGGAAGGTACCGGATCTATTCCCTCCCTGATTCCCGGTTCTGCGTCTCGTCTGACCGGGCGGCGCCGAAGTCTCATTGTTGTGGGGCTTCTTTTCTTTGCGCTCGCCTCTCTCTACTCTTCCTTTGCCATGATAACCCGGGTGGACCAGTTATTCCTCCCCGGCAAGCAACTGGCGCTGCCGTTTTCGGTGCCGGGCGTTGAAGGTCCGCCCGATGCGCTGGCGGCGGAGGATGACCGGATCAACATCCTAGTCATCGGGTTGGACCGGCGGCCCAAGGAAGCGGACACGGGCATCTATCGTGCGGACACGATGATCGTGCTGACGATCCACCCGGGATCAAAGAGAGCGGCGATGGTGAGCTTTCCGCGCGACCTCTGGATTCAGATTCCGCTTCCCAGCGGCGGGGTCATTGAAACGCGTATGAACGAGACTTATGAATACGGGCAGATCCTGAAACAGCAGGGGAAGTACGATGGTGATGGCCCAACCATGGTGAAGCAGATGCTTCAGCACAACTTCGGCATCGGCATCGACAACTACGCGGTGCTGGATTTCGACGGGTTCATCCAGCTCATCGACGCGCTGGGCGGGATTAATATCTACCTCCCGGATCGGGTGGCGTACTGGTATTCCACCAATGAGCTGGGCTATGACGAGTACTACTACGACGTGGGCCCCGGCTATTACTACTTCACCGGGGAGGATGCGCTGGCTTACGCGCGCTACCGCAACGATTCCGACCTGTACCGCATTCAGCGCCAGCAGCGGGTGATCTTCGCGGCGGTGAACAAGTCGCTGAGCGTGGACATGCTTAGCCGGGCGCCCCAGCTGTGGGAGCGCTACCACGGGGCAGTGAAGACGGATATCTCGGTGTTCCGCGTCCCTGGCCTCGCTGCGCTGGTCAAGGGCATTACGACGGATGCGATTGTGCCGTATTCCATTGGCGATGCGGTGATCGGGTTCAGCGGCTACGATGGTGCTTCTCTGCTTCGGATGTTGCCGGACAAAGGGGTCGGGATCATTGGGTCGACGTTTCGGCCCCCCGCGGTGGCTCGCGAAAATGCCAAAGTATCGCTGGTGAGCCTGACCGGCAATTCAACCCAGCTGAAGCAAGCGGAGTTCTACTTGCAGCTCCAGGGCATCGCCGCGGAGAACCTTTCGCGGGGTTCGCTGCCCGCGGGGGAACGGCCAACGAAGGCGGAAGTGATCTACGGCCCGAGGGCGGAGGTCACGGCCCGCTTCCTGGCGCGTTGGCTCGGTGGGTCGCTGCACCAGGACTTCGCCGCCGGGTCTACCGTGACGGTGGTGCTGGACGCCGATACCAGGCTGGCGCAGGTAGCGTTTCCCGGAACCGATAGCGGTGCGGCGCCGGCCTCGCGCTATCAGGGCATCAATACGGGCCAGTTCAATCCGTTCCAGCCACCGCCATCGACGAATGAGCCAAACCGTCCGACTCCCGTAGTCCCTACGGTGACGAGTCGCCCCGCAGGGACCCCGGTACCCAGCCCATCCGGTTCCCCTACCCCCACGCGAACGGCGACCCCGGCGCCCGGTGCGACAGCGACGCCCACTGCCCAGCCCGGCTCCACCGGAACCCCCAGGCCGAACTAGCGAGAGAGCCGCCCGTGGGCAGCTCTCTTTATGGTGTGCTGGGGGAAAACGCGGGTCAGCCGGCGTTTGCCCGACGCATGAGGCGGGACTTGCGGCGGGCTGCCGCGTTGGGGTGGATAATCCCCTTCTGGGCGGCGCGATCGAGCGCGCTCACGGCCTGGCGGATGGCCTCGCCGCGGTCCGCGCTTCCCTCGACGATGGCGGTGGCGGCGGCTTTCACCGCGCTGCGCGCGCGCGTTCGCACGGGCATGTTGCGGGCCTGGCGCACCGCGCTCTGGCGCAGGCGCTTCTCAGCTGACTTGATGTTCGGCACGGTGTGCTCCTCGCGTTGCGATCGTCTTCCGGCCAGCATAGCCGATCGCCCCTGTGCGGGCAACTCAGGGGAACGTGAGCTTCCCTTCTGTGGCCATGATAAACCAGTAGCCTTTACCGGGCTGTACATCGTTGAGGGTGGTGAATGCCGCCGGCCCATTGCTGACCCGGATTACGAACTCTCCCTTCGGGCCATCGCTGAAACCAAGTATGGAGAGGTACTCCCCCTGGAAGGACGTGCGGAGCAGGCTGTCTAGGGAGATGGGACTGGAGAGGGAGGCGCCGACCAGGTTCAGGCCCTTGCTCAGGCTTACCGTCATCCTCGGCGGGAGCGGCAGCCCGGCCACGTCCAGCGTCGCGTTTCTGCGAAGGAGGATCCAGAAGCCCTGTCCCGGCTTCATCTCCCGCAGCGTGGAAATGGCCGGGGCCTCCGGCAGGTAGAACGTGAACTCCTGTTTGATGGAATCGAACCCGAAGACCGAGACGACATCTCCGGCTATAGGTGCGAGGATGTCGATGATGGAAGTTGAAACGGGATCCACGGGCAGAGAAATAAGGTTCCATCCTTGCTGGAGAAGAAGGTGTTGCGCTGGCAGGGTAATGCGCAGATCCTGCTGCTGCAACGCACCCTGCCATGTTGCGGTGATAGGAGTGGGACTGCCCGCTAGCACGAACTCAACCGGTGCGCCCACGGTTCCGCATCCCGCTCTCGCCGTCGTTGCTGGGACCTGGAAGGTGTAGGAGGTCGCGCCGCCAGCGCTGGCCACCGTGCTGCCGCCGCCACAGACGACGCCTCCGACAAGTGCCGTGACCGGGAGTCCTCCCGGTGCTGGCCTTCCGTTCAGCAGCACCCTGCCGGTGAAGGTGGAGGGCACGCGGGCAAGCGCGGCGTCCACCTTCACCCTGCCATCTCCGTCCCAATAGGGCTCAGCGCGATCCGGCAGATCGATCGCTGACGAGCGCAGGATGACGACGAGATCGGTGACGGAAAGGGTGGGGTTCTGGGAGAGGAGGAGCCCGGCGACTCCGGCGACGATGGGTGTGGAGAAGGACGTGCCCGATGACAGCCGATAGCCGTTGTCACGCGTTGTGGTCAGGATGTCCTCTCCCGGAGCGACGACCGTTATCTGTCTCCCCCAGTTGCTGAAGCTGGCCCGCTTGTCCGGCGCGCCGGCGCCGCCAGAGGCGCCCACGGCGACAACGTTCGGCAGACTGGCCGGGAAAGCGATCTCTGAGGTGCCACTGTTGCCCGCCGCTGCGAGAACAAGGGTGCCGGCGGTGGTCGCCCGGTCGATGGCGTTGGAGAGGACGGTGGACACGGTGCTGCCGGCCAGGCTCAGGTTAATCACGCGAGCGCCGTTCGCGACGGCATAATCGATCGCTTTCGCCACGTCGATGCTGGTCCCGGCGCGGTCGCAATCCATTGCCTTGACCGTCATGAGCCGCACGTTGGGGGCGATGCCCGCCATCCCAAGTCTGTTGTTGGGCGCGCCGATGACCCCGGCGACGCGCGTGCCGTGGCCGGAATCGTCGAAAATGTCACTGTTGGGGACACTTGCCGTATAACCGCAGGAAGTAATGCGCTCTCGAAGCAGGGTGACGAAGTTGCACCCGTTGACATCGTCGATGCAGCCGTTCTGGTCGTTATCGATGCCGTCGCCGGGGATCTCCCGCGCGTTGATCCAGAGGCGAGCGCGCAGGTCCTCGTGCTCCCGATCGATTCCCGTGTCAATGACGGCTACGGTGACTCCGGGCAGGCCGGTTTGGCGGTCCCATGCAGCCGGCAGGCCGATCAGTTTTGTGTACCACTCCTGCTGGGCGTAGAGGGGGTCGTTCGGGGCCGCCTCCGCATGGAGCAGCGCGTTCGGCTCTACGAACGCCACGCCGGGAAGGCGCCGCAGCAGGCGGGCGGCCGTTTCGTATGGCATGTTCCCTGGCAGGCGGATCCGATCGGCGTTGTCCGCTGTCAGGTGCTCGACGATCGTGCCGCCCAGCATATCGACGCGAGCGGCGAGGAGGTCCGGTGCATGGCCGCCGGTGTAGCCGACGATGATCTCGTTCGGCACGGTTCCCGTGGGTGCGGCGGCGCCGGCCGGTTGGAGGAATCCGGGCGATGAGCGAATTGCTAGCGCGACGGCGACCAGGGCGATGATGGTGAGCGCACCGCGCCGGTAGGAGGAAGAAATAGCCATTGAGTTCCTTAGTTGATGTGCTCAAGAAGCGATGATACCGAATGCGCCGCCGCGGAGCTATCGCGCCCCGGCTACGGTGTTAGCAGCACCAGGTTGTTGCGATGCACGGCCTCACTGCCGTACTCGTAACCGAGCACCCCAGCTATACGATCGGACCGGATGCCGGAGATGCGTCGCAGGTCCGCCGCACCGTAGTTGGAGATGCCCCGGGCGATGCGCGTCCCTTCGCCGCTGAGGATATCAATGGCGTCCCCGCGCTCAAACGCGCCCTGCACCTCGCTCACGCCCGCGGGGAGAAGGCTCCGGCCCTCGGCGCAGAGCGCCCGTGTGGCGCCAGCATCGATGACGACGCTGCCCCGGGCGGACAGTCCGGAGAGCAGGTAGCGCCGGCGTCCCTCCTGCCGGTCCGCCCGCGCGGGGAAGAGCGTGCCGTGGTCTATGCCGCCGGCGATGGCGGTCAGCACATTCGGTTTGCGGCCGTCCGTGATGATGACGTCCACCCCGGAAGAGGTGGCGAGCGCGGCGGCGCGTACTTTTGTCAGCATGCCGCCGACGCCGCGGCTGGTGCCCGCCGACCCCGCGATCGCTTCGATGCCGGCGTCCACGTTATCCACGCGCGCTATCCGCTCCGCGCCGGGGTTATGCCGCGGATCGGCCGTGTACAGCCCGTCGATATCGGTGAGGATGACCAGGGCATCGGCGTCGACGAGGTTGGCGACCAGCGCGGAGAGCGTGTCGTTATCGCCGATCACCGTCTCCCGGATCTCATCGGTGGCGACGGTATCGTTCTCGTTAATGATGGGGACGACCCCCAGCTCGATCAGGGCAAGGAGGGTATTGCGGGCGTTGAGGTAGCCCTGCCGGTCGGATAGGTCGTGGCGGGTGAGGAGGGACTGAGCGACGACGATGTCATGGCGGCGAAATAGCTCATCGTAGAACTGCATCAGGTGGCTCTGGCCCACCGCGGCGAACACCTGGCGCTGGGGGATATCGCGGCGGACCCGCGGCGTGCCGAGGCGGTGGCGTCCCGCCGCGATGGCGCCGGAGGTGACGATGAGCATCTGGGCGCCCTGCTGCCGCAGCCGCGCCACCTGATCGACGAGCACAGCCATCACGGTCATATCGAGCTCGTCGCTACCGGCGGTAAGCAGGTTCGTCCCAAACTTGGCCACGATGCGCCGGTAGCGCAGGCCGGACCCCGCGTCGCCGCTCTTCTTCGCCATGGTGTTTCCTCCGCAGATTGCAGGAAGTATAGCAAGCGGCACTCCTACCGTCTTTCCCGGGTGGGCGGGCGCGGTGGCCGGGGGTACACTGGGGCGGTGGCGACTGCATTCAGCCGGATACGCCCCTCCCTCCTGGCCCGCGAAGCTCTCGGGCTGGGCAAGGCGACGATCCTCAATTTTCTTTCCGATAAGTGCACGCACCTGGCGGCCGGAGTCGCCTATTACGTGCTGCTTTCCCTCTTTCCTCTGGTAATCTTCGTTGTGAGTATCCTGGGCATCGTCCTCACGGACGATGCCCGCCGTGCCCGGTTCATCGATGACGTCATCGCGGCGCTGCCGCTGGAAGCGGTGGAGGCCGGGCAGACGGCCGATGGCGCTCCCGCCCAGACGCAGCTGGAGAAGAACCTTCGTGACGCCATGAACGGGGTGCAGGGCTTCAGTTTTATCGGCGTGCTGGGTCTGGTGGCCACGCTGTGGGCCGCCAGCGGCATGTTCGGGGCCATCCGCACGGCGCTGGACCTGGCGTGGAGGGTGGATGAGCCGAACCGCTCCTACCTGCGGCGCAAGCTGGTCGATTTCGCCATGCTGGGCGGGCTGGGAGTCTTTTTCGCCTGCACCTTACTGGCTACCGCCGCCCTGTCCATCCTCCAGGCGTCCGATGTCCTGCCGTTCGCGGGGGAGCTCCCGTGGCAGCTTGCGGGGCACGCTATTTCGCGCGGGCTGGCCCTGTTCGCCTTCATGGTGCTGTACTGGCTGGTTCCCGATACCACAGCGTCGCGTACCCGCACCATATGGCCGGGCGCGCTCCTGGCGACGGTCCTGCTCTGGGCGTTGAACAACGGGTTTGGTGTCTACGTGCGGAACCTTGGGAACTACAATGATGTGTACGGAACGCTGGGCGCCGTCGTGGTCTTTCTGTTCTGGGCGTACCTTGCTGCCGCGATCATCCTGCTGGGGGCGGAACTGGCGGCGGAGTATGGCCGGCGCCGGGCCGCTAGCGTTTCTCCGTCTCCACGGGGAGGGAGGTCTGCCCCTCCTCCGGGAGAGGCCGAGCCCTTTCCCCAAGGGAGCGGCGGACAAGGCTGAATCCCGGCGGTCCGATGAGGGCAAGAAGCGCCGGGAGATGGACGACAAAGGGCGCCAGTATCTGCATCGACCTGTCGTCCGGCCGGCCGGCCCACCACACGTACCAGCCGAAGTTGGTGACCACGTAGACCATCATCGCGGACCAGGTGAAGACCGCCGTTGTGATCCACAGCCGTCGATCGAGGGAAAACGCCGCCGGTACCAGCAGCCAGAGCAGGTACCACGCCTGGAACCAGAACATGCCCACCAGCAGGTAGGCCAGCATGGCGTACCCGCTCATCGCGGCGACATCGTCGCCGGGGGAGCGGAGCCAGCGTACTGTCGCGATGAGCGTGATCAGCCCGAACAGGGCCAGCCCGAGGCTGCTGGCGATGGTCTCCGCCGTTTCCCGCGTTCGGGGTCCCTCCAGCAGGACGGCAAGCATGGCCACCGGGCTCGCCGTAAACCGATTGCCCTCGTCGCGCAGCGCATCAAACGTGGCGGAGCCGGCCCAGAGGGGGGCATAGACGGCGACGGTGAAGACGCCCGCCAGGGCGAATCCGAGGATGAGGTCGCGCACCCGGCGGCGGCGGAGCAGGTAGAGCGCCACGAAGGGGAGAAACAGCCCCGCAGAGACTTTGATCAGCACCGCTGCGATGAAGGCGGTGGGGGCAAGCACTCGTTGCTCACGCGCGAGGAGGCAGAACCCCGCCGCGACGAAGAACATCATCGCGGCTTCGTTCTGCCCGCCGATGGCGATGAGCATGATGGCGAGCGGGTTGAGGGCGAGGAATGCCGCCGCCGGCAGCACCCGGTGCGGCGCGCGGGGAAGAAGCGCCAGGTAGGCCAGGGCGGCCGTGCCCAGCCAGAACAGGAGCGCCACGCCCTTGAAGGCGATGACGGTGGCGGCCGCATCCGACCCGCCGATAGCCAGCGGTATGCCGCCGATGAGCGCCCAGACCGGCCCGTAGGCGGACGGCTGCCACCACCACCACATGTTCTCCCGCAGGTCCGGGAAGTCGAACATCTCCGGCGCTGTGATCAGCGGGTTCGCGCCGTGTTGCCAGAATACCCGGGCATCGGCCACGTAGTGAAAGACATCGGAATTGGTGACGGGGTAAGTGACCAGCAGGGCCAGCCCGCACAGCCCCGCCAATGCCAGCACCAGCAGCAGGTTACGCGGGCGCGGGGAGAGGCCGGTAGCCGCCCGCAGGGCCAGTCCCCAGAGCAGGAACGCCAGCGTGATCCCGCCGATCCAGCCGAGGAGGGCGGTGTAGTCGGTGCCCAGCAGGGAGGGGATATCGGCGAACGGCCCCGGGTAGGCCGAAGGCAGCCAGAAGTGGCGCGCGTACCCGGCGTACACGGCCAGCGTGAGGGCGGTGGTGAGGAGTAGCCATGGGAGCGGGCGTCGCGCCGGGTCGAACTGGGAGAGGGGGTACGGAGGGCGTCCGGTCATCGATGGTCCCCTCCGCTGCTGCTCTCTCCCATACTAGAGACGGCGCACGGCTAGCGTCACCAGTCGTCCCTCGATGTCGTGGCTCTCCACGTGGGCGCCGTCCGGCGCTGGACCGCGCGTCACCTTTTCCGCCAGCGTCTCCTGCCGGACGTAGCGATCATGCAGGGCGAGCACGGCGGCGATCTCATCGTCGCCGACGAAGGTGAGGGCGACGCGGTCGGCGATGTCGAACCCGGCGTCCCGACGCATGCCCTGCACCCGGTGCACGATCTCTCGCGCCAGGCCCTCCGCCGCCAGCTCCGGCGTCACCCCCGTTGTCACGATGGCGGTGTAGCCGGCGTCCTGTGCCGCCACGTAGCCCTCCCGCGCCCTTGGCTCCATCAGCACCTCGTCCGGGGCCAAGGTGTAGCCCTGGAGCGCGATCTCCTCCCGGGCGCGCACCGCCGCCACGATCGCCGCTGGATCGGCCTTGTCCAGCGCCGCGCGGATGGCGCCCACCTGGTTGCCGTACTTCGGGCCCAGCGCTGGCAAGTTGGGGCGGATGGCGTAGCTCAGGTAATCGGACTCCGTGCCGCTTTCGCTGGTGCCGAGGAACGCGATCTCCTTCACGTTCAGCTCCTCCGCCAGCTGATCGGCGAGCCGGCGGGCGCCCTCCAGCTCGCTCGCTGCCCGCAGCCCGAAGAGGGCGCGGCCCAGCGGCTGCCTCACCTTCTGCCCCGCTTTGGCGCGCGCGGCGCGGCCCAGGCTGGCCAGCCGCATCACCAGCCGGGTCTCCCGTGACAGCTGTTCATCGATGGCGGCGGCGTCCACGGCGGGCCAATCGGTCAGGTGCACGCTTTCCGGCGCGCCCGCGTTCCAGGACCGCACCAGGTTGCCGTACAGCTCGTCGGCGAGGAAGGGGGTGAAGGGGGCCATCAGCCGGGTCACCGTCTCCAGACAGGCATAGAGCGTGTCGTAGGCGGCGCGCTTGTCGCCATCGTCCTCGCTCTTCCAGAAACGGCGTCGGCTGCGGCGAACGTACCAGTTGGAGAGGTCGTCGATGAACTCCTGGATGGCGCGGCCCGCCGTCATCGTGTCGAATTCTTCCAGCGAATCGGTCACCGTCTTCACCAGCGTGTTTAGCTCGGACAGCGCCCAGCGGTCCAGCTCGGTAAGGGCGGCGGGAGCGCCATTCGCGCCGGGGGCGCCGGGGGTGTAGCCATCGATGGTGGCGTAGGTAACGAAGAAGGAGTAGGTGTTCCACAAGGTGAGGAACACCTGCCGCCGCACCTCGTCGCCCACGCCGTAGCCGAAGTTCACGTTCTGGGCCGGGTTGGTGCGCATGAAGATCCAGCGCATCACGTCCGCGCCGATCTTGTCGGCGGCCTCATCGAACCAGATGGCGTTGCCCTTGCTCTTGTGCATATCCTCGCCCTTCTCATCGCGCACGAGGCCGTGGCCCAGCACGGCGCGGAAGGGTTCCTTATTCTCCAGGATGGTGCTCATGGCGAGGAGGGCGTAGAACCAGTTGCGGAACTGGCCGGGAAAGCTTTCCGTGATGAAGTCAGCGGGGAACCATTCCCGCCAGTAGGCGGGGTCGGTATCGTAATGGAGGGTGGAGAAGGGGACGATGCCGGCGTCCAGCCAGGGGTTGCCCACGTCTTCGATGCGGGAGACGGGCGACCCGCACTGGGGGCAGCGCACCTTGACGGCATCGATGTAGGGCCGGTGCGCCGTGTGGCCCTCGAACTGTTCCCATCCTTCGACGGCCTTCTGCCGCAGCTCTTCCCGGCTGCCGATCACCTCGACGTGGCCGCACTCGCAGGGGTAGATGGGGAGGGCCAGCCCGTAGTAGCGCTTCTTGGAGATCATCCAGTCGTCCATGTTGCGCAGCCAGTCCAGCTCGCGGTCCTCCCCGAAGTCCGGGATCCAGCGGATGCGCCGCGTCACGTCCATCATCTGCTCGCGGGGGCCGTTCATGGAGATGAACCACTCATCGACGAGGCGGAACAGCAGCTCGGTGCCGCAGCGCCAGCACACGGGGTAGCGGTGGCTGTACGGCTCGATGCGGTGGAGGGCGCCCTTCGCCTTCAGGGAATCGAACACGTCCTGGACGACGTCCCCGGCGAAGCGCCCGTTGAAGGCGCCCGCCCGCTCGTCGTACATGCCGAACTGGTCGATGGGGGCGACGACGGCGAGGTCGAACTCCTTGCCCAACGCGAAGTCCTCCTGGCCGCAGCCGGGAGCGATGTGGACGATGCCCGTGCCCTCTTCCTCGCTTACCTCCTCCCATGGCACCACGCAGTGCAGCACCCCTTCCTGCAGCGGCAACTCATCGAAGGGGCCGCAGTAGGTCTGCCCCACCAGCTCTGAGCCCGGCAGCTCACCTTCGACGGTGTAATTTTGCCCCTTGAGCACGCGCAGGGCGGCCTTCGCCAGGATGAGCCGGTCATCGCCCACGCGGACGCGGACGTAGGTGTGCTCCGGGTGTACCGCCGCCGCGACGTTGGCCGTGAGCGTCCACGGGGTCGTCGTCCAGACCAGCAGCGATTCGCCGGGATGCTCGTTGAGGGGGAACTTCACGTAGACGCTGCGGTGGGTGATGTCCTTGTACCCCTCCGTGGCGATCTCCATGTTGGAGAGCCCGGTACCGCAGCGGGGGCACCAGGGCATGACGTCGTGGCCGCTGTAGAGGAGGCCGCGCTCATGGCAGACCTTGAGCAGGCGCCAGATGGCGTAGTTGTTCTCATCCGAGTTGGTGAAGTAGGACTTGTCCCAGTCCATCCAGTAGCCGAGGCGGATCGATTGGTCGGTGATCTGGGCGGCGAAGCGCTGGACGCGCGCCTTGCACTCCTCGACGAACTTGCCGATTCCGTAGGCTTCGATGTCCTGCTTGGAGGTGAAACCGTGCTCCTTCTCCACTTCCACTTCGATCCACAGCCCCTGGCAATCGAAGCCGTTCTGGTAGCGCTGGCGGAAGCCGCGCATGGTCTTATAGCGCTGGAACAGGTCTTTATAGGTGCGGCCCCAGGCGTGGTGGACGCCCATGGGGTTGTTGGCGGTGATCGGCCCATCGATGAAGGACCAGCGCTCCTTGGCGTTTGCGTTGCGGCGCAGGTACTTGCCCATCGTTCCCTCGGCCTGCCAGCGCGCCTGCACCTGGCGCTCCAGGTCCGGGAAATCGACCCTGCTCGGTACCGGCTTGAACATGCCTTCCTCCGGCTGCGGAGCTTCTGCAACAAAAACGCCCGTCCCCTGAAAGGGACGAGCGTGCAGCCCGCGTTACCACCCTTGTTCCCGCACGCGCTTTCCGCGGGCGGGCGCTTCGTTCCGGGGCACATGAGCATGCCCCTGCCCTCGATAACGGGGGGCGTTCCGGCCGGGCCTACTGGCGTCCGCCCCTCTTCAGAAGAGGGACGGACCGTTCGGTCGGCGGCTCGGGAGGGATGTTTGCCGCGGCGCCCCGCCGTCCGCTTGCACCGGACCGGACTCGCTGGGGGCTGGCGACCGCGCTACCCGGCTCCGTCATCGCCTGTATATAGGGAAAGTCTAGCCAGCGGGGAAACGGGGGTCAAGCGACGGCGCTCACTCGCTGTCCCAGCCCGCCGTCAGCGTATCGAAGCGGGCGAGGATGGTGTCCCGCTGCCCGGGCGTCAGCAGGTCGTCCAGTTCCGCCAGCCGATCGGCGGCGAAGGCGGAGGCGGAGGCGGAATCGACCACATCGTCGCTGGCGGCGGCTTCCTCCACTAGCGTCCCGGCGACGGCGTCCTGCCTCTCATCGATGAGCAAGGCCAGCCGCGCCCGCTGGCCGGCGTCCAGTTCGGGGGTCCCCTCCGGGACGGGCAGCGCTGCCCGGAACTCCTCCCGCCCGATGAGCCGGGCCAGCCGCATGAGTTGGGCAGCGGTCATGATTCGACGTCTCCCATTGGTGTCGATAGGGTCAGGATAGCAGAACGGCTAACTGGCAGCCGCCTCCAGCGCGGTGACGACGGCGCGGAGTAGCCGCTCCACGCCTGCCACGCCCTCCACGGGCCCTTGTTTTCGATGGTCATCCCCTCGAGGGAAACGGCGCGCTCGAACTGCGCCGCCGCTGTCGCCACACCGGCCACGTAGGGCGCGGCTTCCGGCAGCGTGCGTTCCTCGCCATTTTGCAGCAGGCTGAGGCCGTGGTTTCCGATGTACGTGGCTTCCGCTATCCCCACCATCGCCAGCGCGTGTGCAGGGGCGCGCCCGGAGACGACGACGTGATGATCGACGTGCGGCCGGATCTGGCGGAGGAGTGCTTGGAGATTTGGCGGCACAACGGCGTCTTCCGGGCGCTGGGCGATGGGGCTGAGGGTGCCGTCAACATCGCTGATCCAGGCGAACGGGCGATGTTGGAGCGACGCTAGCACGCGGCGGGCCTGTGCATCGGGCGCATCGGTCACGGGCGGGTTCATGCGGTCACGATAGCACGGGCCGCCCCCGCGGGGCAGATGCGCTATACTCGCGCCGTCCCGCGCCGCGGAGTTCGAACTGCGAGGGCAGCGTGTCTCCGACCAGAAAGTACCTCATCTTCTCCACGCTGGCGGTGATGAGCTTCACCTCCGCCATGCAGTTCTACATGGTGAGCATCGCGCTGCCCGATCTGATCGAAGATCTAGATGCGCCGCTACGCTGGGTGAGCTGGGTGATCACCGGCATGTCGCTCTCGCAGGCGATCGTGACGCCGCTGGGGGGCAAGCTCGCCGATCAGATCGGCAAGCGCAGGATGTACCTGGGGGGGCTCCTGGGTTTCATCCTGTCGTCGCTCGTCGCCACCATCGCCCCCAACATCTACGTCCTGATCGCGGCGCGGCTGGTGCAGGGGATGGCCGGCGGGGCGATGATGCCGGCGTCCACGGGCATCATCGCGTCGACGTTCAGGGAAGACCGCGTGCGCATGATCAGCATGACCATGGCCATCGTGCCGCTGGGGGCCGTGCTTGGCCCCAACATCGGCGGGTTCGTTGTGGATCAGGTGGGCTGGCGATGGACCTTCGGCATCAACGTGCCGATCGGGCTCCTCCTTCTCATCCCGTCGCTCCTGCTGCTGCGTAACGTCGATGAGCCACCGAAGAAGCACCGGCTCGATCTGCGCGGGGCGGTGCTGCTGGCGTTCGCGCTGGGCGGGCTGGTGTACGCGCTCACCGAGCTGGCGCGGCGTGAGCCGTCGCCGAACATGCCGGTAGCGGTGGCGAGCCTGCTCATAGCCGCCGTAGCCGGGGTGGCGTTCCTGCGCTGGGAGCTGCGGGCGCCGGAGCCGGTGATGGATCTGCGGCTGTTCCGCGATCTCCAGTTCACCGCCACGCTGGGGCTGGTCTTTCTCTACGGGATCATGCTCACCGGAGCGGCCGCCTACGTGCCGTTGTTCGCGGAAAGCGAGTACGGACTATCGACCCGGCAGGCGGCGTTTATCCTGACGCCGCGGGGGCTGATCCTGGCGGCGACATCGCTGGTGACCGGGTTCATCCTCTCCCGGGCGAGCTACCGCCGGCCGATCGCGGTGGGGCTGGCGATCTTCGCCATCGCCCATCTCGTGCTCGCCCTCGGGCTGCATGACCCGACGATCCTGGGCTGGCAAGTGCCCAATTTCGCCTACCTGACCGGCGTCATCACCTTTTCCGCTATCGGCATCGGCATCCTGAACCCGTCGATCGCAAACGCGGGGCTGCATCTCTTGCCGGACCAGATCGCCACGGTGAGCGGGCTGCGCGGCATGTTTTCGTCGCTGGGTGGCGCGCTGGGGTCCGCTTTTGTCGCCTTCGTGACCTCCCGCGCCGTGTCGACGGGGGACGGGCTGCAGACGTCCTATCTGATCATCGGGGTGACGGCGGTGCTGTCGTTGCTGCTACTGTTCGGGGTGCCGAAGAGTGCGACGGCGACGCTGCGGCGCATCCCGCCCGATGCGGAGCCGGCGGCTCGTCCGGCGGAGATGGCGCGCTAGTCCTCGATCCCGCGCCGCCGGTACTGGATCGCCTCCGCCACGTGTGCGGTAGCGATGCGCTGGACGCCGACGATCGCGCGCATCAGCGTGGTCTTGTCGCAGCCGCTCGGCCCCAGCAGCCCGGCGATGCCGCCCGCGGGAAGGTCCAGCGTAACCTCCCGCAGCACAGGAACGCCGCCGCGGACGACGTTGAGCCCGCGGACGGAGATGGCGACCGTCATGCCCCCTCTGACCAGCGGCTCACGGAAAGGGTGCCGCGCACGCCCTCCAGCTTGTTGAGGACGCGGGTGAGCTGCTCGATGCCGGTCGTCTCCAGCGTGAGCAGGACGGACGTGGTGCGATCGGCGTGCTCCTGGGTGCGCACTCCGACCATGTTGATCTTTTCCTCCGCCACGATGTTGGAGATATCGCGCAGCAGCCCCACCCGGTCCCACGCTTCCAGCCTTACGCTGACGGGGTAGAAGTTGCCGTCCCGGCCCCATTCCACCTGGAGGAGGCGTTCCGGTTCCGAGGTGTGGAGCACGTTGGAGCAGTCCGCCCGGTGGACGCTGACGCCGCGGAGCCGGGTGACGTAGCCGATGATGGCGTCGCCGGGGAGGGGATTGCAGCAGCGCCCTAGCGAGGTGAGTACGTCGCCGGCGCCGAGCACCTGCACGCTGGCGACCCTCGGCGCTTTGGGGGCGCTTGGCCTGAGCGGATCCTCCACCGCCTCCGCTTCCAGCTCCCGCTGGCGCTGGAGGTTCGCCGCGCGGATGGCGACCTGTTGGGCGCTGACCTCGCCGTGGCCGACGGTGGCGAGAAAATCGTCCAGAACTTCGAACTTGAACAGGCGCAACAGCTCGTCCTGCCACTGGGGGAGGCTCATCCCCAGCCGTTTGAGCTCGCGCTCCAGGCTTTCCCGGCCCCGCTCGATGTTTTCCGAACGGTGCTGTTTCTTGAACCA
>SHXV01000028.1 GCA_009693105.1 Dehalococcoidia bacterium
CGCCGACCGGACGGACTACGACCTGAAGCGGCACATGGAGCACAGCGGCAAGTCGCTCACCTATTTTGATGAGGAATCGAGCGAGCACGTGGTGCCGTTCGTCGTGGAGCCGGCCGCGGGGCTGGACCGCTGCGCCCTGGTCTTCCTCCTGGACGCCTATCACGCGGAGAAGGACGACAAGGGAGAGACGCGGGTCGTGCTCCGGCTGCACCCGCGCCTCGCCCCGGTGAAGGTGGCGGTGCTGCCGCTTTCCCGCAACGAAAACCTCGTCCCCACCGCGCGCAGGGTGTGGGAGATACTGCGCCCGCACTGGCAGACACAGTTCGACGATGCCCAGAGCATCGGCCGGCGCTACCGACGGCAGGATGAGATCGGCACGCCGCTGTGTGTAACGGTGGACTTCGAGACGGTGGAGAGCGATCAGGCGGTGACCATCCGCGATCGCGACACGATGCAGCAGGTGCGCATCCCCATCGCGGGACTCGTCGACGCGCTGCGGGAGCGGCTACAGGGGGTGTAGCGATGGCGACGGACGCCAACGTAGCCAGACAGTTTGAAGAGCGGCTCGCGGCGGCGGTGCCTGCTCAACAAGACATCGTCAGCGAGCTGCGGACGCTCGTCCAGTAGATCGTTCCCGACGCGAGCGAGAAGCTCAACCCTTGGAACATCCCGACTTTCGACTACCACGGCAATCTGTGTTACTTCAACTTCTCCAGTAAGCACATCACGTTCGGCTTCCTGCGCGGCGGCCAGCTCGATGACCCGAGGCGCTTGCTGGAGGGCACGGGCAAGAACATGCGCCACATCAAGCTACGCAAGGTTGAGGACCTACAGCGCGAGGGCCTGTACGAGCTGATCGCGGAAGCTGCAGCTCTTAACGAACGTGATCCGCCGCGAGGTATGGGTAACCGGATAAGTAACCGGGGAGTGATGAACGATGGCGACGCGTGTGATGCTGCTGGTGGGGACGAAGAAGGGCGCCTTCATCCTGGAGAGCGAGGAGGCGTGGTGAGACTGGAACCTGCGCGGGCCGTATCTTGAGGGCCAGAACATCATGCACATGGCCTTCGAGGCGCGTTCCCGCGTCCTCTTCGCAGCAGGCGGCGACCCCTGGTTCGGGTCGCGGGTATTCCGGAGCACTGACTTGGGGCACACGTGGGGGGAGCCAGGGAACACCGTCGCTTTCCCCGCGGATTCGGGCATGACTATCGAGAAGGTCTGGCACGTGGAACCGGGCCGGCCGGAGGAGCCGGGGGTCGTGTACGCAGGGGTCGAACCGGCGGCGCTGTTTAAGAGCACGGACGACGGCCGCACCTGGCAGCACGTCGAGGGGCTGACGAACCATCCGCCACGCAAGGACTGGGTGCCGGGTGCGGGCGGGCTCTGCCTACACACGATCATTCTCGACCCGCGCGACCTCAAGGGGGCGTACGTCGCGATCTCCTCCGCGTGCGTGTTCTACACGGAAGACGGGGGTCGAAGCTGGCAACCCCGCAATAATGGCAAGCGCAACAACTTCGAAGGCGGGCCACCCGTCTACCCGGAATGGGGCCAGTGCGTGCACAAGATGGCGCAGCACCCGGCGAGCCCGGACCGGCTGTTCCAGCAGAACCACTGCGGCGTGTATCGCAGCGATGACGCCGGGGCGAGCTGGACGGAGATAACGGCGGGTCTGCCGTCGGAGTGGGGGCTGCCGATGGCGATCCATCCGCGGGATATGGACACGATGTACGTCTGCCCCAGCCAGAGCAGCTTCGTCCACACGTCGCCGGAAGGGCGCATGGCGGTGTACCGCACGCGTGACGCGGGCGCTAGCTGGGACGCGCTGACGGACGGCCTGCCGGAGCAGGCGTTCCTCAACGTGATGCGGGAAGGGATGGCGACGGACCAGCTGTCCTCGGCCGGGGTGTACATCGGCTCCAACACGGGCCAGCTCTACCACAGCGCCGATGAGGGCGACACCTGGCGGGCGCCGCCGGGTCTCTTCCCGTCGATGAGCAGCGTTGGGACGATCACGCTGTAGACGGTGCGTGGATCGGCTACAATTGCCGTTGAGGTGGCCATGCGCTTTATCCATTTCGCGGACCTGCACATCGGCGTGGAGACGTACGGGCGGCCGGACGCGGCCAGCGGCCTCAGCACGCGCATGCTGGACTTCCTCGGCGCGCTCGATGAGCTGGTGGATCGCGCCATCGCCGACGACGTGGACCTGGTGCTGTTCGCGGGGGATGCCTATAAAACACGAGAGCCCACCCAGACGCAGCAGCGCGAGTTCGCCCGGCGCATCCGGCGGCTGGTGGAGGCGAATATCCCGGTGTTCCTCCTCATCGGCAATCACGATCTGCCCAGCGCCTACTCCCGGGCGACGGCGCTGGAGATCTACGACACCCTCGCCATACCGCACGTGACGGTCGGCTCCAGGCCGGGGGTGTCCGTGATTGAAACGAAGTCGGGGCCGCTGCAGATCGCGGCACTGCCCTGGATGAACATCAGCCAGCTACTGACGCGGGACGAGTACAAGAACCTGAGCCTGGACCAGATCGACAGGCTGGCGGCGGACCGGATCAACCGGATGGCGGCGGATTTGGCGGAGGCGGTCGACCCGAAGCTGCCGGCCGTGCTGGCGGCCCACGTGGCGATGAACGAATCTCAGGTGAAATCAGGCTCGGAGAAGTGGATGACCGTCGGCCACTTCCCCCAGTTGACGAAGAGCACCCTCGGCGTCGGCCATTTCGATTACGTGGCGCTGGGGCACCACCACGTCTACCAGCGGCTGGAGCACATCACACCGATGTTTTACTGCGGCAGCCTCCAGCGGGTGGACTTCGGCGAGGAGGGTGACCCCAAGGGCTTTCTCGAGGTGGAGTTGGACACGGCGCGCCCGCCCGGGGAGCGCATGGTGGAGGAGCCGGCCTTCGTCGAGGTGACGGCGCGGCGCTTCGTCACGATCGCCCTGCGGCCGAAGGCGGACGACCCCACGGCGGAGACACTGGCCGCCATCGCCAAGGCGGACGTCACGGACGCCATCGTCCGGGTCATGCTGCGGCTGACGAAGGCGCAGGATGCGTTGCTGCGGGAGGCGGAACTGCGCGAGGCGCTGGAGGGCGCGCACGTGCTGGCGGCGATCCAGCGCCAGATCGACCAGGACGAACGGCGGCGACTCCCGGCGGACGTGCAGGCGGAGCAATTGGAGCCGATGGAGGCGCTGGAACTGTACTTGAAGCAGCGGGAGATGCCCTCCGACCGGCGCCAACGGATGCTGGCGACGGCGAGGACGCTGCTGGAGCAGGACGCCGAGGCACCGGCCTGACCGCCGCTCCCACACGACATAACCGCGCATCCGCCTGAGCCGTTACTCTGGACATCTGTTCGCCCCTCCGCTACGATCGCGGGATACGGAGGGAACCGTGGTCCCGGTACGACTGCTTCTTCGCAACTTCCTCAGCTATCGCGATAGGACCGAGGTCGATTTCAGCGGCATCCACGTGGCCTGTCTCAGCGGGGACAACGGCCATGGCAAGTCGGCGCTGCTGGACGCCATCACCTGGGCGCTCTGGGGCAAGGCCCGCACCGACCGCGATGACGAGCTGGTGCACCTGGGCCAGACGGAGATGGAGGTCGAGCTGGAGTTCGACCACGGCCCCAATCGCTACCGCGTGCTGCGCAAGCGGCGGAAGGGTGGCGGCGGACGCACCGGGTCCAGTGCGCTTGAGCTCCAGGCCGCCACCGCTGCCGATGGCTGGCGCTCCCTCACGGGCAACACCCTCACGGAGACGCAGCGAGAGATTACCAAACTGCTACGGCTGGACTACGTCACCTTCATCAACAGCGCCTTCCTGGTTCAAGGCAGGGCCGATGAGTTCACCACGCAGCCGCCGGGAGAGCGCAAGCGGGTGCTGGGCGAGATCCTGGGACTGGGCTACTACGAGCAGTTGTCCGAGCGCGCCAAGGGGGAGGCTCGCCTGCGAGAGAGCCGCACCACGGCGCTGCGTACGGAGATCGAGCTGATCGACCGGCAGACGGCGGAGTTGCCGCAGCTGCGGGAGGAGCTGGCGCAGACCCGCATCGAGCTGGCGGAGGCGGAGGAGTCCCGGCGGACGTTCGCGGAGCGCTACGAGGAGCTGCGGGAAGCGAAGCGGCTGGCCGACCTGCAAGCGGAGCAGCTGCGGGCCGCCACGGCGCGGGCAAAGGAGGCGCGGGAGGCCCTGGCCCGGCTGGAGCGGGAGCTCGCCGCGCACCAGACGGACATCGCGCAGCACGAGGCGATCATCGCGCGGGCGGACGGCATCGAGCGGGGCTACGCGGCGCTGCAAGCGGCGAAGGGCGAGGAGGGAGCCTACGGCCAGCGCGCAGCCCGGGCGCTGCAGCTGCAGGAGCGGCGCCACACGCTGGAACAGACGGTCGCGACGGCGAAGCAGCGTACAGAATCGGAGTTAGAGGGCGCCGCGCGGGAGATCGAGCGGCTGCAGGGGCTGGCCGCGGGCATCTACGCTCTGCGCGACGAACGGGCCCGGCTGGAAGGGTTGCGGGCGGAGGCCGCCCAACTGGGCGAGCGCCTGCACGAAAAGCGAGAGCAGGCGGCCGCGGCACGGGAGCGGGCGCAGGGGCTGGTAGCCGCGAACAGCGCCCTCCGCGCAGCGATGGACGATCTTCGCCGCAAGCTCAACGAGCTGACCGCCGCGGACGCTACCTGTCCGCTCTGCGCCCGCCCGCTGGGGGCGGAGGAGAAGGCGCGCATTGAGGGGGCGTACGCGCAGCAGGGCAGCGCCAACGCGCGCGACTTCCGCCAGAACCAGGAACGGCTGAAGGCCGTGCGAGCGGAATCGGAGGGGCTGGAGGGGGAATCGTCGGCGATGGAGTCACAGCGCCAGGAACAGGAGCGGCACGTGGTCGCGCAGGTGACGCTGATCGATCAGCGCTGGGCGGAGGCCAACCAGGCCTCCACCGAGGTTACGGCGGCGCAGGAGCGGGCATCGGCATTGCAGCGCGCCCTGAGCGACGGATCGTTCGCGGCGGAAGCGCAGGCGGCGCTGCGGGCGTTGCTGGCGGAAGCGGGCGGCGACGGCTACGATCCCGCGTACCATGAAGTGCTGCGTAGCCGGATCGCCGAGGCGTCCGCTTTCGAGGAGGAGCACCGCGCGCTCGCGGGGGCGCGGGCGCTGGTGACGCAGGCGGAGGCTTCCCGCGACCGGGCACTCGCCGACCGGGAGCAGTGGCAGCGGCGCTACGCGGAGGCGGAGGGGGAGGTCGCGGCGCTGGGGCAGCCGGGCACCGGCCCCGACCTGGCGGAGCGCATGGTAAGGGCGGAGCAAGCGTTTGGAGAAGCGGGGGCCCGGGCGAATCGAACCCGGCAGGCGCTGGGAGCGGTGGAGAACCGGGTAGAGGAAGGACAACGCTTGCTGGCCGGCCGGGAGCCCACGGCGGCACGGCTGCGCGCCGCGGCGGAAGAGCAGGATCTGTACGCTGAGCTGGCGGCGGCGTTCGGAAAGCGCGGCGTGCAGGCGCTGCTCATCGATGCGGCGCTGCCGGAGCTGACGGAGGAAGCGAACCGGCTACTGCAGCGCATGACGCTGGGACGGATGTCGGTCGACATTACGACACAGCGGGCGACGCAGGGCGGCGGCGTGACGGAGACGCTGGACATCCGCATCGCCGATGAGCTGGGGACGCGGCCGTATGAGACGTACAGCGGCGGCGAGGCGTTCCGGGTGGACTTCGCGCTGCGGATCGCGCTCTCCCGGCTGCTGGCACGCCGCGCCGGGGCACCGCTGCCGACGCTGATCATCGACGAGGGGTTTGGGACGCAGGACGCCAACGGGCGGGAGCGCTTGGTGGAGGCGATTACGGCGATCCAGGACGACTTCCGCATGGTGCTGGTGATCACCCACATTGATGAGCTGCGCGACGTGTTCCCGCACCGGATCAACGTGACGAAGACGGCCAGCGGCTCCCAGGTGGAAGTGCTCTAACGGTAGGGGACATCATCCGAAAGGCCCGACTCCTTCACAGAGACGGGCCTTTCGTTATGGCCGGGAGCGGATGTTACTGGAAGGCGGCGAGCTTCTTGCGGGCGGCGTCCTTATCGGTGAACCAGAGGACGTTGATCTCTTTGAACGCTTCCCATTCCGTGGGAACATCGTCCTCGGCGAAGATGGCGGTCACCGGGCAGGCCGGCTCACAGGCGCCGCAATCGATACACTCGTTCGGATCGATGTAGTAGATCGAGTCGTCATCGGTCGAGTGGATGCAGTCGACCGGGCAGACATCGACGCAGGACGCGTCCTTTGTTCCGATGCAGGGCTGTGTGATCGTATACGTCATGTCGCTGGTAGCTCCTTGTCGATCTCTCGGCCGGGCGCCGCCCGCCGGATGTATTATCCGGTTTCGATTGTAAGTGGCGGCAGGGTCGTGTCAACCCCTAAACGAAGTGTTCGCTTCCCTTATCTTCATCCGGTTGCGGAAAAGTAGATGCGTGGGAAGCGGGCGCTCTCGTACCGCGCCATCCGCCGCGGCCCCAGCCGGCGCAGTTCACCGTGGGCGGCGGAGGCATCGGTGATGAGGCGATCGATGTCGAGCCCGAGGCAGGCGGGGCGAAACGGCACCAGCAGCGTCAGTCCGCGCTCCAGCAGCGCATCGGCACCGCGGTAGTTCCCACGGCCCCAGTGGTACAGCCCTACGCCCACCTGGAGGATGCCCTGGTAAAGGGAGCGCAAGCGGGTCTCCTCCTCCAGCCACAGCTCCTCCAGCGTCTCATGGGCGTCGTAGTACTCGGCACGGTTGAACTGGCCGATGGCGCTGAGCAAGGCGGGGGGCGGGGCATCGCCGCCGGGGACGTCAGCGTCAGCGTCGGACGGCAGCTTGCTTGACACCTTCAGACACCCCTCTTAGCATGCTAGTACCGGGGAAGCCGATGCAGGATGCCCCGGAAGTGAGCGGATATCGTTTGACATCCGGTAACGAGCCTCCCCCAGACCATACCACCGAGACGCCACTGGCGTCCGATCCTCTACCGTCTGTACCCCGTACCGATGCCGCGCGGAGCGCCGCCATGGCTGAGCCGCAATTCGCCGCTGTCCTCCTGGCAGCCGGGCGGGGAACGCGCATGCGCTCTGCTCTCCCCAAGGTGCTGCACCCCATCGCGGGGAAGCCGATGCTGCGGCACGTCATCGACGCGGTCCGCGCCGCCGGCGTTCCCGCCCTGATCGCGGTGGTGGGGCACGAGGCCGGGCGGATACGGGCGGCACTGGGTCCCGACGTGGCCTTCGTGGAGCAGAAGGAGCAGCTGGGCACCGGGCACGCCCTGAACTGCGCGCGGGAGCAGGCCGGGGGAGCCACCGACGTCCTTGTCGTTAGCGGCGATGTGCCGTTGCTGCGGCCGGAGACGCTGCGCTCCTTGCTCCAGCAGCACACGGAGAGCGGGGCGACGCTGACGCTCCTCACGGCAAGGCTAGAGCGGCCGGGGGACTTAGGCCGCATCGTGCGGGACGGCGGCGGTCGGGTTCGCGCCATCGCGGAGGCGGCGGATGCGGACGTGGCGACTCAGGCGATCGAGGAGATCAACGCCGGCGCCTACTGCTTCCGGGCGGCCTGGTTGTGGCCGCGGCTGGCATTCCTGCCGGCCAGCGCGGGCGGTGAGTATTACCTCACAGCGCTGGTGGAGCAGGCCGTGCGTGAGGGCGCGCCCGTGCAAACCGTGACCACAGATGACCCTGAGGAGGCGCTGGGAGTCAACGACCGGGAGCAGCTTTCCCGCGCGGAGGCGGTTATGCGTCGACGCATTCTGCGGCGGCTGATGCTGGAGAGCGGGGTGACCGTGATCGACCCGGCCACGACCTACGTGGACGCGGATGTGCAGATCGGGCAGGACACAGTGATCGAGCCGAACAGCGCTATTCGCGGCAGCTGCGTCATCGGGCGGAACTGCGTCATCGGGCCGGGGGCAACGCTGTGCAACGCCCGCATCGGCGATGGCTGCCGGATCGGCGCTTCGCTCATCGAGGACAGCGAACTGGAGGCGGAGGTGAGCATGGGGCCGTACGGCCACATCCGCGGCGGGGCGCGGATCGGGACGGGCGTGGAGCTGGGAGATCACGTGGAGATCAAGAACAGCCGCATCGGGCAGGGGAGCAATATCCACCACTTCAGCTACGTCGGTGACGCTGAGTTGGGCGTGAACGTGAACATCGGCGCCGGTGCGGTCACCTGCAACTACGACGGCGTCGCCAAGCACCGCACGATCATCGGGGACGGCGCGTTCATCGGCAGCGATACGATGCTGGTGGCGCCGGTGCGGATCGGCCACGGCGCCAAGACGGGCGCGGGCAGCGTGGTCACGCACGATGTGGCGGACGGGGCGACGGTGTTCGGCGTGCCGGCCCGTCCGTTGCGCCCTGACACTGAGACGGGGACAGGACCGGAGACAGGATGACCATCGATATGGGTCTCGCCATCTTCCTGCTCATCGTCATCGCGGCCGTGCTGGCCATCGCGACGGCGGCGGAGGCGGGCGTGATCACGATCAGCGCCGCCCGGGCCCGCCTGATGGCGGAGCGGGGCGAACGCTACGGGCGGACCTTACAGCGACAGGCGCGGGACCGGGCGCGGACCTACGCCGCATTTACGGTGCTGCGCAACGCTGCCATTATCAGCGGCACGGCGCTGCTGGTATTCTTGGCGCTGGACCGTTGGGGAAGCAACTGGCGGGCGCTAATCGCCGCGTCGTTGGTGGCGCTAGTGGGCGGGCTGGCGATCCAGATCGGTCCGCAGTTCATCGTGGTGCAGCGGCCGGGGCGCTGGGCGGGGGCGTTGACCCGCATGGCGGATGTCGTTCGCTTCACCCTCGGGCCGGTGGCCACATTCTTCACCCTGCCGGCGCTAGTGCTGCTACGGATGCGCGGCGTGGAGTTGAGGGCGGAGGATGAGGTGTCGGAGGCGGCGGAACTGCTGCGCGCGGTGGGCGTGGAGCAGCAGGAACGCACAATCGAGGCGGAGGAAGCGGACATGATCCGGGGGGTTATCTCCCTGGAGGCGCTGACGGCGCGCGAGGTGATGGTCCCGCGCATCGACGTAGTGGCGGTGGAGGCGGACGCGACGATGCGGGAAGCGGTGGACGTGGTCGTGGCGGAGGGCGTGAGCCGGGTGCCGGTCTACCGCGGCAGTATCGACACGATCGTGGGGCTGCTGTACGCGAAGGACCTGCTGGGCGCGCTCGCTTCCGGTGGGGAGCCGGAGCCCCAGCGCCTGGACGATCTGCTGCGCCCGGCCTACTTCATCCCGGAGGCGAAGCGGACGGACGATCTGCTGCGGGAGATGCGGCTGAACAAGGTGCACATCGCGATCGTGGTGGATGAGTACGGCGGCACCGCCGGCATCGTCACGATCGAGGATATGCTGGAGGAGATCGTCGGCGAGATCGAGGACGAATTCGACGAGCCGGATGCCCCGATCGAGCGGGTGAGTGAGGACGAGGCGATCATGGACGCCCGCGTCCCCATCGGGGACCTGCAGGAGATGTTCGGGGTCGCCCTGGAGCGGGACGACTTCGATACGGTGGGAGGGTTTGTCTACACGCAACTGGGCACGATACCGAACGTTGGTGACGAAATACGCGTGGATGGGCTGCTGGTGCGCATCCTCTCCGTCAGCGGGAACCGGATCAA
This sequence comes from Dehalococcoidia bacterium, assembly GCA_009693105.1. Classification (GTDB taxonomy): domain Bacteria; phylum Chloroflexota; class Dehalococcoidia; order SHXV01; family SHXV01; genus SHXV01. The sequence continues at coordinate 9,660 of SHXV01000028.1, forward strand.
CAAGGTCAACGTGAGCCGCGTGGGCGCGCCCGTTCCCGATTACGGGATGACGGCGCCGCCGCCAGAACACTCCTGAGCGAGACGCCCATGCCAGAGGCAGCCCGCCGCATATCGCCCCTCGCGCTGCCGGAAGCGTACCGCCTGCCCGCGCGGCCGGACGGCACGGAGACGGCCGTGATGGACGCCCACCGTCAGGCGACGTTCCTGCTGGGCGCCGACCTCCGCCTGATCGAGCGGGGCATGAACCTCCAACTCGCCATCCTGAGCGATTCCCGTCCCGTGCCCTATCGTACCGCCGCCTTCGCCGCCCTGACGATGCCGTGGTCGCGGGCGTACGCGCTGGAGCGAGATGCGGTGGCGCTGGCGCTGGAGGGGGCCTATGGCTCCTGCGCGCCGCTGCTCCGGGACGCGGCGGAGGCGATAGCGGTGCAGACTGAGCTGAAACGGACGCGGTTCGCCGGGGCGGAGGCGTGGCTGGCGGGCGTGGGGGAGCCGGATGAGGAACGCCACGGCTCCCTGCTGCCAGGCTTCGCCATCGACGTCTCCGCCGCGGAGACGGGGGAAGGGGAGCTGGCGCGGGTGCTCCGGGCGGCCTCGATGGCGGCCGGGATGGCGCCGTCGGCGAATCTACTCCAGGTGGCGTCCGACTCCAACCGGCAGCGCATAGCAGTGACGTTCGGGGAGCGCGCCTTTCACCTGGGCTGGGCGGAGATAACGTTCGGCTGGTTGCTGGCGCTCATCGGCACGCAACTGGAGCTGGCGACAGGCCTGACGGACGTGCTGAACATCACCCCCGATCGCGCCGCCGAGTGCGTGGCGTGGCGGACGGAGGCGGCGGGCCGGCTGGGACGGGGCGAGCGGTGTCGTTTCGAGGAGGCGCCCATTCAAGGGGCGGCCGCCGGAGATTGGATCGTGCACAACTTCCGCCGGGGGGGCAGCGGGTCACCCCGCCGAATCGTGCTGCGGGCCTGATGCACCTGATACAATAGGGCGGACTCCGGCGGACTCCGGCGGAGCCTTAGACGACACAAGAAATAGGTTCCGCGCGAATGCGAGGGACAAGGAGTGCAGGCATGGCAACCCGGATCGGCATCAACGGGTTCGGTCGCATCGGACGACAGGTCTTCAAGGCGATCCTGGACCGCCACCCGGGCACGCTGGAAGTGGTGGCGATCAACGACCTCACGGCCACGGAAACCAATGCCCATCTGCTCAAGTATGACAGCACCTATGGGCGGTTCCCTTACTCCGTGGAGGCGAAAGATGGCGCGCTGGTGGTGAACGGGAAGACGGTGCGCGTCTTCGCCGAGCGCGACCCGGGGAAGATCCCCTGGGGCAGCGTGGGCGCGGAGATCATCATCGAATCCACCGGCATCTTCACCGACGCCGTGAAGGCAAAGGCGCACACGCTGGGCGGGGCGAAGAAGGTGATCATCTCCGCCCCGGCGCAGAACGAGGACATTACGGTAGTCCTGGGTGTGAACGAGACGGAGTACGATCCGGCGAAGCACACCGTCATCTCCAACGCCTCCTGCACGACGAACTGCATCGCGCCAGTGGTGAAGGTGTTGCACAGCAACTTCGGCGTGGTGAAGGGTCTGATGAACACGATCCACTCCTACACCAACGACCAGGTGCTGCTGGATACGGCGCACAAGGACCTGCGCCGCGCCCGCTCCGCCGCCCAGAACATCATCCCCACGACGACGGGCGCCGCCAGGGCGGTGACGCTGGTGATGCCAGAGATGGTGGGCAAGCTGCACGGACTGGCGTTCCGCGTGCCCACGGCGACAGTCTCCGTGTGCGACTTCACGGCGGAGCTGTCCCGGCCGGTGACGGTGGAAGAAGTGAACAGGGCGTTTGAGGACGCGGCGCGCGAGCCGATGAAGGGCATCCTCCAGTACGAGACGGAGGAGCTGGTCAGCAGCGACTTCAAGGGCAGCGAGTATAGCGCCATCCTGGACGCGCCGGGGACGATCGTCATCGGCGGGAACATGGTGAAGGTGCTGGCCTGGTACGACAACGAGTGGGGCTACTCCTGCCGGGTGGCCGACCTCTGCGATTACATGGTGAAGCGCGGCATCTAGTCGCGCCGCGGACACGCGCTGGATCAGGGCCCGGTTGGAATGACCGGGCCCGGCCTGTCCGGCAGCGGGGTGTCGCCGGAAGGCGAGGGAGCGGATGGACCTCGAGCTCAGGGGCAAAGCGGCGGTGGTGACGGGGGGCAGCCGGGGCATCGGCCGGGCGATCGCGCTTGGTCTTGCCGGGGAGGGGATGAACGTCGCCGTCTGCGCTCGCGGGGTGGAGGCGCTGCGGCAGGCGGAGGCGGAGCTGCGTGGCCGCGGCATCGATGCGGTGGGTCTGGAGGCGGACATGACCCGTGCCGGCGATGTGGCGCGGGTCATCGCCACGGCGGTGGAGCGCTTCGGGCGGCTAGATGTGCTGGTCAACAACGTGGGTGGGGCCGACGCCGGCGACGATGACGCGGCCTGGCTGGGAGCGTTCGAGCGTAACCTGCTTGCCGCCGTGCGCGCCTGCCGGGGCGCCGTGCCGGAGATGCGGAAGCAAGGGGCCGGCTCCATCATCCACATCGCTTCGATCTGGGGACGGGAGGCGGGCGGCTCCCCTACGTACAATGCGGCGAAGGCGGCGCTTATCAGCCACTCCAAGAACCTAGCGTTACAGCTGGCGGCGGACGGTATCCGCGTGAACACGATCGCGCCCGGGTCCATCCTGTTCCCCGGGGGAAGCTGGGAGCGGCGGCAGCAGGCCGATCCGGCGGCGATGGACGAGTTCGTCCGGCGCAACATCGCCTCCGGGCGGTTTGGCCGGCTGGACGAGGTAGCGAACGTGGCGGCGTTCCTGGCCAGCCCGAAAGCGAGCTGGGTCACCGGTGCCTGCATCAACGTCGATGGCGGGCAATCGCATTCCAACATCTAGCGGCAAGGTGAACGATGAGTGTTGATCCGTCGATTCTCCTCGCGCTTGTGACCATGGCGGGGCTGCTGACGGGGACGCTGGCTGACCCCCTCATCGATCAGCTCTACTCCGATCCGCTGTTGTACAGCCCGTATGGGCGGTGTGCGCGCTGCAACACGCGGCTGCTGCCGTTCGGGGCGATCGCGCTCATCGGTTATCTGCGCTGGCGGGCCCATTGCCCCCACTGCCGAAGGCGATTTCCTCTGAGGTCGGTGCTGCTGCCGCTGACGATGGCGGCCTTCTTCGCGGTGACGCTTCTGGCCCACGATGATGCGCGCCGGATCGGGCTGACGATGCTGTTCGGCAGCTTCGCGCTCATCTTTATCACCACGGACGTGGAGCGGCGCACGTTATCGGGCCGGCTGATGTACGCGGCGCTGGCGGCGGCGGCGATCGCCGGGCCGTTCTGGCCGCACCACGGCGTGATCAACCTGTACGCCACGGGCGCGGGCATACTGGCGGGGTTCGCCGGGCTGCGGCTGTTCTTCGGGCTTCGATTGGGCGTGGGCGATGTGAAAATGACGGCGCTGTTGGGACTGACGCTGGGCTTGCCCGGCGCCGCGATCGCGTTCGGTATCGCCGTGATCGCCGCGCTGGGAGCGATCATGGTGGCGTCCGCTGATTCACGCCCGCAGATGCGGGCGCTGCCCTACGGGGCCCTGCTGGGCATCGGCATGATCGCGGCCCTCCTCTGGGCGGAGTCTCTGGCGCGGGTGTTCTAGGCGACGGCGAGCGCTGTCGCCACGGCCAGCATCATTGCGATGAAGGCGGCTCCGCCCATCATCGTCTGCGCCAGCGCCCGCTGATGGCGGTGCATGGTGACCACCAGCGCAACGTCGACAGCGACGATGACGAGCGCGGTGAGGGGGATGGCGAACAGATCGCCGCGCTCAATCACGTGGGTGACGTCGCTCCCGGAGGGGAAGTTCACCCGCAGCGTATCCGCCAGGTCCTGATAGCGGGCGAACAGCACCCCGAAGCTGATCAGCACGGCGAGCGCCGCCAGCGGCATGGATGTGCGCACGGCCCGGTCACGCAAGAAGGAGCGCGGCTCAAATGCATCGGAACGCGGGGGTGCGGTGAAGGCGGGGGCGCGACGGCGGCGCGCCTCCACTGCGGCGATGAAGCCGGGCGCGTCGGCGGGGGTGATAGCGAGGATCGCCTCGCCGGACCGGAGGTAGACGGCGCTCTCCTCCCGAAACTCGGTGGCGAAGACGGTGGCCTCTGCCGTGTCCTGGAGGACGGACCGTCCGATGTGCTGTCCCGGCCAGTTCAGTCCGCGGATGTGGGGGGGCGGCGGTCCCTGCGTTACCACGTCCATGCGCGCGAGCGGCAGGACGGTTTCGTGCAGCCCCCAGCGGATACGAAGGGTGGCCTCATCCACGATGTAGGCCATGCTGGCGCAGGCGTAGGTCCAGTAGCCGAAGACGAAACCGAGAAACAGCAGCATAAAGCCGATGGTGTAGAGGAGGAACGCCCCGAACGTCACATCGCCGCCGGCGGCGCGCGCCAGCATGCCGATACCGAGGGCAAGCGGCCAGCCGGCGGCGATGATGCCGACGGTAACCCCATGACCGCGATCGGGACGGAAGATCATCGGGCCCCCTCATGCACGATGGCATAGACGATGCCGCGGCCCCAATCAGCGACCAGGAGCACGCCGTTGCGGTCCATCACAACCGCGAGCGGGTGCTCAAACCCGGTAGCGAAGACCTGTTCCACCGGCTGCTCCTCCCGAACCGCCACAGTGGCAACCCGGCGCCCGACGGTGGAGTCGCCGGAATTCCCCCGCTGGGCGATGAACGCTACGTGATGGTAGCGCTCCGGGAACGTGGACGGATTATAGATGACGATGCCACCTGAGGAGATGTACGGCTGCAACGCCCCGACCGATAGCCCGGTCTCGACGCAGCCTCCGGGGCCCGTCTCGCGGGCGCCGGCGCAGCGGGGCCAGCGGTAGCGCCCCTCATACACGATGCGATTCAACTCATAGGGAGAGTTTCGCACATCCGGCGGATCGGCGCCGTTATCCGTGGCGTAGAGGTTGCCGACAGCGGCGAAGGCCACACCGTGAGCGTTGCGCAGCCCCGTGGCGAAGACGATCGGTTCGCCGCCCTCGGGGCGGACACTCATGATCGTGGCGGAGCGCGCATCCAGGATCCTCCCGTCGCAGACGCTGCAACTGGTGCCCAGGCCAAAGTACAGCCGCCCGTCCCGTCCGACCACCAGGTTGTTGTTTTGGTGGTCGCCGGTGAGCAGGCCGGTCAGGATGTTCCTGACACGGTCGGCGGTACCGTCTCTGTTCGTATCTTCGACGGCGCTGATCCCCCCGCGGCTGGAGGCGAAGAGTGTGCCACGCTCATCGAAGGCGATGCCGAGCAACACGGCCAGTCCCAAAGCCGCCGCGCAGCGTCGCGGCTCGGCGCGGTAGTGATCGCCCGGGTTGCGCAGCTCGTAGACATCGCCGCCCTCCTCCGCGAGCCAGACACCGCCATCGAGGGCGAGGGTCAGGGCGGTGGGGCGCTGAATCCCCTCGGCGAAGCGATAGGCAGTGAAGCCCGTGGGGACCCGGATCTCGCTCGCGATGAGAGCGCGGATATCGGACGGGGATATGGGTGTGGCGACCGGCGGCTGGCCTGAAGGAGCGCTGCTGTTGCGTCCGGCGCTGATGAGCGCAAGGGGAGGCGCCAGCGCCAGGAGGGAGGGTGTGCCACCCGGACCACCGGCTTTCATCGATTCGTCTCTGGCTCCGGGGTCCAGCGAAGCACGGGCCGCCGGGCGGCCAGCGCTTCGTCCAGCCGGCGCAGGGGCGCGGTGTGGGGCGCCCCACGCACGGTCTCCGGCTCCGCTTCCGCCTCCGCGGCGATGCGCAGCATCGCTTCGCAGAAGGCGTCCAGCCCCTCGCGTGACTCCGACTCCGTCGGCTCGATCATCAGCGCCTCATCGACGATGAGGGGGAAGTAGGTGGTGGGTGGATGGAAGCCGTAATCGATGAGGCGTTTCGCGATATCGATGGTGCGGACGCCGTGGCGGGCCTTCTGCCAGGATCCGGAGAACACCACTTCGTGCATGCAGGGGCGGTCGTAGGGAAGGCGGTACATGCCGGAGAGGCGGACGCGGATGTAGTTGGCGTTGATGACGGCGTTTTCACTGACGCTGCGCAGCCCTTCCAGCCCCAGGGCACGGATGTAGGTGTAGGCGCGGATGAGCACGCCGACGTTGCCCTGGAACGCACCCAGCCGGCCGATGCTCTGCACCGGTGTATGCATCGAATAGCGGCCGCCGTCCTCCACGACGACGGGGGCGGGGAGGAACGGCGCCATGTGGTCTTTCACCAGGATGGGCCCCGCGCCGGGTCCGCCGCCGCCGTGGGGGGTGCTGAACGTCTTGTGCAGGTTGGTGTGGACGACATCAAAACCCATGTCACCCAGGCGGGCGCGTCCGACGATGGCGTTTAGGTTGGCGCCGTCCCCGTAAATCTGGATGCCGTGCTGATGCAGTGTGGCGGTGATCCGGTCGATGCGGGGATCGAACAGCCCCAGCGTGGTGGGCATGGTGAGCATGAGCGCCGCCACCGTCTCATCAGCGAGGGCGGAGAGGGCATCGAGGTCGATGTTGCCGTCCGCGTCGGAGGGGACGGAGGTGACCTCGTAGCCGCACATGGCGGCGGTGGCGGGGTTGGTGCCGTGGGCGGAGTCCGGGACCAGCACCTTGCGCCGGCGTTCCCCTTCGCCCCGGGCGGCATGGTAGGCCTTGATCACCAGCATGCCGGCGAACTCTCCCTGTGCCCCGGCAAAAGGGGATAGGGCGGCGGCGGTCATGCCGGTCAGCTCGCAGAGGGCGCGTTGCAGCGCGTGCAGCACCGCCAGTGTGCCCTGCGCCGAGCCATCGGGCTGGAGGGGGTGCTGGTGAGCGAAGCCGGGCAGGGCCGCGACCTCATCGTTGATCTTGGGGTTGTACTTCATGGTGCAGCTGCCCAGCGGGTAGAAGCCGCTGTCCACGCCATAATTCAGCTGGGAGAGGGCGTGGAAGTAGCGCACCAGCTCCACCTGCGATAGCTCCGGAAGCCGGGCCGGACGGGCGCGGGCGATTCCCACTGGCAGGGGCGGCGCCTCCGGCACGTCCGGCTGCGGAATCTGCAACGCCCTGCGGCCGGGGGCGCCCAGATCGAAGGACAGCCGGTCACCGATGGAGAGATGCGTGGGAGTGCTCATGCGGCGCCGCCGGCGCTCGCGAGCGCGTCGGCCAGCCGATCGATATCGGCCTTGCGGTGCATCTCGGTAAAGCAGAGCAGGAGGCCATTCGGGAGGCGGTCACTCACGTCCAGCCCCCCGATGATGCCATGGGTCAGCAAATGGGCGTTGAGCCGCGCCGGTGGCAGGGGGCAGCGTACAGCGATCTCGTTGAAAAAGGGGGCATCGCTCGCCAGGCGGTACCCGGGGAGGGCGGCGATGCGGCCGGCGGCGTAGTGCGCGCTGCGATAGCAGCCCTCCGCCGCCTCGCGCAGACCTTGAGGCCCGATGGACGCCAGGTAGACGGTGACGGCTAGGGCGATTAGCTGCTCCGCCGTGCAGATGTTGGAGGTGGCGTGCTCCCGCCGGATGTGCTGCTCACGCGTCTGCAGGGTGAGGACGTAGCCGGTGCGGCCATCGAGATCGCGGGTGCGGCCGACGATGCGTCCGGGCATCTGGCGGACGAAGTTCTGGCGGCAGGTGAACACCCCGATGTAGGGGCCGCCATAAGCGAGGGGGACGCCGAAGGGCTGTCCTTCCGCCACGGCGATATCGGCCCCGTAGGCGCCCGGCGGCTCCACCATGCCCAGCGAAAACGCACCCGCCGCCACGACGTAGAGCGCGCCCGCGCCGTGGACGATGCCCTCCAGCGCCCGCATATCCGCCAGCGTCCCCAGGAACGAGGGCTGCTGGGCGACGAGGCAGGCGTGCTCAGCGGTGAGGACGGGGTGAGCGGAGGGCAGGACATCGACGGGATGGCCGTGGCCGGAGGCGTAGGTACGGACGACTTCGACATAGTTGGGGTGAACGCTATCCAGCACGGCGATGCGCCGTCGCCCCGTGATGGAGACAGCCATGAGGCAGCCCTCGGCCAGGGCGCTGGCCCCGTCGTACATGCCGGTGTTGGCGACGTCCATACCCAGAAGCTCGCAGGCCATGCTCTGGAACTCGAACGCGGTCTGAAGCGTGCCCTGGCTGATCTCCGGCTGGTAGGGGGTGTAGGCGGTGGCGAACTCGCTGCGGGAGAGGACGTGGCGGACCACGCTGGGAACGTAGTGTTGCTCCGCCCCGGCCCCGAGGAAACTCAGTATTGCCCCGGCGTGGTCGTTGCGGGCGGCCAGTGCGGCGAAGGCGGCCGCCATCTCCTCCTCGGTCAACGCGGGCTCCAGGGCGATGGCCGGATCGCGGTGGGCGGCGGGAACATCGGCAAAGAGATCGGCGGCGGTGGCGACGCCGATGCGCTGGAGCATGGCGGCGCGATCGGCATCGGTGTTGGGGATGTACGGGTGTTGGAGCGTCATCTCAGTCGCCCAACTCCTCCTGGACAAACCGATCGTAGTCGGGCGCGCTCATGAGCTTATCCAGCTCCGCCGTGTCGGAGAGACGAAGGCGGAGCAGCCACCCTTTCTCGTAAGGGGAGCCATTGACGAGCTCTGGCTGGTCGGTCAGAGCGGCGTTCACTTCCACGACCTCGCCGGAGACGGGGGAGAACAGGTCAGACACGGCCTTGACGGACTCCACCTCGCCGAACTTCTCGAACTGGGTCACCCGATCGCCGGGGGCGGGCAGCTCGACGAAAACAATGTCGCCGAGCTGGTCCTGCGCGTGCGCGGTGATGCCGATGACGCCAGTGTCATCGGCATCAAGCCGGACCCACTCATGTTCATTGGTGTAGCGAAGGGTATCGGGAACACTCATCCTGTCATCTCCCGCCGGTAGAAAGGCCGGGGCACGACGCGCACCGGCAAACGCTTGCCACGGACATCGACCTCTAGCCGTGCGCCGTATTTCGCCTGCGCGGGCGGTACGTACGCCATGCCGATACTGACCCCCAGCGTGGGTGAGAACGTCCCGCTGGTGACGGTTCCCACCGCCTGCCCCGCGTGCAGAACAGGATAGCCGTGGCGCATCACCCCGCGTTCCTCCGCGCGCAGGCAGACGAGCACGCGGGAGGGAGGGGTGTCCTTCAGGGTGAGGATCGCGTCCCGGCCGATGAAATCAGCGCCGTCATCCAAATCAACGACCCAGCCAAGACCTGCTTCGTAGGGTCTCGTCGTCCGGTCGATGTCGTTGCCGTAGAGAGGGAGCGCGGCCTCCAACCTCAGCGTATCACGCGCCCCCAGTCCGATGGGGCTGGCGCCGGTGGCCAGGATTGCTCGCCAGACGGAGACGGCGTCATCCGCTGCAACGACGATCTCGTAGCCGTCCTCTCCGGTGTAGCCAGTCCGGGCCACGAAGGCTGCGCACCCAGCGATGGCGCCGTGGGCGCAGCCGCGCAGGGACAGCGCGGCGACCTCCGGTGAGCCAAGCCGCCGCCCGATCTCCACGGCGCGGGGGCCCTGCAGGGCGAGCATAGCGCTGTCCGCGTGCGGGCGTAGCTCCGCGCCGAGACCCGTAAGCGCAAGAAGCTCCCTCAGCCATTCAAGGTCCGCCTCCGCGTTGGAAGCGTTGCCGATGAGCAGGTACTCCTCATCGGCAGGTCGGTAGACAAACGCATCGTCGCGGATGCCGCCATCCGGGTCGCAGATCAGCGCGTAGTGCGCCCGTCCGAGCGGGAGCGCACGCACGTTGTAGGTGAGCGCCCGACGCAGGAAGGCGGCGGCCCCGGGGCCGCGCACGTCTGTCCGCAGCATATGGGAGACATCGAACAGACCGGCACGCGTTCGTACGGCGCGATGTTCCTCCACGATTCCCGTGTACTGGATCGGCATGTCCCATCC
>SHXV01000029.1 GCA_009693105.1 Dehalococcoidia bacterium
GCACGGAGCACCTGCTGCTGGGCCTGGTCCGTGAGGGCGATGGGGTAGCGGCAAAGGTGCTGGGGAACCTGGGCGTGGAGCTGAACAAGGTTCGTTCAGCCGTCGAGTTCATCATCGGCCGGGGTGACCGCGCCGTCGTCGGAGATATCGGCCTTACACCGCGGGCCAAGAAAGTGATCGAGCTCGCCGTCGATGAAGCGCGCCGGCTCAACCACCACTACATCGGCACGGAGCACCTGCTGCTGGGCCTGGTCCGTGAGGGCGAAGGCATCGCCGCGGGCGTGCTGGAGAGCCTGGGGGTAAACTTGGAGAAGGTGCGGGCGGAAACGACCCGTATTCTCGCCCAGAGCCTGCCCCAGGGGCCGCAGGCCACGGCCGCTCGCACATCGGCCCGCACCCCCACCGTCGATCAGCTCGGTATCGACCTGACCGCCGCCGCCCGGGCCGGCAAGCTGGACCCGGTGGTGGGCCGCAATAACGAGATCGAGCGTGTCATCCAGATCCTGTCGCGCCGGACCAAGAACAACCCCGTCCTCATCGGTGAGCCCGGCGTGGGCAAGACCGCGATCGCGGAAGCGCTGGCCCAGCGCATCGTCAGCGGGGATGTCCCGGAGACCCTGCAGGGCAAGCGGCTGCTCACGCTGGACATCGGCTCCCTCGTCGCCGGCACCAAGTACCGCGGCGAGTTTGAGGAGCGGCTGAAGAAGGTGATCGAAGAGATCAAGTCGTCCGGCAACTGCGTCCTGTTCATCGATGAGCTGCACATGCTCGTCGGCGCGGGCGCGGCGGAGGGTGCCGTGGACGCCGCGAACATCCTGAAGCCATCGCTCTCCCGCGGTGAGCTGCAGTGCGTGGGCGCGACCACCCTGGATGAGTATCGCAAGCACATTGAGCGCGACGCCGCCCTGGAGCGGCGCTTCCAGCCGATCCTGGTGGAAGAGCCCACCGTTGAGGAGACGATCCAGATTCTCCGCGGCATCCGTGAGCGCTATGAGGAGCACCACCGCCTGACGATCAGCGATGAAGCGCTGACGACGGCGGCGGAGCTGGCGGCCCGCTACGTCTCCGACCGCTTCCTGCCGGACAAAGCCATCGACCTCGTCGATGAGGCCTCCTCCCGGGTGCGGATTAAGCGCTCCAGCACCCCACCCACCCTCAAAGAAGCAGTAAAGGGGCTGGATGGCCTGCGGCGAGAAAAAGAAGCGGCCATCGCCTCCCAGCAGTATGAGTACGCCGCGGAGCTGCGCGATCGCGAGGTCAAGCTGCAGGAAAAGATCGAGAAGATGGAGGAAGGCTGGGAGACCGAGCGTGAGGAAACCCGCCCCGTCGTCAGCAGCGAAGACATCGCTGAGGTCGTGAGCATGTGGACCGGCATCCCACTGGCCCGCATCGCCAACGAAGAATCGGCGCGGCTCATGCACATGGAAGAGGGGCTGCATGGCAGGGTCATCGGGCAGGATGAGGCGATCACGGCCATCGCCAAGGCTGTCCGCCGTGCCCGCGCCGGCCTGAAAGACCCCAAGCGCCCCATCGGCGTGTTCATCTTCCTTGGCCCCACCGGTGTCGGCAAGACAGAGCTGGCCCGGGCGCTGGCGGAGTTCATGTTCGGCAGCGAAGACGCCATGGTAAAGCTGGATATGTCGGAGTTCATGGAACGCCACAGCGTCGCGCGGCTCGTCGGGGCCCCTCCCGGATACGTCGGCTACGAAGATGGCGGCCAGCTCACGGACACCGTGCGGCGCAAGTCCTACTGCCTCATCCTCCTGGACGAGATCGAGAAGGCGCACCCGGAGGTGTTCAACCTGCTCCTTCAGATCTTTGACGATGGGCACCTGACCGACGCCAAGGGGCGCAAGGTGGACTTCCGCAACACAATGATCATTATGACAAGTAATGTCGGGGCGGAACTGATCCGTCGCGATACCTCGCTGGGCTTCCCCGTGAAGCGCGATGAGGCAAAGACGGCGGAAGACCTGTACAAAAAGATGCGGGACAAGGTGATGGCGGAGATGAAGACGACCTTCCGTCCGGAGTTCCTTAACCGCATCGATAACACGGTGGTGTTCCACGCGCTGCAGAAGGAGCACATCCGCCAGATCGTTGACCTTATGTTAAACGAGATGAACAAGCAGGTCCTGCACAAGGGCCTGACCCTGGAGGTCACCGAGCCGGCCAAGGACTGGCTGGGTGAAAAGGGCTACGACCCGATGTTCGGCGCCCGCCCCCTCCGCCGCGTCATCCAGAACGAGGTGGAGGACCGCCTTTCGGAAGCGCTGCTAGAGGGCCGGTTCGTCTCTGGCGACACGATCATCCTGGACATTGCCGACGGTGAACCGGTCATCCGTGGTAAGGCCCCGGTGCCGGAACCGGAAGCCGTCGTCTGATTCGCGCTGCGAACGTCACGTCATAGCAAGGGGGAGAGGCGGTCAGCCTCTCCCCCTTTTGTGTGCGAGCTCCCGCCCTACTGAAACTCGATGTCCCGGTGCCGTATCCGGATGCTCTGGATGATGCCGATGGCGACAAGCAGCATCGTCAGTGAGCTGCCACCCTGGCTGATAAACGGAAGCGTGATCCCGGTGACGGGGAATATCCCCACGTTCACCCCGACATTGATGAATACCTGGGCCAGGAGCATCACCGCGGTGCCGGCCGCCACGAGCTCCCCCAGTCCGTCCCGGGCGATGGACGAAGCCCGAAGCGCCCGGAAGATCACCACCGTAAACAGCGCCAGCAACAACAGGCCGCCCACGAATCCCAGTTCTTCCCCCAGCACGGAGAAAATGTAGTCCGTTGTCTGGGTGTTCACGAAATTGTTCTGCGTCTGCAGTCCGCTCGTGACCCCCTTCCCGAACCATCGCCCCGACCCGATGGCGATCTGAGACTGGATGATGTTGAACCCTCCGCCAAAGGGATCGCTCTCCGGGTTAAGGAACAGCGCGATGCGCTCCTTCTGATACTCCGTGATGATCCCCATGAACATGAACGGAGCCGCAAGCAGGAACACCGCACTCAGGACGGCGACGTGCCGCAGACGGACGCCCGCGATCAACGCCATGCCCAGCCAGATCACGCCCACGACGATGGCGGACCCCAGGTCCGGCTCCACCAGCACCAGGGCGGCAGGTAGCAGTGCGATCGCCAGGGAGGCGAGAAACACACGCGCGCTCCGGACGGAATCCCGGTGTTCGGCAAAGTACTGGCCCAGCATGATAATCAACGCCAGCTTGACGACCTCAGACGGCTGCACCTGGAAGCCTCCCAGGCTGATCCAGCGGCGCGCACCAAGAGTCTCATCGCCAATGACAAGCACCGCCAGGAGCAGCACCAGCGAGCCAAGATAGATGAACAGTGCGAAGCGGCCGATGAGCCGGTAATCGAGCATGGACGCGGCCACCATCATCGCGCTCCCCAGCAGGGCGAAGATGAACTGCCGCGCGACCGGGTGGCCCCAGGCCTGGCCACCGCTCTCACGGTCGGAAAGCGTGCCGCTGTAGATAAGCAGCATCCCCAGCCCAACCAGCACCAGGCAGGCGGCCATGAGCGTGAGGTCGTAATAGTGGAACGGATGCGCCCGGTTCATCGGCCTGCCCCTGTCGATGGCGTTGACGGCACGTCCCCAGGGCCCAGCTCCAGCTGTCCACGCCGTTCGATACGGACGTCAGCCCGGGGGGTGCTCACCGGCTCGACGCCGGTGTCCCGGTTGAAGTAGTAGTTCAGTATCTTCTGCGCCAGGGGGGCCGCCTCCTGGTTCCCTCCACCGTGCTCGACGAACGTGACAATGGCGATCTGCGGATTCTCCGCGGGGGCGAAGCCGGTGAACCAGCCGTGGGTGGTCTCATACGTGCCGTCCGGCAGCTGGCGCCCGAACTCCGCGGTCCCGGTCTTCCCCGCTACGGCGACCCCCCGTACGGTGGCCGGGCTGGCCGTGCCCGCCGTTATGGCCAGCCGCATCGCGTCCCGCATCAGCTTCAGGTTCTCCGCACTCAGCGGCAGGTAGCCCCGCACCCGCTCCACCGGTTCCGCCACGACCCGACGCTTGTCATCGACGATCTGTCGCACCAGATGTGGCCGCATCCGGACACCGTCGTTCGCGATCGCCGCCGTCACCGCGAGCATTTGTATCGGCGTGGTCAACAGGAATCCCTGTCCAATACCGAAGTTGTAGGAATCACCCAGCACCCACGGTTCTCCGACGACTCTCTCCTTCCACCGCGGATCGGGGACCAGTCCTTCGCTTTCGTCCGGAAGATCGATGCCGGTGGGGGCACCGAGACCAAAAGCGCGTGAGTACTGCGCCAGCCGGTCCGGGCCAAGCCCAGGAAAATTCGCGGGGCGATATCCCCCCGCCAGGTAATAGAAATAGACGTCGGAAGACAACGCAACCGCATGAGCGAAGTCCAGCACACCGAGCCTGCTCCAGTCCAGCATGTTGGTAACGAATTCGTTGCGATCGTTCAGGACCTGAAGATACCCCTTACTTTCAATCTTCGTATCAGGCTTGGCGATGCCTTCTTGAAGCGCAGCCAAACCGGTGACCTGCTTGAAGATACTTCCCGGAGGGTAGGCCCCCGCGGTGGCGTGATTGAACATAGGCCGGCCGGGATCGTCCAGCAGAGCCTGGATGTCCTTCGACCGTTTAGGGTCCCCGAAAACGTTCGGGTCATAACTGGGGAAGGAGGACATGGCCAATATCTCGCCCGTTCGCACATCCATGATGATGGCGACGAGATTCTTGGACTTCCCCTTGTTCTCCTGCAATACCTTGTCAACTTGGCGCTGTAGATCAAGATCGATCGTAAGCACGATGCCGTGGGCCGATTGGGGCGCCTGCTCCCGCAACCGGCGAACCTCGTTCCCCGACCCATCGACCTCGCTCTGCGTATAGCCGATCTCTCCCCGCAGCAGTGTTTCATACTGCGATTCCAGCCCTGTTTTTCCGATCTTGTCGCTCACACGATATCCGTTGGACTTCAGATCCGCGTATTCTTCCGCGGTGACGGGCCCCACGTAGCCCAGGATGTTCCCCAACAGCGATCCCTGGGTGTAGAAACGCCGCGCGCTCACCACCACGTCAACGCCGGGCCAGCGCGTGTGCAGCTGCCGCAGCATGAGCGCGGCATCGCGGCTGACGTTATCAGCAATCGTGCGGGAATCGTAATCGTTGAAGCTGGCTTTCCCGTCAGCGATGATCTGTTTGAGCATGCCCCGGGGAACGGTAAGGAGTTGCTCCAGCGCCAGCGCCACATCGTCCTCCTCCGCCAGCGGGATCTCCGATGGTACGAGGATGGCGGAGTACACCGGCTCGTTCGCTACCAGCGGGGTGCCGTCGCGGGAGAAGATGATCCCGCGCTGGGGTAGCGTGATCCTGGTGATGATGCGGTTTTCACGCGCCCGCTGGTCGTATGAGGCGCCCTGGATGATCTGCATGCGGAAAAGCTGAACCAAGAGGATGCCGAACAGCACCAAGACCGTCACCCGGAAGAGCCACAGGTTGCGCTTACGCCGGGAGTTTCCCACGCGCTCACGTTCAGCGGATGAAGCATGGGGCGACCAGCGCCGGGGATCCCGGGGGTCATGTAACATAGCGCAGCGTCAGGTGGTGCGGAGCCTACGCCGGCTCGGCCGCACATCAAAGCTGGCCAGCCAGACAAATGCGTACAGCAGTGGCGTGACCAACCCGTTCACCACAGCCGATGCCAGAACCGTGCTCATCATCGCATCCCACAGTGGCGGTGCGCCTCCCTGGACGTTCAACAGCACGAGGAGGATGAAGTGGAAAACCACCGTGCTCCCCACTGCAAGAATGGCAGGAGAAACCCAATCCGTATCCAAGAGCTTGATCCCCTGGAATCCCCCGATGGCGGCGGCAGGAAGGAGGGCGAGCACCGTGACACCGGGCGCGTGCGCGCTGAGGATGTCCACGGTAAACCCGCCGATGACCGCGAGAGCGATCGCCTGCCGCGGGCTGCGGAGGTACGCCCAGACCAGCACGATAAGCATGAGGACATCGGCATGTCCGCCGGCTAAGCCGGCCACGGGCAGCCCCGCCGTCTGCCAGAGCACCACAAAGACCACCCAGGTTGCACCCAACGCCAGGCTCACCGGCTACTCCCTGGCAGCACTGCCTCCGCCGGTCGCTTCGCCGCGCCAGCGTCAGGCGCGGCCGGCGCTGCCTGCCCGGAGCCCGCCGTGGCCGGCGAGATCGTACCGAAGACGGGAACCGCACTGGGGACAAAGCTGACCAGGATCAGGACGTTCTCCAGGTTGCGCATTGAGGCGAGCGGCCCAACATACACCGCTGGGGCAAGGTCCTGGTCACTGCCGGCGACATCGATGACGCGCCCCAGCGGTATGCCCCGGGGGAATCCACCGGCCAACCCAGAGGTCATGATGATCTCGCCAGTCTTCACACCACCATCGCGCGGGAGCAGTTCAAGCCTCATCGAATCATCGCCGCGGCCCGCAAGCACCCCTTCAACACGAGAGTCCTGACCCATCGCGGGGACGTTGCTGCCCGGATCGCTCAGCAGCGTCACCCAGGCGAAGTCAGGCAATACCGACGATATCCTGCCGACGATGCTTCCCGCCGGCGCGATGACCACCATCTCCTTGCGGACGCCATCTCGCTCTCCCCGGTTGATCGCCACCGCCCGCTCATAGCGATCGGTGCTCCTGGCGACGATGGTGGCCGCCATAAACTTGTCGTTGGGGCGGGCTAACTTCACGTCCAGCAACCCCGTGAGATCGTTAAGCGCGATCTCCTTCTCCTTGAACCTGGCGGTCTCCGCCGTCAGCCGTGCATTCTCCGCCTGCAGGGAGTCGTTCTCCGTTTTCAGTGCCCCAAAGCCGCCGAAGTGCTCCGCAAAGTCTCCCATCGGGCTGGCAACGGCGCGGACGGCCCGCTGCGCCGGCGCGGCCACGGCCAACGCGGCATCTTGAAACACCGAGAAGAAGGGGAGATTGGAGAAGATGAGGGTAAAGAAAGCGAAGCCGGCCGCGATGGTGAACCAGAGGGCGGTACGGCCACCAAATGCCGCGCCGGGCTTGCGTCGGATCATGCGCACCGCCAATGTGTGGAGGGGTCTCCGGTCCGGGCGCCGGACTCCCGTTGATGCCCGCCGCCGTGCCGAACCTTTTGACGGCAACGGGCCGGCCGTTCCCACGCGGCCGTCACCTCATTCTAGCGCGGAGCCTTCCTTGTTGCCAAGTTTGCCTGCACCTTCTCCAGTATGTCCGCTTCTTCCAGCACCTCGCCGGCGCCGCGGACCACGCAGAGCTCGGGTTCGTCCGCAACGTACACGGGAAAGCGCGTGTCCTGCGCCAGCCGGCGGTCCAGCCCGTGCAGAAGCGCACCTCCTCCGGCAAGGGCGATGCCCTGGGTCATCAGGTCCGCCACAAGCTCCGGCGGCGTGATCTCGATCGTGCTGCGGACAGCCTCCACGATGGCGGCGATGGAGCCGGAGAGCGCGTCCCGCATCTCTACGCTGCTCACCTCCACGGACTTGGGCAGACCCGTTGCGAGATCGCGGCCACGCAGGGTGACAACGATCTCCTCCTCCATGGGGAACGCGGACCCCGCGGCGATCTTGATCTCCTCCGCCGTCCGCTCCCCGATGAGCATGTTGTGCACCTGGCGCGCATACACAGCGATGTCCTGGTCCATCTCGTCGCCGGCGACGCGAATCGATGTGGACACAACGACACCCCCCAGGGAGATGACCGCCACTTCCGTGGTCCCGCCGCCGATATCGACGATCATGCGCCCGCCCGGCTCCATGATGGCAAGGCCAGCGCCGATAGCCGCCGCCATCGGCTCTTCGATGAGGTAGGCCACGCGTGCACCGGCGTTCAGGGTGGCCTCATGCACGGCGCGTTTCTCCACCTCCGTCACCCCACTCGGGATGCCCACGACGACGCGGGGACGGGGAAGACCAAATCCAAACCGCTCATGCACGGAGCGGATGAAGTACTGGAGCATCTTCTCCGTGATCTCAAAGTCGGAGATGACCCCGTCTTTGAGGGGGCGCACGGCGATGATGTTGGCCGGGGTGCGCCCCAGCATGCGCTTCGCCTCCGCGCCGATGGCGAGCACGCGCTTGGTCGATCGATCGATCGCGACGACGGAGGGCTCGTTGATGACGATACCTCGGCCGCGCACGAGAACGAGCGTGTTCGCCGTCCCCAAATCGATGCCGATATCGTGGGAGAACATGCCGAGGAGGCTATCGAGCGGATTGAATCGCATGGGTCACCCGTCAGGGGATGGCTGGGCCCGCGAAGCAGCCCTCAACAGAAGTATACGCGAGGGGCGCCCCTGCGTGAAGCGGCCACGGTTTACGTTTTGAGAAGGTATCTGACCCTTTCCGAAACGTTAGGAAACATCGCCATGCTCGCCAAGGAACGCGCGGAACGCCTCCTCGTCCAGCACCGCCACGCCCAGCTCCCGTGCCCGCTCCAGCTTCGATCCGGGCGCCTCGCCGGCCACGAGGTAGTCCGTCTTCTTCGTCACGCTGGCCCCCACGCTGCCGCCGAGTCCCTCGATCAGCGCGGTCGCCCTGCCACGCGTATACGCAGCCATGCTTCCGGTCAGCACAAACGTCTTGCCTGCCAGCGACCCTTCCCTGCGGGCGGGTTGCCCGCCGCTCAGGCGCACACCGGCGGCACCCAGCTTCTCTACCACCAGGCGATCGCGCGGCTCCCCGAGGTACTCCCGCACGCTCCGGGCGATGACCGGACCGATGCCCGGCACGGCTGACAGTTCTTCCTCATCCGCCCTCACGACCGCGGCCATGGACCCAAAGTGGAAGGCAAGCAGCGCCGCCACCTCGCTCCCCACGTGCCGGATTCCCAGCGCGAACAGCACCCGCTCCAGCGGCCGCTCTTTGCTGGCGGCGATGGCGCTCAGCACGTTCTGCGCGCTCCTCTCCCCCATGCGCTCAAGCGTCAGGAGCTGCTCTTTCGTCAGCGCATACAGGTCCGCGGCGTCTTCCACCATCCCCGCCGCCAGCAGCGCCGCGCACAGCGCCTCCCCCACGCCATCGATGTCCATCGCTCCCTTGGAGCTGAAGTGGGTGAGCAGGCGAAAGCGCTGCGCCGGGCAGGCCTGGTTGGGGCAGTAGGACATCGCTTCGCCCGGTGGGCGCACCACGGCGGCGTCGCAGGAGGGGCAGCGCGGGGGCATGGTGAACGGCAGCTCCGCGCCGGTGCGCAAGCTCAGCACCGGCCCCACCACCTGGGGGATGACGTCACCGGCGCGCTGCACGATGACCGTATCGCCAACACGAATGTCCTTGCGGCGAATATCGTCCTCATTATGCAGGGTCGCCATCTTCACGGTCGTACCGCCCACGCGCACCGGCTCCAGCATGGCAAACGGATTGAGGCTGCCCGTGCGGCCCACGTTCACCTCAATGCTTCGCAGCTTCGTGTGCGCCTGCTTGGGTGGGAACTTGTAGGCGATGGCCCAACGCGGCTCCCGCCCAACCGCGCCCATCCGGTCCTGGAGGGCGAAGTCATCGACCTTAACCACGACGCCGTCGATATCGTACGGAAGCCGCTCCCGTTCCTCCTCCCAGGCCAGGCAGCGCTCGATCACCGCGTCCAGCGTGTGCAGCCGCGCCGATTCCGGGTTCACCCGGAATCCCAACTCCTGGAGCCATTGCATCGCTTCCCAGTGGCCGGGCGGGAGTACGCCATCGGACCAGCCGATGCCGTACACCCAGATGTCGAGCGGGCGGGACGCCGTCACCTTCGGGTCGAGCTGGCGAAGGGAGCCGGCGGCGCAGTTGCGCGGATTGGCGAACAGCGGCTGCCCCGCCTCCGCGCGCTCATTATTGATCTGCTCGAAGGCTTTCTCGGAAAGATACACCTCTCCCCGCACCTCAAAGGGCGGAACATCCGCAGCGGGCACAGACAGGGGAATGGTGCGAACGGTGCGCAGGTTCGCCGTCACATCCTCCCCGTGGCGGCCGTCGCCGCGGGTGGCCCCCCGCGCCAGCTTTCCCCGCTCATAGACCAGCGCCACGGCGAGCCCGTCGATCTTCGGCTCGCACACCATGGCAAAGGAATCACGCTCCGCCAGCGCGCTGATCCGGCGGTGCCACGCCCGCAGATCGTCGGGAGAGAAGGCGTTCCCCAGACTGAGCAGCGGCACCCGGTGCTCCACCACGCCAAAGGCGGCGACCGGCTGCCCTCCCACCCGCTGCGTCGGCGAGTCCGGGGCGATCAGCTCCGGGTGTTCTTCCTCCAACCGCCGCAGCTCCTGCATGAGCTGGTCGTAGGTGGCATCGGCTATCTCCGGAGCATCGAGAGCGTAATAGCGGTAGTCGTGGTGAGCGATCTCTGCGCGGAGCTGTTCCACCCGCTCACGGGCGGCGTAAAGCGCACGATCGGTCGTCATGGTGGCCCCAGTATACCATCGCCAACCAGCTCATGATTTCGCCCACAAGCATTGACCCACGGATGGCCGGAGTGCTACCATTCGGGCCACTCTATACCTTACGTAAGGAGACCTGTGGCGAACGCGCAGACGCCGGGTGAAAAGCTTCGCTGGGCGCGGGCCAACCGGCGAATGTTCACCGGGGTCGCCCCCCGGTACGACCTGGCCAACCGCGTGATCAGCCTGGGCCGGGACGATAGCTGGCGAGCGGCGACGGCGGAGTTCGCAGTGCCGGATCATTGCGCGCTCGCCCTCGACCTGGCGACCGGGACCGGTGAACTGGGCTTTCACCTGCTTCGACGTTGTGACGCCGTGGTAGGAGTGGACATTACGCCGACCATGGTAGAACAGGCGCATCGCAAGGTCTTGGAGCGTGGCGCCGGCAAGCGATTCCAGCTGGCGATCGCGGATGGATTGCACCTGCCTTTTGCCGACGACACGTTCGACTGCGCCACAAACGCCTTCGCGCTGCGCAACTTTGCCGATCAGCCCGCCGCGCTGGCGGAGATGCGCCGGGTGGTACGCCCGGGCGGGCGCGTCGTCTCCCTGGAGCTGACCCGGGCGAAGTCCCGCCTCCTGGCCGCCATGCACCGCCTGTACATGGAGGGTGTCGTCCCCCTCCTCGGTGCCATCGCCTCCCGCGGCAATCTCCGCGCGTACTGGTATCTCCCCACCTCGGTCCACCGCATGCCGCGGGCGGAGGAACTGGCGCAGACTATGTATACGGTCGGCTTTCGCCGCGTGACATACCGGCTTTACAACTTCCAATCGATTGCGATCCATATCGCCGAGGTCTGACGCGCCGGCGTCGCACCGGGCGCCGTCAGTAAGCGGGAGGCGAGTAGTGCCCATCGACATTCCTGAGGTCGTAATCGAGCGATTGCCCGTCTACGCCCGCGCCCTCGCCCTGCTGGCCACCGATGGCCATGCCGTCATCAGCTCACAGGATCTGGGTGCCGAACTGGGGGTTACGCCCGCCCAGATCCGGAAGGATCTGAGCTACTTTGGCAAGTTCGGCAAGCAGGGGCGGGGCTACAACGTCCGCAAGCTGTTGGACGAGTTGTACCAGATTCTGGGGCTGAACCGCGAATGGAGCATGGCGCTGATCGGGACGGGACGGTTGGGGCGCGCCATCCTTGAGTACCAGGGCTTCGGCCCCCAGGGGTTCCGCTTTGCCGCCGCGTTCGACGCCGACCCGGCGAGCGTCGGCGAAATGATAGGCGATCTGCCGATCGGCGACGTGGCGAACCTGGAAGCGGCGCTCCTGAATCAGCCCGCCGATGTCGGCATCGTGGCGGTGCCGGCGTCAGAGGCGCAAGCGGTCATCGATACGCTGGTACGCTGCGGGGTGAAGGCGATCCTCAACTACGCGCCCATCGCCGCCCGCCACCCCGCCGACGTGCACCTGCGCCAGATCGACCCGGTGCTGGCGCTACAGAGCATGACCTACTATCTGAAGCGGCTCCCCAGAGCGACGGCGCCGTAGCGCGCCAGCTCAGCGCTGGGCAAATGTGCCGTAGGTGTTGATCAGCCGTTCTTCTTCGGTGGGGATGTTGCGACGGATCACGTCGAGGTGATCGAGCGCGATGCCCGCGCCGATGGCCACGCACTCCAGCGGGTGCTCCGCGATGTGACAGGGGATGCCCGTCTCCTGGGCCAGGAGCATATCGATCCCCCGCAGCAACGCGCCGCCGCCGGTCATGACGATGCCGCGATCGATGACGTCGCTGGCGAGCTCCGGCGGAGTCTGCTCCAGCACGGTGCGCACCGCGTGCACCATCACCGCCAGGTTGTCCTGGAGGGCCAATGCGATCTCTGTGGACGTAACGATGGTGGTACGCGGCATGCCGCTCACGACATCGCGACCGCGGACCTCCATGCGCAGCTCCGGCTCCACCGGCAGGGCGCAGCCGATCACCAACTTCACCTCTTCCGCCGTCCTGTCCCCGATGATCAGGTTGTGACGACGCCGGATGTATGCCGAAACGGCATCGTCAAGGCGGTCCCCTGCCATGCGCACGGACTCGCTAGCGATCATGCCATACAGGGAGATCACCGCTGCCTCCGTCCGGCCGCCACCGATATCGACGATCATGTTGCCGCTGGCGGTATCGATCGGCATGTTCGCCCCAATCGCCGCCGCGATGGGCTCCGGCACAAGCTGCGCCGGGTGGCGGGCGCCCGCCTGCTCCGCGGCATCGCGCACGGCGCGCTGCTCCACGCTGGTCACGCCCGCGGGGACGCAGACCATGACCTCCGGCCTGATCAGGTTGAACCGCCCGAGCGTTTTGCCGATGAAGTAGCGCAGCATAGCCTCGGTGATCAGGTAATCGGCGATGACACCGTCCCGCATGGGCCGGACGACGACGATGCTCTCCGGCGTGCGCCCCATCATATCGCGGGCGGCACTTCCCACCGCGACGACCGTGCTATCCCGATTGGTCACGGCGACAAAGGCGGGCTCGTTCACAACGATACCGACGCCCTGCTCATAGACGAGCACGTTGGCCGTGCCCAAATCGATCCCGATCTTCTTGCCGAAGCGAGCCATGGATTCCCCGTTCCGCGCTACTAGCAGCGCTCGATAGCGGCACCTACGCCGCGCAGCTTCTCATCGAGCCGCGCGTAGCCCCGGTCCAGGTGGTAGATGTCGTGAATGCTTGTGCGGCCGCGGGCGGCCAACGCCGCCAGCACCAGCGCCGCCCCCGCCCGCACATCCAGCGCTCGCACCGCGCTCCCCGCGAGGGCGGTCTGGCGCAGGATGACGGCGGTCGTGCCGCTCACCGTGATGATCTCCGCCCCCATCTTCCGCAGTTCATCGACGTAGCGCAATCGATTATCGAACACCCGCTCGTGAATGTAGCTGGTGCCATCCGCCTGCGTCAGCAGCGCCGCGATGGGCGCCTGCATGTCGGTCGCAAGGCCCGGGTAGGGTAGCGCCTGCACGTGGATGGGGCGGAGCGGCCCGCTGCGGGACACCCGGATGCCGTCCGGCAACTCCTGCACAGTCACTCCGGCCTCGCCCAGCTTGGCCAACAGCGCATCCATATCGCGCGGGCGCGCTTCCCGCAGGACAAGGTCGCCCTGCGTGATCGCCGCGGCGACGGCGTAGGTGCCGGCCTCGATGCGATCGGGGATCACCCGGATGGTACAGCCGTGCAATTCCCCCACCCCATCGATCTCGATGCTATGGGTCCCCGCCCCACTGATCCGCGCCCCCATGCGGTTGAGCATCTCCCCCAGGAACACGACCTCCGGCTCCATGGCCGCGTTGACGATGACCGTACGCCCTTCCGCTCTGCAAGCGGCCAGCATCACGTTTTCCGTGCCCAGCACACTGGGGTAATCCATGAAGATGCGCGCCCCGCGCAGGTGCCCTGCCTGCGCCGTAAAGCGATCGCCATCGACGCCGATGGTCGCGCCCAGGGCTGCGAATCCGGCCAGGTGCGTATCGATCGGCCGCTGCCCGACGACATCGCCACCGGGGAAATTGCAGGACGCCTCGCCTTGCCTGCCCAGGAGGGCTCCCATCGTCAGGAAGCTGGCGCGGATGTTGGACACGAGCGACCCGGGTGGTCCGCTCTCCGTCAGCGAATCGGCCCGGACGACAAGCGTTTCCTCACCAGTCTGCTCAACCGTGGCGCTCAGGCTCTCGATGATGGCGGTCATGAAGCGCACGTCCTGGATCGAAGGGACGTTCTCGATGACGCAGGGCTCCGGGGTGAGGAGCGCGGCGGCCATCGCGGGGAGCACGGCGTTCTTTCCCCCGCTGATCCGGACTTCGCCCGTGAGGGGGCGCCCTCCTTCGATTTCGAAGTGGGCGGTGCTGTTCCTGAGCGCGGGCGTCTGCATTCAGTCAGGATAAACGGCGCACGCGCTGCTGACAATGACGGCGCGCGGCTGCGCCACTGCCGATCGCCCTGCCTCGTGCCCTCAGGCGCCGGTGCGCGGGGGCGTGCCGGAGCGCGTGCCTCCGCGGCGGCGCTGCCGTTCCGCCACGCGGAGCCGGATCAGGGCGCGACGGAGGGAGGCCTCCGCCCGGGACAGGTCCATGCTGGCCTCCCGCCCCGCCATCCGTTCCTGGGCGCGACGGCGCGCTTCCTCCGCGCGGGCCGCATCGATGTCCTCCGCCCGTTCGGCGGCATCAGCCAGCACGGTGACGGCGTCGTCCTTCACTTCCATGAAGCCGCCGGTTACCACCATGCTGATCTCATCCTGCCCGTGGATAATGCGCACCTCTCCCGGCTCCAGCCCGGTAATAAGCGCGGCGTGCTGAGGCAGAATGGTGAGTTCCCCCAGGGCACCCGGGACGATCAGCTTCTCCACACCGGACTCAGAGAAGATGTTGCGCTCCGCCGTGACGATGCTTACCTCAAGCGGCATGAATGCTACCCCTGCTCCATCTTACCGGCTTTTTCCACGGCCTCTTCAATGGTCCCGACCATGTAGAACGCCTGCTCCGGCAGCGCGTCATGCTTGCCGTCAAGGATTTCCTTGAATCCGCGCACGGTCTCCCGCACGGGGACGTACTTGCCGGGGTTGCCCGTGAACACCTCCGCCACGAAGAACGGCTGGGTGAGGAAGCGCTGGATGCGGCGCGCGCGGCCCACCACCTGCTTGTCTTCCTCCGAAAGCTCCTCCACACCGAGGATGGCGATGATGTCCTGCAGGTCCTTGTAGCGCTGCAGCACCTGGCTCACATTGCGGGCAACATCGTAGTGCTCCTGCCCCACGATGCGGGGGTCGAGCACGCGGGAGGAGGACTGCAGCGGGTCCATGGCCGGGTACAGCCCCTGCTCCGTCAGCGCCCGGTCCAGCGCGACGGTGGAGTCGAGGTGACCGAAGGTCGTCGCCACCCCGGGGTCGGTGTAGTCGTCGGCGGGCACGTAGATGGCCTGGAAGGAGGTAATCGATCCCTTGCGCGTGCTGGTGATCCGCTCCTCCAGGATGCCCATCTCCGTCGCCAGGGTGGGCTGGTATCCCACGGCGGAAGGCATGCGCCCGAGAAGGGCGGACACTTCCATGCCGGCGAGGGTGTAACGGTAGATGTTATCGATGAAGAGGAGCACATCCCGCCCCTCCTCATCGCGGAAGTACTCCGCCATGGTCAGGCCGGTCAGGGCAATGCGGAGACGCACGCCGGGCGGCTCATTCATCTGGCCGAAGACGAGCACCGTCTTAGCGATAACGCCGGATTCCTGCATCTCATGCCAGAGGTCGTTGCCCTCACGGGAGCGCTCTCCCACGCCGGCGAAGACGGAGTATCCCCCGTGCTCCTGGGCGATGTTGCGGATCAGCTCCTGGATGAGCACCGTCTTGCCCACGCCGGCGCCGCCGAACAGTCCTACCTTACCGCCACGGGCCAGCGGAGCGATGAGGTCGACCACCTTGATGCCGGTTTCCAGCACCTGGGCCTGCGTCTCCTGCTCCTCAAAGGCCGGCGGGTTACGGTGAATGGGCCAGCGGTCCTTGGTCTCCACGGCCCCCAGGGTGTCCAGCGGCTCCCCCAGCACGTTGAACAGCCGGCCGAGCGTCTTCTCCCCCACCGGAACCGAGATGGGGCTCCCGGTATCGACGACGGCCGCGCCGCGCGCCAGCCCGTCGGTGGTGGACATCGCCAAGCAGCGCACCCAGTTGTTCCCCAGGTACTGCTGGACCTCGGCCACCAGCCTTTCTCCCGACATGTCGATCTCGACCGCGTTGAAGAGTCCTGGCAGTCCGTCCGGCGGGAACTCCACGTCCACAACCGTGCCGATGACCTGGGTAACCTTGCCTGTCGCCATTGTTTCCTCCTGGGACCGTGGTAAAGCCCGGACCCGTCATGTCATGAAGAGCACGTACCGGCGCTCGTTCATCGCTCTACTTGCCGGACAACGCCTCAGCCCCGCCGACCAGGTCCAGCAGCTCCCGCGTGATCTGGTCCTGGCGTGCCTTGTTGTAGGTGAGTGTCAGATCCTGGATCATATCCTTGGCGGCGTCGCTGGCGCTGCGCATGGCCACCATGCGCGCCGACTGCTCGCTGGCCGCCATCTCCAGCACGGCTGCGTAGACCTCCGTCTCCACGTAGCGGGGCAGCAGTCGCGTCAGCACCGCTTCTGGAGACGGCTCAAAGATGTAGTCAGCGTACTTCGCGGCGGCGCCCTCCGCCTGCGCGGGCGGGACGATGGGCAGAAGCTGCGCCACTTCCGGCCGCTGGATCACGGTGTTCACGAAGCGGGGAAATACCAGGTCCACCCGGTCGACGGCGCCGCTGAGGAACTCGTCGATAGCGACCCGGGCGATGGCGAGCGTATCGCTCATCACGGGGTAATCGCCCAGCTCGATGAACTCGGCGATGATCGGTGTCCCAGAGCGCGAGAAGAAGTCGCGTCCCTTCCGCCCCACGGAGAGGACCTGGATGCTGGCGCCCGCCTCCCGCATCTCCAGGGCAAAGCTGGCGGCGCGCCGGTTGAGGTTGGAGTTGAGACCCCCGCAGAGGCCACGGTTGGGCGTGATCTCAATGATCATGGCGGAGCGCACCGGCTCGCGGCGGGCCAGCAGCGGGTGCGCGGCGCTATCGCCGCCGCCCTCGCCGGCCATCGCGGCCAGGTGGCTGAGCACGGAGCGCAGATCCTCCGCGTAGGGGCGGCCGGCGAAGGCGCGCTCCTGGGCGCGGCGCATCTTGGATGCGGCGACAAGTTCCATCGCCTTGGTCACCTTGGCGGCGCTGGTAATGGAGCGGATGCGCTGCCGGATCGCCCGGATATTCGCCACGGATACCCCCTAGTACGGGATGGTCTGTTTGAACGCCGCCGCGGCGGAATCCAGCTGACCACGAATCTCATCGGTCAGCACCTTCTGTTCGCGAATGGCGGTCAGGACGCCACCGTAGTTGCTGTCCAGGAAGCCGTAGAAGCCGGACTCAAACGCCCGCACCCTGTCCACGGGGACATCGTTCAGCTGGCCGCTGTTGGCGATGTAGAGGATGGCCACCTGCTTCTCCACCGGGAGCGGCTGGTATTGCGCCTGCTTGAGCACCTCCGTAAGCCGCGCCCCCAGGTCCAACTGCCGCCGCGTCGCCGCGTCAAGGTCGCTCGTCCCGAACTGGGTGAACGCCTGGAGCTCCCGGTACTGGGCCATGTTGATCCGGAGCGGGCCAGCCACCGTGCGGATGGCGCGGATCTGGGCCGCGCCGCCGACGCGGGAGACGGAGATACCGACGTTCATGGCCGGGCGAACGCCGGCGTTGAACAGATCCGCCTCCAGGTAAATCTGCCCGTCCGTGATCGAGATGACGTTTGTGGGGATGTAGGCCGATACGTCGCCCGCCTGCGTCTCGATGATAGGCAGCGCCGTGAGAGAGCCCCCACCCAGCTCATCGGAGAGGCGGGCAGCCCGCTCCAGCAGGCGGCTGTGCAGGTAGAAGACGTCGCCCGGGTAGGCTTCGCGGCCGGGCGGCCGGCGCAGCAGGAGCGAGATCTGGCGGTAGGCCCAGGCGTGCTTGGACAGGTCATCGTAAATGATGAGCGCGTCCTTGCCCTCCTCCATGAACTCCTCGCCCATGGCGCAGCCGGAGTAGGGGGCGAGGTACTGCAACGCCGCCGATTCCGATGCGGTGGCGCTCACGACGATGGTGTGCCCCATCGCGCCCGCCTCTTCCAGCGCGCCGACGACCTGGGCCACTTTCGAGGCCTTCTGGCCGATGGCGACGTAGATGCAGATCAGGTCGCCGCCCTTCTGGTTGATGATGGTGTCGATGGCGATGGCGGTCTTGCCAGTGTTGCGGTCGCCGATGATGAGCTCGCGCTGGCCCCGGCCGATCGGGATCATGGCGTCAACCGGCTTGATCCCGGTCTGCACCGGCGTGTCCACGGAGCGGCGGTTCACCACGTTGGGAGCAATGCGCTCAATGGCGCGCGTCTTCGTCGTGCCGATGGGGCCTTTGCCATCGATGGGCTGGCCCAGCGCGTTCACGACCCGGCCGATGAGCTGCGCGCCCACCGGCACTTCCGCGATGCGCCCGGTGGTGCGAACCTCGTCCCCCTCCTTGATCGTCGCGTAGTCACCGAGGATGACGGCGCCGACCGCCTCTTCTTCCAGGTTGAGGGTGAGGCCCATGATGCCATCGCGAAATTCCAGCAGCTCGCCGGCCTTCGCGCCGGAGAGCCCGTGAATGCGGGCGATACCATCGCCAGCCTCCACGACCGTGCCGACGCTGGCGGACTGCGCCTCAACGCCGAAGTCCTGGATCTGCTGCTTGATGATGGAAGTGATCTCTTCCGGGCGTACTGCCATCGTTCACCTTCCGTTTTACGTCCGGGCTACGGCTGCGCCGGCCCGCCCACTAAGATTTTGGTTAGCCGGCGGCTTCCTGAAGCCTCATTCGTAAGGAGCTAAGCCGTGTGCGAGTGCTGCCGTCAATCAGCCGGTCACCGATGCGCACGACCATGCCGCCGATAATCGCCGGGTCCACCGCCGTCTCAACGACCACGGACTTCCCGGTCAGGTCCGAGAGTCGCGTGACCAGGGCCTGTCGTTCGCCATCGCTCAGCGCCACGGCGGTACGCACGGACGCGTGGACGATGCCCCGCTCCTCGTCGTACAGCTGCTGGAACTGCCCACAGATCTCGTCCGCCAGCGCCGTTCGCTTCTTGGCGATGAGTATCCGGGCCAGGTTCATCGCCAACGGGGCAAGCCCGGGCAGCGCGCGCTGGACCAGATCCACCTTTGCCTGCTCTGTCGCCTTGCTGCTGCCGAACAGCGCGGCGGCGCCCGGCGCGCCCATCAGCAGGCGGAGGCCAGCCAGGCCTTCGATCCAGCGGTCGAAGGACTTCTGTTCCCTTGCCAGGGCAAACACGGCCTGCGCGTACCGCCTAGCCGCGACAACCTCTCCCGGCATCC
>SHXV01000030.1 GCA_009693105.1 Dehalococcoidia bacterium
AGCAAGGCCAAATAGGGGGGCAATGGGGACGCCCGGCCCCGTCCCCGGGTTGGCTGCATGAGGCGTCGGGTAACCGGCGTCCCAGAGAGATGGCCACCGCCCACCGTTCGCGGTGGGTACAGAATTCGGCTTATAGGCCTGCTGAGCGCACCGAACACGGGGCCCGGGTGTTTCCACCCGGGCCCGTCATGTTTACCTCAGGCGGATGCGATACAGTATTCCCATGACTCGTGAAACCCCGCTCGCCGCCATCCTCGCGGAGCTGGGCGCGCCCCCCGCAAGCGGCGGCGGCGCCGGCGCCGGGCGTGCTGTCGGCGGCGTGCGCTACGACTCGCGGTTGGTGCGGCCGGGCGACCTGTTCGTCGCCGTACCCGGCTATCACGTCGATGGCCACGATTTCGTCGGGCGGGCGCTGGCGGCAGGGGCGGCGGCCGTTGTCGTGGAGGCGGGACGGCGGGAGGCGTGGGCGCCGCAGGTGGCGGAGCACGCAGGCACGCCGATCATCGCCGTGGCGGACACGCGGGCGGCGCTGGCGGCGGCGGCGGCGGCGTTCTACGGGCACCCGGCGCGTAAGCTGCATGTCATCGGCATCACGGGGACGGACGGCAAGACCACGACCTCTTACCTCACCAATGCCGTGCTGGAGGCGGCGGGCCACCGCACCGGGCTGGTGGGCACGGTGGAGCACCGCATCGCCGGACGTGCGGTGGCGAACGACTCCCGCCAGACGACGCCGGAAGCGCCGGAGGTGCAGGAGCTGCTGGCGGCAATGGTGGAGGCGGGCTGCGACTACGCCATCATCGAGTCCACTTCGCACGGGCTGGAGCTGCACCGGCTGGACGGCTGCGAGTACGACGTGGCGGCGCTGACGAACGTAACCTCCGATCACCTCGATTTCCACGGCACGCGGGAGGCCTACATCGGCGCCAAGGCGCGTCTGTTTGCCATGCTGGACACGGCGGCGGACAAGGGCTCCCCCAAATGGGCGGTGCTCAACGCCGATGACCCCGCCTCCGCGACGATGCGGACGACGACGGCGCGGGCGCGCTCCCTCACCTACGCGCTCGATTCCGCCGCCGACCTTCGGGCGCTCGACATCGTGGCGGGCGACGAGGGCAGCCGGCTCGTGGCGGTATACGGGGAGGAGCGCTGGGAGGCGACGATCGCGCTGCCGGGGCGGTTCAACGTGGCGAACGCGCTGGCGGCCATCGCCATCGGTCTGACGCAGGGGATTGCGCTGGCGGACGCCTGCCGGGGCGTCGCCACCCTGGCGAGCGTGCCGGGGCGAATGGAGCGCATCGATGAGGGGCAGCCGTTCACGGTCATCGTGGACTACGCCCACACGGAGGCAGCGCTGCGCACGGTGCTGACGGACCTGCGCGCCTCATCGCCGGGGCGGCTCCTCGTCGTGTTCGGCGCGGCGGGGGAGCGCGACGCGGCGCGGCGGAGCGGTTTGGGCCGGGCGGCGGCGGAGCTGGCGGACCGGCTGTACATCACGACGGAGGACCCGCGGGAGGAAGACCCCGCCGCGATCATCGCGGAGATCGCCGCGGCGGTGGAGGGGGCGGGACGGCGTGAGGGCGACGATTTCCTGCGCATCCCGGACCGGGCGGAAGCAATTGCGGCGGCGGTGAAAGATTCGCGGCCCGGCGACGTCATACTGATCGCAGGGAAGGGCCACGAAGGCTCGATCATCGTGGGACGGGAGAGGTTGCCCTGGGATGACCGGGCGGCGGCGCGCGAGGCAATACGCGACAACAGGTCCACTCCATAGGCGTTGTTTATGGTACTATCGCCCCTGCTGCGCTTGGCTCATGCCGCCCGGAGGTATCCGTATGGACATCGGTCAGCTGGAAGCATTCGTTCAGGTTTCGGCGCACCACAGCTTTAGCAAGGCGGCGGAGTCGCTGTTCCTCACCCAGCCATCGGTCACGGCGCGCATCCAGGCCCTGGAAAAGGAGCTGGATGAAGAGCTGTTCGAGCGAACCGGCCGCGGCGTGCGGCTGACGGAAGCAGGCGAGACGTTCCTGGCCTACGCGGATCGCATCCTGCGCGACCTGCGAGAAGGCCGCGACGCGCTGGAGAGCCTGCGGGACACCGAGTTCGGCAGCCTGCGGCTGGGCACGGCCCTGACCATAAGCACCTACGTGCTGCCACGGGTGCTGAAGAGTTTCCGGGCGAAGTACCCTGGCATCGACCTTTTCGTCCGTACCGGCCGCTCAGAGCAGGTGCTGGAGATGGTGCTGGCAGATGAAGTGCAGGTGGCAATCGTGCGGTCCCTGCAACACCCGGACATCGAGTCCGTTCACCTGTACGATGACGACGTGGTACTGGTGGCCAACCCCTCGCACGCGTTCGCCCGCACCGGCGCGGTCACGATCGAGGAAGTGGCCCGCCAGCCGCTGATCTTCTTCGATAAGACATCGAGCTACTACACGCTGACGCAGAGCATGTTCCGCCAGGCCAGCCTTGTCCCCCGCGTGGCGATGGAGTTGGACAGCCTGGAAGCGACGAAGAAGATGGTGGAGGAGGGGCTGGGCATCGCCCTGCTGCCCGCCATCTCCGTGGAGCGGGAAGCCGAGCTGGGGATCCTGAGCATCATCACGGTGAAGGACACGGCAGTCGTGCGCCGCCCGGTTTCGATCATCTACCGGCGGAATCGCAGACAGACACGGGTGGTACAGGCGTTCATCGAAGAGCTGTCGGCGATGTATCAGGTGACGCCGCCGCTGGTGGCGCGGGTCGGCGCCGGGAGCCTGTAACGGGGGGCCGTCAGCCCATGACGGCGACGCCCTCCACCTCCGCCAGCGATTTCAGTATCCCCACGTTGCGCTCGTCCGGGCCGTCGTTCTCAAAGCCCGGCACTTCCATGAGCAGGGGGACGGTGTGGAAGGCGGGATGGGCGACGATGTGGCCCCAGCCTTCCAGCCCGATGTAGCCTTCGCCGATGTTTTCGTGCCGGTCCACACCGGAGCCGCAGCGCACTTTGGAATCGTTGGCGTGCACGGCGACGAGCCGATCGTAGCCGACTTCATGATCGAACTCGTCCATCATCTGACCGAGCCCGTCCCGCTGCGTGATGTCGTAGCCGGAGGCGAAGGCGTGGGCCGTGTCCAGACAGGCGACCAGCCGGGGGCTGGCCACGGCGCGGATGAGCGCGCCCGTCTGGGAGAACCGGGCGCCGACGCCCTTCCGCTCGCCGGCGGCGTTCTCAATGATGAGGAGGGCGTCCTCCGGTGTGGCCTCCAGGATGCGGATGAGGGCCTCGACGATCTGGGGCATGATCTCCTCGAACGTGGGCGTGCGGAAGATGCCGACATGGAAGATGACGCCCTTCGCGCCGATGCGGGAGGCGACGGTCATGTCCGTGATCAGCGAGTCCTCCGACTTCACCAGTTGCTCCGGCGTGGGCGTGGCGAGGTTGACCAGGTAGATGCCGTGAATGAAGGCGGAGTGGATGCGATGCTCCACCATTCCGGCGCGGAAGCCCTGCACCTGCTCATCGGTGAGGTTGCGTTTGCGCCAGGTCTGGGGGATGGAAGCGAAGATCTGGATCGCCCGGGCGCCGATCTTCGCGCCGCGCTCCGGGGCGAGATCGATCCCGCCCGATGTGCCTACGTGGGCGCCGATGATCATAGGGGCCTCCTTGGTGCGTTCGCCGGGATGCCGCCATTATAGCGGAAGTTCGGCCCGTCTACGGCCGCCGCCAGAGCGTCAACGCCAGTTGCGCCCATCCCGCCAAGAAGGCAAGCCCGCCCAGCGGGGTGATCGCCCCCAACAGGTCCGGGCCGGTGGTGGCGAGGAGGTAGAGGCTGCCGGAGAACAGGGCGACGCCCGCGAGGAAGAGCCAGCCCGCACGCAGGGCCGCGGGAGCGGACAGGCGCTCCGCGATGTACGCCGCGACGAAGACGGCGAGGGCGTGCACCAGGTGGTACTGCGCGGCGATACGGTACGTATCGTAGTCATCGGCGGAGATCTGCGGCTTGACCGCGTGCGCGCCGAAGGCACCAAAGGCGACGCCGGTGAACGCCAACAGCGCTCCGGCCAGCATGAGCCGGCGGGCAGCGTTCGCGGCTCGCCCTTCGATAAGCTCAGGACGAGCGGAGACCTCCGCATCCGTAGGGGGAGCGGTCAATTCAGGATCTCCGGGGTCCCCCATCGCCGCTGCTGGCGCTGCTTCACGGCGGCGGTGAGCGCGGGGATGGCCTGGCCCAACACATCGCGCTCAAGCTCAAGCGCGGCGGCCACGGTGGGCACCTCCAGCAGGCGCTGCTTTATCCCGGCGGGAGCGGCGAGGCGGGAGCCGACGAAATCGATCAGGGCCGCGGGGTCCCCCGGTAGGCCGATGCGCTCCTGCCACTGCTCCGCCAGCGCCAGCGTGAGGCGATAGTACTCCCCGAAGAGCGCGGTCACGGTATCGGCAAGCTGGCGCACGGTGTCGCCCTCCGGCCCTTCCGCGCCGTATTCCGGCTCGATCAGCTGGACGTCTCCGGTGAGATAGGGCTGATCGCCGCGAAGCCGGAGGATGCGGAATCGCCGCGTGCCAACCACGGTGAGCTGGTAGCGACCATCTTCCTGCTCTTCCGATTGGGTGATACGGGCCATGGTCCCCACCTCAAACGGGACGGCGGGACCGCCGGCCTCAACGCCCTCCCGGATGAGGACGATTCCGAACTCGATCTGCTCCGCCAGGCAGCGGACGATCATGGTGCGGTAGCGCGGTTCAAAAATGTGCAGCGGCATGGACATGCCGGGGAACAGCACCACGTTGAGCGGAAACAGGGGAACGGCTTCGATGCGTTCCATGGCGGCAGTGTAGCATAGCCTCGCGCGGCCTTCGGGGGGGCTAGACGGCGGCGGCGATGCGGACGCGCACGGCGGGGGCGGAGCCATCCGCCGCCAGGAGGCGAAGCACGGCGCCGGCCCCGTAGTAGAGCGGCACATAGGCGGTGCCCGGCTCCACCCGCTCGCTCACCTTCGCCGGGATGGCGAGCTCACCGTGAGCGGTGGTGAGCTGAACCGAGGCGCCATCGGCGATGCCGAGCCGCGCCGCGTCATCGGGGTGGAGCTCGACGAACTCCTCACGGTGCAGCTTATCGGCCTCCGGGGAAGCGATGGCAGCGGCCTCATAGCTGGTGAACTGGCTGCGTCCGGTGACCAACCGCAGGGCGCCTTCCGCCGCGGCGGGAACGGGCGCCTGCACCGGCTGGAGCCGGCCGGCGGGGCCCGCCGCCATCGGCGTCGGGAAGTGCTGGCGGGAGCCGGAGAGGAGGTCATCGTAACGGGCGCCGGCGTAGAGGGGGACCAGCAGGCCCAGCTCCTCCATGATGTCATCGGCCGAAGCGTAGTTGAAGGAGACATCGGCGAGGTTGAGCTTGCCCACAAGCTCCGACCCCAGAGCCGCCAAGATCTGCCAGCCCTGCCGCGCTTCGCCCTGAGGGCGGACGGCGGCGCGCTGGCGGACAATGCGGCGATCGCCGGTGGTGAAGGTGCCATCGCGGCCGAACATGCTCACTTCGGGCAGGACGGCATGCGCCAGCTTCGCCGTATCGGTCATCACTTCATCGATAACGACGAGGTAATCGAGCGCCTTGAGCGCCTCTTCAACGCGGGCGCGGTCCGGGGCGAACATGAGCGGGTTGTCTCGCAGCACCACCATCGCCTTGATCGCGCCCTGTTTCGCCGCGGCGAGGATGGCATCAAAGGCGAGACCGGGCGCGGCGGGCGGCTGGGCGTGCCACAGCTCCGCGACGGCGCGGCGGTCGGGGTCGGACGCTGCCTGGCGATAGCCGGGGAGCAGGGCGGGGGCGAGCCCGGCATCGCGCATGCCAACGACGTTGACTTCGGCGCCCAGCACGTGCAGGTCGGTTGTGGCGGCGTCGCCGCGGAGGAGGAGCGCCAGGTCAGCGAGCGCCCGCGTGGTCGCGCCCGCCTCGGCCGCCCCGAAATGGGCGGCGGCGTAGACGATGCTGACTTTGAGCTCGGGGTTGAGGGCGGCTCCCTTGAGGATGGCGGCGACAGCGTCGAGCTGGTCCGCCGGAGCGCCGCTTTCGCCCGCGTCCACGGCTGGGCGGCCGCCCAGCGCATCGGCGCGAGGGCCGACCTCCGGGTCGGCGAGGAGCCGCTGGAGGAGGGCGGCCAGGACTGCGGGCGTGCCGTTGGCGGCGGGGCGAAGGGCGTGGGCGGCGAAGTCATCGAGCTCGCCGTGGCGCGGGGTGACGGTGATGAGGCGCGCCCCGTTGCGGACGGCGGCGTCCTTGATCCGCAGGGCTGCCACGGGGTGGCTTTCTTCGATATCGGTGCCGACGGCGAGGATAACGTGCGAAATGGCCACGTCCTGCAGGTCCGCGGCTAGCACTTCGCTGCCGAAGGCGTCGCGGAGGGCGAGACCGACCGCATCGGCGACGGGGCCGAGCGAGTGGTCGACGTTGTTGGTGCCGAGGGCGGCGCGGGCAATCTTGGCCAGGACATAGTTCTCTTCCGTGGTGGAGAAGGGGGAGCCGAGCACGGCGATCGCTTCCGGGCCGTGCTGCCGGCGGATGTCCGCCAGCCGGGCGGCGACCTCTTCGATGGCGCGATCCCAGGGCAACGCCGCCTCCACGAGGCCGCGGCGGAAGGTGGGCTTCTGGATGCGGTCCCGCGCCTTCAGGGCGTCGTAGCCGAAGCGGCCCCGGACGCAGATCTGGTCGTTGCTGACGGGATTGGCGATGGTGTCCGGCTTGACGATGACGGCCTTGCCGTTGCGCAGGCCCACCTTGAGGGAACAGCCGACGCTGCAGTAGCCGCAGGTCGTCTCCACCCAGTCGTTGGTGTGGGCCACCCACTTGTTGGGGTGCTCCATGAGGGCGGCGACGGGGCAGACATCGACGCAGGCGCCGCAGAAATCGCAGTCGGATTCGTGGATGGCGCCGCCGGAGCCGAACATGATCTCGGAGGCGAAGCCGCGCCCGCCCAGCGTGATGGCGTTGGTGTGGCGAAGCTCGCCGCAGGCGCGGACGCAGCGGGTGCAGATGATGCACATCTGGGGGTCGAACTCGAAGAAGGGGTTCTCGCGGTCTGCGGGCGGCTGCTCCGCCAGTTCGTAGTAGGTGCGCTTCTCCCCCACCCAGGGTTCAAACTTGGCCATCTCCAGCAATTCGGTGGTGGTCTGCAGTTCGCAGCGGTAGTTCTTGCTGCAGGTGAGGCAGCGGTGGGTGACGACATCGTCGCGCAGGCAGATCTCGCCGGGGCGGCAGTGGATGGTGCGGTGGCAGGTGAGGCAGCGGTCGGAGTGGTTGGCCATGATGACGGACATCACCTGGCGGCGGGCATCGGCGACCTCCTCCTTCTGTGTGTTGACCACCATGTTCTCGGCAACGCGGGTGGTGCAGGAGAGCTGGAGGCCACGCATCCCTTCGATCTCCACCAGGCAGGTGCGGCAGCCGGCGTAGGGGGGGAGGCCATCGATGTAACAGAGGTTGGAGATGAAGACGCCCTGCTGCTTGATCACTTCAAGCAGGGGCGCTCCGTCCGGGGCCTCGATGACTGTGCCATTGAGCGTGATTGTGGCCACGGACAACTCCCTTGCTTCTGTGCGGGACGCGCCGGCCGGGCGCGGATGGATTAAGACTCAGGCCGGAATGTGGAGGAGCCGCGGTCCGGCCCCTTCCTGCCGTTGGGGTAGACGTTCCCATGCTCCTGGAGGTAGCTCTGGGCAAGCCCGGTCAGCGTTTCCTTGTTGCGGTAGAGATGATCGAAGACGACGGCGGCGTCGTCCAGGGGGCCGCCCGCCTGGATCGCTTCGTAGGGGCAGGCTTCCACGCAGAGGCCACAGTACATGCACAGGCGGAAATCGATCTCGTAGCGCTCAATGTTGAAGGAGCGGTCCTCACCGGGGGATGTCTCCACCAGGATGCACCCATCGGGGCAGGCCTGGGCGCAGGTGCTGCAGCCGGTGCAGCGCTCCTCGAACCACACGAGGTTCGTACGGGCGCGCAGCGGGATGATGCGCTCCTCTTCCGGGTACTGCACCGTGATGGGGGCGGTGAATGCGCGGCGAAGAGTGATGGCCATTCCCCTGAGGACGCCCAGTCCGTACATTGCTGTCCTCTTCCCCGCGGCGGGCGAGCCCGCCGGTATTACATTTCGCCGGCGGCGATCTTGGCGATCCCGTCGTTCGTAAAGAGCGCTTCCAGCTCCACGCGAAGGGGGTCGCCATCGGGCAGGTACCGGGAGAAGTCCCCGAGCGGCTCTTTGCGCGCGCGCCCCCCGGCGATGCTTTCCTTCTTGATCTGCTCCTGAAGCAGCATGAGGCCGGTGAGGAGTGATTCGGGCCGCGGCGGGCAGCCCGGCACGTAGACATCGACGGGGATGATCAGATTGACACCCGGGAGCGTGCTGTAGCCGTTGGCGAACGGCCCGCCGATATTGGCACAGCTTCCCATGGAGATCACCCACTTGGGTTCCGCCATTTGCAGGTAGATGCGGCGGACGGGCGGGGACATTTTCCAGGTGACGGTGCCAGCGACGATCATGAGATCGGCCTGGCGGGGCGAGGCGCGGAAGATCTCGGCGCCGAAGCGGGCCATGTCATAGCGAGAGGTGACGGTGGCGATCATCTCCATGGCGCAGCAGGCGAGGCCGAACATGGCGGGCCAGAGCGAACTGGTGCGCGCCCAGTTGAGGACCGTATCGACGGAGGTGACGAGGAGATTGCTGCGCAGCTCCTGATCGATCTCGCCAACGACATCGCCGGGCAGGATCAGGGGAAGGTGCGTGTGGTCGGGAGCCATGCCGCCTCCAGGCCGCGATCGCCGCGGCAACGCATTCGTGCATAGTGTAACAAGCGCCCAGAAGGCCGACAAGACCACGGCGGGCCTTCCCCGGTTTTCTTTGATCTCCCATCGTGGTAAGGTTCCCTTTCGGGACATATCCGTCCTCATGAGGCTCAGGAACAGGAGGAGAAAAGCCGTGTTTCGCCGTTCCCGCAAGCTCCCCGCTACTCCGGGGGGCGCCTTACCTGAGTCTTCGCCATCATCGATCTTCGCGAGCGCCCTGCACCACGACGACGATGCCCCGCTGCCCACGGATGAGTCGGCGCTGGATACGCAGGCGTTCATGGCGGTAGGCCACGAACGGATCGACCTGGACGAGCCCGGGGCGCTTGTCGATGAGCCGGAGATGCTGGGGCGCTCCACACCACGGAGCGCGCGTATCCCGCACGGATCAGCGGAAGCGGGGACGACCATCGGGCCGGACACGACGATCGAAGGGACGATTCGCCTGGAGGGCAACCTGCGCGTACTGGGTAGCGTCAGCGGCCGGCTGGAGATCGGCGGGGCGCTGACGGTGGACCGCGGGGGCACCGTGGACGCGAACGTGGACGCGCGCTCCGTGCGGGTGCTGGGCCACCTCCAGGGGGACGTCCTCTGCCATGACCGGCTGGACGTAGTGGAGGGGAGCCGCATCGGCGGCAAGTTCACCACACCGGTGCTGGTGGTGGAGGAAGGCGCGGAGGTGCACGGCAGCTTTGCCATGCGCGCTGACGCCGCGGACCAGCCCTCCCTCTTCAAAATGAAGGAGAGTTCAACACGATGACGATGTACCGCGAAGGCGAAGACGCCGAACGCCTGCTCGACCCGGGCCAGCCCTATAGCCGGGTGGACCGAAACTCCAAGTTCACCGGCCGTTACGAAGCGATGCAGAACCTGCTGGTGGAGGGCAATTGCTCCGGCGAGATCGATTGCCGGGGCACGCTGGTGATCGCGGAAGGGGCGACGGTGGAGGCGACGATCATCGCGCGGGACGTGCGCATAGCCGGCGTGGTGAAGGGCGAGATCGATTGCACTGGCCGCTTCGAACTGCTGCCCTCCGGGCGGGCCAGCGGCTCCGTGAAGGCGCGCCAGATCGTGATCCATGAGGGCGCAGAGTACGACGGCGATCTGCAGATGACGATGGAACCGGTCCGGGCCGAGCCGGCGCCGCCGATGTGGGAATCCACCACGGCCCCGCCTGAGGCCATCGCCGCGACGAACAAGCCAGCGCCGTCCCCAGCTACCACCGCCGCGGAGGCGGACGCCCCGCTGCCGGGGGAGGACACCACCGGGGAGGCCGAGGCGCCGCCGCGTGGGCGGGAGGAAGACCTGCCGGAGTTCCTCCGCCCCCGCCACGAGTAAGCTGGCTCAGGGGCGCACCACCACCCCCATCCCCGCGTAGCCGAACAGCCAGAGGTACTGGGCATCGTGCAGTTGCATGCCGACACAGCCGTGGCTGGAGGGCGCCGCGCCGAAGACCCAATCGGGCTGCCAGTAGTTCAGGTGAAAGGCAAAGCCGCCCACCGCGAAGTACTGGGTGAAGAGCACCCGCTGCACATCGTACGGTTCCACGCTGTCATCGAACCCAGCTCCGCTCGATGTCATGTGCGCGCTCACGGTGCGCCCCCAGGAGTACACGGCGAACTCTCCCGTGGGCGTGGCGAACTGACCGTATCCGGTGCTGATGCGCACGCCGTGCATCACGTTCTGGCCCAGCATGACCTAGGCGACCTGATCGCTGACGTCGACGATGACGTAGCGTTCCAGCCCGGGCTCGCGGTACCACGGCGCGACCTCAGCATCGGACGGGATGAACACGAAGGCGGAGTAGACGTAGCTGCCGTCCTCCAGCACGTACCACACGTTGGCCCACTCCGGGGGAACCATATACCAGGTCTGGTCGCCGACGATCCAGTTCTCCCCGTACTCGATGACGCGGATGCTAACCTCGGTGCCCCGCGCGAAGTAGTGCACGGCATCGGCGGAGGACCAGAGGTAGGCGTGGGCGGCAGTGCTCGTGCCCACGACGATGCCGCGCGTCAGCCCGGCATCGTCGTGCGCTATGGGGCGGCCCGTGCCCTGAGGAAGGAGCGCGGCCACGGCGAGGAACACCGCTGCGAGGAGCGCGGTCAGGGCGGGGCGGTACAAACGAAAGGGCCCGTATCCTCCATGCGGGCAGGCCGGATTAGCGTCCGTACCCCTG
Organism: Dehalococcoidia bacterium; assembly: GCA_009693105.1. GTDB lineage: Bacteria > Chloroflexota > Dehalococcoidia > SHXV01 > SHXV01 > SHXV01. The sequence continues at coordinate 10,996 of SHXV01000030.1, forward strand.
CGCCGCTAGCCGCTGCCATATTTCGCTGCTGGCGCTGTACCGCTCCATGAGGAAACCGTAGACGGCGGGCCTTGCCAGCAGCGCATCGAGGGCGCGGTGGGCGAGGTAGCTGTCGATGACCTTGGGCAGCCGGTTCAGATCGAGCTTGGCCAGCTGGCCAGCGGTGAGGCGGCCCAGCGTGGGGTCCAGGAACGGCACCACGGCCAGGTGGCCATCGCCCGCACCGGCGACGATGACGCCACAGGCATCCAGATCGCCGATGACGGCGCGCAGGGCGTCCAGGAACGCCGGTCGGGGCCGGGGGCCTTCCCCCTCCAGGTCGGCGCCAGGGGGCAGATCCCGCGCCATGGCGTGGCAGACGGCGGTGACGTAGTCCAGGCGAAAGTGCTGGTCGTTGGCCAGGTGGACGGGGACGAGGCCGGCCGCAACGACGCCCAGGTACGTCTGGGCCAGGGGGGCGAGGTCATCCAGCTCCACAGTCATGCGTCGAGCCTACTGCGTGCACTCGGCAGGGGCAAGCCGGGAGGAATCCAGATGAGCCCGTCGGCGTTCCTGCCCAGCGGTTCGGCTTCGCTGCGCAGGACGAGGAGGGCCGTGTACGCCGCCAGTGCCGCGTCCGCGCAGTCGGGGTGGAGGTCGCCCGGCGGGAGACTCGCGACGACGGTGCGCAGAACGCGCGTGAACCAGGCGCGGCCCTCCTGTGTGGCCTTGCGATGGGGGGGACGGCCGAAGAGCCGGCAGGCGGCGCCGTAGGGGTAGACCTCCACCACGCGCAGGCCGGACGCGGTCATGCGCCGGGACAGCTCCATCCCCCGCTCGATCACGGGGCGGAAGGTGGGGGCGGCGTTCTTCGTCGTCCAGTAGCAGGAGATGCCAAGCCGGTAGAGATCGAGCTCGGCCCGGCGTCTCCCGTCGGCGCAGTGATCAGGCTGAAAGCAGTCCATGCCGGCGGGGAAACAGAGGGGAGCGTCGATGCCGACGATCATCGCCGAACGGACGCGAGCGAGGAGATCGTCGTCACTCAGCCGCCCCCTCAACGGTGGTTCGACGGCGCGGCCCGCGCCGTCGAGGACGGCGACGCCGACGTAGTTCCCCCACTGCGCGAGGTCGATGCCGACGATCCGGTTCGCCTTAGCCATCGAGGAAGTCCAGGATGAGCGCCGTGACGGCCTCCGGCTGGTCCAATGGGAGCTCGTGCGAGCCGCCCGGCACGATGGCGAGCCGCGCCTGCGGAAGCGCCCGGAACAGCCGGAGCGTATGCTCCGGCTCCACCACGTCATCGTCGCCCGCCAGCACCAGCGTGGGCACGGCGATGCGGCCCAGGTCCGCTGGGCTGAGGCGCGGCTCATCCAGGAACAATCGCTTCATCTTGTCCACTACGATGGGCAGGTGCTCCGGCCCATCAGGGGAGAGCCGGCAGTACGCCGCAGCCATGCGGTGGGAAAACGTATCGGCGGTCCACCCGCCGATGGCCGTGCGGAGTTCCGGTCGCAGCCCCTCCGGCTCGTAGTTGGCGCTGATCAGAACGAGCCGATCGACCAGCTCCGGACGCCGGATGGCGATGAGCATGGCGATGATGGCACCATCGCTCCAACCCACGATGTGGCACTGCTCAAGGGGCAGCGCCTCGATGAAGGCGATCGTGTCCGCCGTCATCAGGTCATAGGTGATGGGGCCGGGCAGATCGCCGGTGCGGCCGTGGCCCCGGCGCTCCGGCAGGACGACGCGATGAGCGCGGGCGAGCGCGGGGAGGAGGCTCTTGCGAAACGGCTCGATCGTATCGAGGCCGCCGTGGAGGAGGAGGACGGGCGGCCCCTGTCCTTGAACCTCATAGTACGTGTGGACGCCGTTGGCAAGCAGGTAGGGGCCGGGCAGGGGGATCACGCGGTCAGAACATGACCTCGGCGGCGACGATGAGAAGTAGACCCGTGCCGCCGACGGTGATGTATTCCACCATGATGGCGGGGGTGAAGCGGACCAGCAAAGCCGATTGCACCACCCCGGTGGTGACGTAGAACTGGAGGAGGAGGAGCGTGGCGGAGAGGAACTCCGCCAGCGGCAGGTAGTACAGCGCCCAGCGCGTCTCCGCCAGCAAGACGCCAGAGATGAACGCCATGATCAGCACCTGGAGGGGCGGCATGGGCGCTTCCCGCATCAGCTCCACGGTCATGAGCACGGCGGCGACGCCGATAAACAGGGCGGAGCTCGCGCGGCCGAGCTCCAGAGCGTAGGGCACCGCGAAGAGGGCGAAGACGATGACGTAGGCGGCGACGTTGAGGGTGAAGCGGGCCACTTGGTAGGCGTCCGCCATCTTGTCCAGGCTATCGATCTCCGCATAGACGATAACACCGAAGCCGACGCCGACGACGAGCGCCGCCAGCAGCGACCAGTAGCCGCCGGTGACGTACTCCGCCAGCAACCCGGCGCCAAACACCCAGAGCACCGGCACAACGAAGGAGAACACGGTGGCGGCGGCGTCCGGCGTCGTGCGGAAGCGCTCCCCCGCTACGTCGATGTGGACAGGGCCTTCCGTGCGCAGGAGGGCACTCATGCCCAGGGCGGTGAGCCCGGTGAGGAGGAGGAGCAGCCACTGCTGCGTCGGTTCGATGGCGAGGAACAGCCCGACGCCGATGGAGATGGTGAGAATGAATACGTTGGCCCGAGGCGAACCGGGGATGCCGGTGGGCAGGGGGCGGAAGCCGCCCCGCGCAGTGGGAGGTGGGGGAGAGAAGCCGGGCTGCCGCATCGCCACGTTCGTTCGGACCGGCGCCTATTCGCCGGCCCACCTCTCTTCCTCGTAGCCGTAGAGTTCGGCGGCGTTGCGGTACCAGATACGGTCGAGGGCGTCCTCGTCCAGCTTGAGATCGGTGAAGATCTTGTGGAAGCGGGCAACGTGCTCATGCACTTCATCGGCCGGGCAATCGGAGCCGAAGACTAGCTTCTCCACCGCGATCTCCCTGCCGATGAGGCCGCGTTCGACGGCGTGGCGCTCGATCACGTCGCCTCCGGAGAGGTCGAAGAGGACGTTGAGCCGCCAGCGCGCGACGGAGGCGGCTTCGTCGTAGTTACCGGTGCCGCCCATGTGGGCGCCGACGATGCGCAGGTCCGGGAAGTTGTTGGCGATGGTGTCGAGGTGAAACGGGCGCATGCGGTCGGCGGAGACGTCGCGGCCGCCGGGACGGCGCTCCCGCATCATACGAATGCGCTCCGCCGCCTTGGCATCGCGACGGGGGTGAGTCGATTGCAGGTCGACGGCACCGCCGATCACGCCCAGGTGGAAGACGATGGGCATCCGAAGCGCCTGCGCCCGCTCATAGATGGGGAAGTAGTCCGGCACATCGTAGGCCCGGTGGGGGCCGATCATCTTCAGCCCGCGATAACCCATGGTGTGCAGCTCATCGATGCGCTGCGCCGTCGTCTCCTCCGGGTCCACCATGGCGACGGGCACGAACAGCTCAGTGTGCGGGCGCATGAGCTCGATGCATTCCTCCTGGGTGGGGCCGAAGGCACCGCCGGAAAACAGGGCAGCCTTGACCACGCCGGATTCCTGCAGCCGTTCCGCCATGTGGTTGACGAACTGGGCGGCGTCCTCCGCTGGATTGGCGGCCTGCCAGTTACGGGGGAAGTGAACGTGGTTGTCCCAGATTCTCATGACGTACTCCGGCGGGCTGAATCGCGGTTTCGCCGCTATGATAGCATGCCACCCGAAGCAGAACCCATCACCTCTGGAGTGTCATTCATGTCTGTCGAGCCCTCTCCGCTGCCCCCGCCGGAAGAACTGGCCGCCATCCGTGCGGAGGCGGTCCGGCTGGCGACGGACGCGGGCGAACTGGTGATGGACTACTTCCGGCGCGGCCTCGATGCCCGCTACAAGACGAAGGACGAGGGTAACCCGGTCACGGACGCGGATGAAGCCGCCGAAGCGCTGATTCGAGACGGCATCCTGGCGCGCTTCCCCGATCACGCGGTGCTGGGGGAGGAGGCGGACAGCATCGCCGGCAACGCCGCTTCACCATACCTGTGGGCTATCGACCCGCTGGACGGGACGTTGAACTTCCTCAACGGGCTGGCGCTGTTCGCCGTGTCCGTGGGGGTGCTGCACGAGGGCCGGGCCATCGCCGGGGCGATCTTCGTGCCATCTGGTCTGGCGGATATGCCCGTCGTGCTGAGCGCGGCAGCGGGGCTGGGGGCGACCCTGGGCGATATCCCTATCGATCGGACGGCACGAACGGCGATTCGGGCGCGACTGGGCGCGGTGCCGGGGGGCGGCCGGCGGGGGGGCCACGGTCGCCCGCCGGAGGGCCTGCGTCCGGGGGAACCACGCTCGCTGGGCAGCATCGCAATCGAGCTGGCGATGGTGGCGACGGGCACGCTGCAATACGCGATGTTCGGCGCGCCCCGGCTGTGGGACGTGGCGGCGGGCGCGCTCATCGTGCAGGAGGCGGGCGGGACGGCGCTGGTGCGGGGAAAGCGGGGCTGGGCGCCACTAGCCCGCTACGAGGGGACGAAGGACGCGACGACGGCGGTGGAGGGCTACCGGCGCTGGTGCGCCCCCCTGGTGGCGGGGGACGAGAACGCAGCGCACTACTTCACCGGCCTGTCCGCTCCGAGCAGAGGAAAGCTGCGCACTTCACTGGGACGGCTGCTGGGCGGCGGCTAGAGCACCGGCCAGGGGACGCTGCGCCGGGAGCCGGGCAGGGGGTAGCGCCGATGCTCCAGCATCGCATCGAGGCGGCCCTCCAACGCTTCCCGTTCCTCCGCATCGATGGCGGCGTAGAGGGCGGCGGTGTCCTGGGGGGATGAGCGCAGCCGTTCACGCAGCCGCTCAAGGTCGGCGACGAGGGGCTGCGGAAGGGGATCGCCGGCGAAATCCCAGATGACAGTGCGGAGCTTCCACTGGGGATGGAAGCTGAGCCCATGATCGATCCCCCAGATGTGCCCGCCCCGGTCCAGCAGACAGTGCGCCCCCTTGCGGTCGGCGTTGTTGACGAGGCAATCGAACAGGGCGATGCGGCGAAAGTCATCGGCGTGACGCTCCCGCAGGGTGAAGAAGTTCTCCGCTATCTCCGCATCGATGAAGGCCTGGACGGCGCCGGCGCCAGCCGGTCCTTCCCGCGTCACCGTGGGCGGAACGATATCCCAGCCCAGGAGGCGGCTGAGTTCGCCCGCCGCGAACTCCCGGAGGTAGAGCGTGCCGGCGGGGAAGTCCCAGAGGGGGGCTTCCCCGCTGCGGGGCTTGTAGACGGCGAGCCCCGGGCCGGCGTCAGCGTGGTTGAGGACAAGCAGGTAGGTATAGTTGGAGCCGGTGGGGATGAGCTCGCAGTGGGTGATCTCGGCGTCCCGCAGGAGAGCGCGGATATCGGGGCGACCGGGGTCCCAGCCGCTGCGCACGGGCATGTTCGCCAGCAGCCGTTCCAGCAGGCGGACACGGGGGGAATCGTAGGCGCGGACCTCATCGGGGTCGAGCATCATAGGCCTGAGCGGCTGTGGCCGTTACTCCTGGGACAAAGATGCCCGGATGGATCGATCGGTTGCTGGCAGACGGGGCAGATGGGGCGGCCGGAAGCGCAGACGCTGGCAGCCTGCCGGGCGATGGCGCCCGCTTGCTCCCGGCTGATGCGGCAGACGAGGGCGGGCTCGCCCTCATCGTCGTCCGTGGCGTGGGCGGTGAGGACGACATCTCTTCCTGCAGATTCATAGCCCATGGCCATGCGGGAGACGTGGAACTCCCCCAGCATGGGGGCGACGGGCGGTTCCGCCGGGGGCGGCGGCTGATCCGGCAGAAGTGCTTCCGCCTCGACCTGTTTCAGCAGCTCCTCAAACCCCTCCGCCAGGGCCAGGAGCTGCTCCTTTTCCATCCACGCCCGCACCCAGCCATCGTCGCGGCCGGCGATGAGGAAGAAGAAGCGCTTGCCCGGCTCGCCGACCGCGCCCACCCCGAAGTTCTCCGCCTGTTCGAATTCAAATCTTGGCATCGCTAACGCTTCCGTCTCACGGAACCGCCGGGCGTCGCCGCGCCATTGGAGGCTGGCGCCCGTTGTCCCTGCGCCTGCTCATCGTACCGCGCAAGGACAAACAGGAGGGAGGAGAGCCGGTTGATGTAGGCCAGCGTGGCGCCGGCGCCGATGCCGCGCTCACGGGCGAGCCGGGCGACCTCTCGCTCCCCCCGGCGGACGATGGTGCGGGCCAGGTCCATCGCCGCGCCCGCGGACGTCTCCCCGGGAAGGACGAACTCCCTGCCGAGCTGCAGGTCGCGTCCGAAGCGGTCGATCTCCTCCTCCAGAGCAGTCACATCGCCCTCCGTGGTGAGGAAGGCGGGTTTCACCTCCACGCCGGTGCCGGTGGCAAGCTCCGTCATGATGCGGTAGAGCTGCCGTTGGGCGCGGACCAGCGATTCCTTCGTCTCCGGGCGGTCCGTGAGCGCCCGCGCTAGGCCGAGGGCGCTGGAAGCTTCATCGAGCGCACCGTAGGCCTGCGGCTGAAGGTCCCACTTAGGGACGCGGCTGCCGCCGAGGAGGGCAGTCTCGCCTTCGTCGCCGCTGCCGGTATAGAGAAACCCCCGGGATTGATGCTCGCTCATGTCACCCCCAACGATGTAAGGGCATGATACCACCAGCAGCGTAGAGCGAGGGCGCAAAGAAGGGCGCCCGAGGGGGCGCCCTTCTTTGCTATGGTCGACACCGCCACGTCTAGACGACGGGCGCGGCGGATGAGGTAGCCACGGGTGGCCCCTTGTGCTCCGGGCGCGCACCCCGCGGACCGCGCGGGCCCAACTGGCCGTTCAGAATGTTATCGATCTGCTCGGAGAGCTTGGTGAGCATGGTGCTGGCCTGCTCCGCCGTGAGCTTACCATCGGCCACGGCCTGGTCCAGGTGCGCCTTGGCCAGGGCGGTCAGCCCCGGCTTGAGCGTATCCACGCTGACACTGTGCTCCTGGGCGATCTGCGCCAGCGACTTGCCGGCACGCAGCGCCTGCATCAGGTCCTGGGGCTGCATACCCAGCAGGCCCACGACCTCACCATACACGTCCACCCCCAAACCCATACCAGTACCCATGGGGCCCCTCGGGCCGCCGTGCCGGCCTTCACCGGGGAAGCCAAAGCCCTTGCCGCCTTCTGCCAGGCGCTGCTTCATCTGATCCGCTTGGGCTTGCGTGATTTTGCCAGCGGCGACGGCTTCATCGATCATTTTTGCCTGCGCCTGATCGACGGCCGCCTTGAGTTGGTCCTCACCGATGCCCAGATTGGCGGCCAGCTTCGTGAGGAAGTTGCCCCCGCCGGATGCACCGGCGCCCGGCGTCTGAGCCGCGACCCCGACGACCGCTCCAATGACCAGTACGCCCGTCGCGATCAGTCCTACCAGTACGTTCCGTTTTCTCATCGTTCACCTCCTGTGTCCGTGCAATCAGCCTAGGGTGCCGGGGCAGGAAAAGCATCATGGGAGTGTAAGAGG
>SHXV01000031.1 GCA_009693105.1 Dehalococcoidia bacterium
CTTTAGCTCTTAAGTAAACCATTCACGAAATTCCATGCCTCGATCATAACAAGGCGGGAGAGCATGCGCGTGATGCTTCGCGCGTGGCAACGTCACCTCCCGCGGTGATCGACAGGATCGAACTCATCCGCTATCCGCCGCGCAGCTCCGCGCCGTGCTCCCGCGCCAGCCGCTCCACGATGCGGTTCTGCGTGCGGGCCACGTCTTCATCGGACAGGGTGCGGTCCGGCGACCGGTAGGACACGCTGAACGCCACCGATTTCTTCCCCCTGGGGATGGGCTCGCCCTCATACACATCGAACACGGCCGCGCGCTCCACCAGCGGCGTCGCCTCGATCGCCTCACGCAGCAGCCCCGCCTCCAGCCCGGCATCGACGACGAGGGCGATGTCCTGCTCCACGGCGGGAAACCGCCCCACCACCTGGTAACGCCGTCCCCGGCGCTCCAGCGCGCGCCCGACCGCAGAAACATCAATCTCGAACAGGAACACCTCGGTGGGAAAGTCGAACCGGCGGGCGATGCGCGGATCGAGCTGGCCCAGCACCCCTAACCGCTCCATGCCCCCTTCGATCACCGCCGTGCGACCGGCCAACAGGCCGCCATCCTCCTCGGCGGCGAAGCGCAGGTCGATCCCGATGCGCTCAAACGCCGCCTCAACATAGCCCTTGGCCAGAAAGAAATCGGCGGCGGCGCCCGCAGGCAGGCCCCAGCGGTCCGACAGCCGACCGCTCACCACGCCGCACAGCATCTCCGCCTCTTCCGGCAGATCATCCGCGCGCGGCAGGTACACCCGGGCCGCCTCGAACAGCGCCGTGAGCTCGCCGCGCTGGCTCAGGTTGGCGGCCAGCGTGCGCAGGAGCCCCGGCCGGAGCGATGTCCTCGCCAGCTCATACTCGGCGCTCAACGGATTCGCCAGGCGCAGGGGCGCCAGCACCTGGATGTCCTCGGGGGGAAGCGCCTTGTTGAGCAGTTCCTCGCTGATCATGGAGTAGGTGATAACCTCCTGCATGCCGGCCGTGGCGAACTCGTCTCGCAGCCGCTCCCGCAGGTCACGCAACGGCTGGGGGCGGTCCTCCGGAAGCGAACCGGAGAGCGCCGTCGTGGGGAACTTGTCGTAGCCAATGAGCCGTGCCAGCTCTTCGATGACGTCCTCCGCGATACGCACGTCCGTCCGCCAGTAGGGGACCCGTACGACGTAGCGGTCGGGCGGAACCCAGCGGCAGGAGAATCCGAGCGATTGCAGCACGCTCCGGACCTGTGCTTGCGCCAGGTCCACGCCCAGGATCTTGCGCATCCGCTCCGCCGTCACGGTTACGCGGACGTCGCGCTCCTTCACCGGATAGACGTCGATGACGCCTGCGGCGGCCTTTCCTCCGCACACGTCGACCAGCAGGTGCACCGCTCTCCGCAACGCCACCTCCGCCAGGGCGGGTGGCAGCCCCTTCTCGAACCGGGCGGAGGCCTCGGTCCGCAGGCGTAGCCGGGACGCCGTGCGCCGGATCGCGGAGCCGGAGAAGGCGGCCGATTCCAGCAGCACCCGCGTCGTCTTCTCTGAGACTTCACTATCGGCGCCGCCCATCACCCCGGCAATCGCCACCGGGCGATCAGCATCGCAGACCGCCAGCATGCCGGGCTCCAGCTCATGCTCCACGCCGTCCAGCGTAGTGATCCGCTCCCCCTCGCGCGATCGGCGTACGAAAATCGCCCCGCCGTGAAGCTGGTCGAAATCGAAAACATGGAGCGGCTGGCCCAGCTCCAGCATCACATAATTCGTCACATCGACGACATTATTGATCGGCCGCATGCCCGCGGCGATCAGGCGTTCCCGCATCCACACGGGCGATGGCCCCAGGCGAACGCCCTCCACCAGCGCCGCCATGTAGCGGGAACAGAGATCGCGATGGATGATCTGGACGGTGGCGCGGCCCTTGATCGGCGGCCCCTTCTCCTCGTAGGTCAGGAACGGCTCAATGTCCCGCACCTGCTCGCCGGTGAGCGCGGCCACCTCCCGGGCGACCCCCAGCACGGACATACAGTCCGGTCGGTTGGGCGTCACGTCCAGGTCCAGGATGGTGTCCCCCAGGAAATCGGCGAGGGGCATGCCGATGGGGGCATCCGGCGGGAGGACGAGGATCCCCTCATGGCTCTCCGAGAGGCCGAGCTCGCGCTCAGAGCAGACCATGCCAGCGGACTCGACACCGCGGATCGTGGCAGCTTTCAGCGTCGCCGGCTTCCCCGTGTGCCCATCGATGAGCTGCGCGCCGATGGAGGCGAAGGCCACCACCTGGCCTTCGGCGATGTTGGGTGCGCCGCAGACCACCGTGTACTGCTGCTCGCCCACGTCCACGGTGGCCAGCCGGAGCCGATCGGCGTTGGGATGCGGCTCCACCTTCGCCACCCGCGCCACCACAACGTGGCTCCACGCCGCTGTCCGCTGAATGCCGCCAACCTCCGTGCCGGACATGGTCAGCCGATCGGCGATCTCCTCAGCTGGGAGCGCCAGATCAACGTAGGAGGCGAGCCACTTCAGCGAAACCTTCATTCGGGCCTCGTTATCTCTGACGGTCCGGGCGGTTTAAAACTGACGGAGAAACCGCAGGTCGTTTGCGAAAAAGTGCCGGATGTCCTCAATGCCGTAGCGAAGCATGGCGATGCGCTCCACGCCCATGCCGAAGGCGAACCCGGTGTAGCGCTCCGCATCGTAGCCGACACCGGTCAGCACCTCCGGGTGAACCATGCCGGCGCCCAGTATCTCGATCCAGCCCTGGTTGCCGCAGGTCCGGCAACCGCCGCCGCGGCAGTTGAAACAGTCCATCGCCATCTCCACGCCGGGCTCCACAAAGGGGAAGTAGTCCGTGCGAAAGCGGACGCGGCGCTCCGAGCCGAACATCCGCTTGGTGAACTCGTACAGCGTGCCCTTGAGGTCGCCGATCGAGATGTTCTCATCCACAGCCAGGCCCTCCACCTGGTGGAACATCCACTCGTGGGTGGCGTCCGTCGCCTCGTAGCGATAGCACTTCCCCGGCACGACCACGCGCACCGGTGGCTCCTGCGATTCCATCACCCGGATCTGGTTGGGGGACGTGTGGGTGCGCAGCAGCATGGGGCGCACGCCATCGCGCTCGTAATCCATCCACAGCGTATCCCACAGGTCGCGCGCGGGGTGGTCGGCGGGGATGCGGAGCATCTCGAAATTGTAGCGGTCCCACTCGATCTCCGGCCCCTCGGTCACCTGGAAACCCATCGAGGCGAACGCGCCCAGGATATCGCGCAGGGTCTGGGTGATGGGGTGGAGCCGCCCGATGGGGCCGCGCACGCCGGGCAGCGTCACGTCCAGGCGCCCCTCCCGCATCGTCGTCCGCAGTGCCGCGTCCCCCAGTGCGGAATGGTGCGCCTCGTGCGCGTCTTCCAACCGCTGCTTCAGCTGGTTGGCCGCTGCTCCCAGGTTGCGGCGCTCCTCCTCCACCAGCGCGGACAGGCCGCGCAGCACCTGCGTCAGCCTCCCGCGACGGCCCAGGTACGCCACGCGCCAGCCCTCCAGTGCGGCCTCATCCGCTGTTGCGGCGAGATCGCGGGCGGCGTCTTCTTCGATCCTGTGAAGCTGATCCTGCACGAGCGGCATCTCCGCGGACCACGCCCCCTTGAGAGAAAGCAAGATGCGGCCCCTGGAGCCGCACCAACGGGGGTTTCACGTGATCGGTCCGAGTATACGGCGGCGGCGCTCAGAGGGTCAACGCGGATTGGGAGAGGATCTGGACGCCAATGGGCGGTACAATAGGGCCGATAAGCCCTGTCCGCCCGGCGCCCGAACGGCGGACGCTGAGGGCAGGAACGAACGGCGCGCGCCTAAAGTCTGTTGCAGAGGAGCCCGATCTTGCCTGACGCCTCGATCGACTTCACCGCCGGGGGGCGCCGATGAGCGGCTCGACGCGCTGGCTCCTTGCCTTCGCCGTCCTGCTCTTCCTCGTCATCGCGGCCAGCGCAGTCATCGCCATCCTGGCGAACGACGAAGATCAGTTAGCGGCGGGCAGCCCGGAGGAGACGGTCCAACGCTATCTCCGCGCCCTGTCCGACCGCGACGCCTCGACGGCGCTCTCCTTCCTCTCTCCCGAGTTGAGCGAGCGGTGCGGTCGCGATGCCCGCGAACAGATCACGCGCCGGGATATCCGCATACGCGCCGTGCTGGAGCGAACCGTCATTGGGGACAGCAGCGCGGAGGTGCACATCCGCATCACGGAGACGTTCGAGGCGCCGCTCGTGCTTGGGAACGAGTCCAGCTTTCCTGCGGTTTTCGAGCTGACCCGGCAGGATGGCTCCTGGCGATTCACCACCCTGCCGTGGCCGCTTTACTGCCCGCCATTGCCGGCGGCGCGCTGAAAGGTTCGTCGATGCTTTTCTCCCTGTTCTCGCTGCTGTTGCCGATTGCTCTGATCGCGGCGATCGTCGCGGCCCTCCGATCAAGACGGGCGAATGCACCGCAGGGAGGACGGGACCTCGACTCCGGGATCGGCACGGTGCGGCGGCTGTTCCTCTACGGGATTACCATGGTTTCGCTAGCGTTCGCCGCCGTCGGGTTTTCCCTCCTTCTCGGTGGCGCCCTCGATGCGTTGAGCGGCGAGAAGGTAATCGAAGGGAATCAGACGGAGCTCGCGGTCGCTCTGTCGTTCACAATTGTGGGCACGCCCGTCTGGCTGTTTTTTGCCTGGCTCGCGCAAAGAGCAGTCGCCGCGCACCCCGTCGAGCGCCGGTCGGAGGCACGCCGGCTGGCGATCGATATCATACGGGGCGCCGCGCTCGTCGTCATCGTCCTGAACGCCGTCGAAGCTGGCTCATTTTTGCTCGGCGTTGCCGAGTTCGAGGGCAAGACCTGGGGGCTTCTCGCAGTATGGAGCGGAGTCTGGGTAATCCACCATCGGCTCGCCGCCGTGGAGCCCGCCACGTCCCCCGAAACGCAGCTGCTCGACCGACTCTACCTCTACTTCGCCGCCATCATCGGTCTCATTCTCCTCATCCTGGGAGTCGTTCAGGGCCTCTCGGCAGCGCTGTCCGCCGCCTACGATGAAGTATTCCGCCCCGCATTCATTCACCCACCCTGGACCGAAGAGCTGCGAGAGGCGATTTCCGTGACCACGGTAGGAGCGATCGCGTGGGCCTGGCACTGGCTCCTCAGATTGGCCCGGCGTGATGCGCTATCGACGCTCTGGCGCGTGCAGGGGTTCCTGTTCGGCATTCTCGGCGGCACGGCGATGGTCGTTCTTGCCAGCGCATCTGTGCTCTACGCCGTCCTCCATTGGTTCCTCGGCACGCCGGGATCGGACAGCGCGGCGGAGCACTTCCGCATGCTTCCTATCCTCATCAGCTGGCCCCTCGCGGGTGCTGCCCTGCGGAGCTATCACAGGGCAGCGCTCCGCGAGGCGATGGCCGGACCGGCGGAGATGACGGAGGCGGAGCGCATCTACCGCTACCTGCTGGCCGCGGCGGGGCTGATGACGGCCGCGGGCGGCATCGCCACCGAGCTTGCGCTGCTCATCGAGGTCATAAGCGGGGGCGATGCCGAATTCGTCGCTGAGGGCTGGTGGAGGAACCAGCTCGTCCTCGGAATAACGTTGCTCCTAGTCGGTACGTCCCTCTGGATACGCTACTGGTTCAACATCCAGGGCATCGTGCGGGAACAAGCATCGGAAACAGCCGCACTGTCACGGCGGGTATACCTGTTTTCCCTGTTCGGCGCCGCGGCCATTATCGTGCTCATTGCACTCACGCTGGCGCTCTTCCGCATCTTCGATGCCCTGCTCGGCGAAGGCCTGACGCTGCGGGCGATCAACGACAGCCGCTGGCCGATCAGCCTCGCGCTCACGGCGGGAGCTCTTTCCATCTACCACTGGCAGGTCCTTCGCGAGGATCAGCGTGCTCAGCCTGCCCCCGTTCCTGAACCAGTGTCGCGGGAGGTCATCCTCCTCACGATGGGAAGCGATGGCACCCTGCTGGAGCGGGAACTCCGCGGCACCCCCGGCATCCGGCTGCAGGTGTGGCGCCGCAACGATGGCGTGGCCGAAGAGGCGGAGCTATCGCGTACCCAGCGGGACGCCCTGCGGGATGAGCTAAGTATGGCAACGGGCGAGCACTTCATCCTCATCCCCGGTCCCAAGGAATTCCAACTCATCCCCTACGAGCCGCGTGGCTAACCGGCTCACGATGCAGCAGGGGGCGCAGGGTAGCGGCTCCCCGCGCTCATGCGCTACGATAAATCGCGCGAATCAGCAGAGGCCAGCGTAGCTCAGTGGTAGAGCAGCGGTTTCGTAAACCGCAGGCCAAGGGTTCGAATCCCTTCGCTGGCTCCATGACCGCGTCTAACCCCAGCCGGCAGAGGGAGATCCATGAGTAAACTGAGCGAGCGCATCCAGCGCCTCGGGCGGACGGAGAACACTTCGATGGGATTCGTCCGCTCCGCCACGAAGAAAGCGGCCGCCCCCGGCCTTCTCATCCTAGCCCGCACGAACCAGCCCGATAACGCCACCGTGGCCGCGGGCGCGGACGGGCTGATCTTCTCCGCCCTGCCCACGCGGGCGGAGGGGCTGTGGGGGCTGCACCCAGCCGGGGCCAGCGTGGCCGGGGCGGATTTCATCATCGTGGGGGCGCAGGCGAACCTTGCCACGCTGGCGATGGACGGCGTCGGCCTGGTCATCGAAGCGGACGAGGCCTGGCCGGACGCCACCCTGCGCTCGCTGGATATGTTCCAGCCAGACGGCATCTACCTGAACCTTGGTGATGCGCCGCTCTCGCTCCCACGGCTGCTTTCCCTGCGGCGGGTGAGCTCCCTGGCGGGACCGCTTGTGGTAGAAGCCTCCGCCGCGCCCGACGCCAACACGCTTCAGCTGCTGCGGGACGCCGGCACCGCCGCCATCATCGTGCCCGGAGCCGATCGTGCTGCCATCACGGCACTACGGGAGCGCATCAACGCCCTGCCCCCACGGAGACGCCGGAAAGAAGAGCGCGCGGAAGCAACCCTGCCACGCCTCTCCGCGATCGCCGCCGAAGACGACGAGTAGCTTTGCCGGCGCATGGTATACTCCGCGCACGCAGGGAACGTGAACAGCGCGGAGGTACCCACCCAGTGACTGCTAGGTCTGAAGCCTATCTGCAAATCGGTGAAGTGGCCGAACGCACCGGTGTGACCCAGCGCACCCTCCGCTTCTATGAAGAGAAAGGGCTGCTCAACCCCCCCACGCGCATGGAGGGCGGCTTCCGCCTGTATTCAGAGGAAGATGTTCGCCGGGTTGAGCAGATCCGCCGCCTCCAGGGCCTGCTCGGCTTCAGCCTGGCCGAGATCAAGGAAATGGTCGACATCGAAGAGGTGAAGGACCAGCTCCGCGCGGAGTGGCGGCAGAACCCGAACGACCGGGCGCGCCAGCGTGCCGTCATCCGCCGGGGCATCGAAGTGCATGAACGGCAGTACGAAGTGATCACGCAAAAGGTGAAGCAGCTGCTCGAGATGAAGCGCATCATCGAGGAGAAGCTAACGAAATACCACGGTTCGCTCGATGAACTGGAGCGGGCGGAGCCGGTCGCCCAGGGCTAGTAGGCCGGATGGTCCCGCGTATCATGCGGGGTGAAGCCATCCGCGTAGTGTTCAGTATGTCCTGCCTGGCGGCGATAGAGATACCCGAGGGTCACGATCACCCCGGCAACGCCGATAGCGCCGAGGGTGCCGAGCGCGACCGGGACCAGGTCTTTGTTTTCCGGATCGGCGGGGAGCGTTTCCGCAGCAGCACTGAGGGCGAGCCCATCATCGATCGCCGGTGCGGCCAGAGCCGGGCCCGCGGCAAGTGCGACAAGAACAAGAGAAGCCAGTACGGGGGCAATCAGGCGGGGCAGGAACAGCATCGGGGTTTGCCTCCATCGTGTCGGTACGATACCGTAGTACAGTGTACCACCCCGCGCGGGGACGGATAATCCGGAGGAGCAGATCATAGCTGTGGCACGCAAAGCGAAATCAGAAGAGCAGGGAACGACACCGATCTCCCTCGGCGACGACGAAACGTTCGGTGAGGTCGTCGATCAGGACACCGCCCAGCGGCTCTCCCTCGCTTTCGATACGCTGGAGAAGTTCCCCGACTTCGTCCGCCGCCACCGCCGCTTCGTCGGCGGCGCCACCGCCACGGCGATCATCTCTTCCACCGCCATCATCCTCGCCTACCGCACCATCCACGGGCGGCTGGCCAAAGGCGAATCCGCGGTCGACGCCCTGAAGGGGATCACCGAGGACGAAGTGGAGCGCTCGATCTCGCTGCTCCGTCGCATCCGCCGCCGCAAGTAAACAGGGGCCGCCTCAGGAGCGGGCCGCCGTGGCGCTCTCCACCAGCGTCCGCACCTCCACCACCCTGCCGCCACGTACGTAGAGCCGGGGCACCCGCGCGGAGATGCCGGTCAGCACCTCATAGCTGATCGTCTCCGAAAGGCGCGCCACCTCTTCCGCGCCGATGAAATCGCTCCCCTGCGTCCCGATGATCACCGCGATATCGTCCACCTTTGCCTCGGGAACCTCGTTCAGGTCCACGATGAGTTGGTCCATGCAGACCCGTCCAATGATCGGGACGCGCCGCCCGCGAAGCAGCACCTGCCCCCGATTCGATAGCGCCCGCGGCACGCCATCGGCGTAGCCCGCCATGACGAGCCCCACGCGCGTCGGCCGCTGGGCGCGCCAGGTGCGCCCGTAGCTCACCGTCTCCCCCGCCGTCAGGGCATGAATCCGGGCGATGCGGCTCTTCAGCGCAAGCGCGGGGCGTATGCCTAGGCCGGTGCCGCCCGCCGGGGCATAGCCGTACATCGCGATGCCCGCCCGCACCATGTCCAACATCGTCTCCGGAGCGCCGAGGAGCGCCGCGCTCGCCGCCGCGTGCCGCACCGGCACCCAGGGAAGCCGCGCCACTACGTCTAGGAACTGGGCGTACTGATGGTGGGTAAACGCCTGGTCCGGCTCATCCGCGCTGGCGAAGTGGGTGAACACCCCTTCGACCACGAGGCCGGGAAGCTCCCGCAGCGACTCCGCCAGCGCCACGCACTCATCCGGACGCAGGCCGTACCGCGCCATGCCCGTATCGACCTTGACCTGCACCGGCAGCACCATGCCCGCCTTCACGGCGGCGGCGGAAAGCGCCAGGCCAAACTGGAGCGAGTTTACCGTCGGCGAAAGACGATGGAGGATGACGTCCGCTGCCTGGGCAAGGGGGGTATGGCCCAGGATCAGGATCGAGGCGGCGATGCCGGCGGTGCGGAGCTCCACCCCTTCGTCCAGGCAGATCACGCCCAGCTCCGTTGCGCCCGCTTCCAGCGCCGCCCGCGCCACCGGCACCGCCCCGTGGCCGTACCCGTTCGCCTTGACGATCGCCATCAGGCGGGCGTCGCCGGCATACGACCGCAGCGCGCGCACGTTGCCCTGCAGCGCGTCCAGATCGATCTCCGCCCACACTGGGCGCCCCTGCCAGTCCTCCGGCGCACCCCCAAGGATCGCCGAGGAGAGCGAACGCTCCGGCATCGAGGCTCTGGGACTCACGGAACCACGGCCCAGGTACGGGGAAGCCGGTATAAGAACGTACGTTCTGTCAACCGCTCCCCATCGAACACCCGGCCGCGGCCCTGTCGCGTGATCGTCCGGTAGGTATTCTCCAACTGGATGATCCGCTGCTCCACCAGGTTGAACACGATTACTCCGGCCTTGACCGGCCGCAGGCTTTCCTCCCGGGTGCGCGGATCAACAACCCGAAAGGCCGGCTGTTGGTGGGAGGGCAAGAGCTCAAAGGCGCGGTGGATGGATTGGAAGTGCCTGCGCGTATTGTGCTCATCGAACACCGCCAGCCCGTTCTGTACGAGGGTGTTCACATCGTGGTAGTAAGGCTCGGCGCCCTGGAGCAGCTCCACAAGTGTGCGGGGACCACGCGAGCATGAAGCGAGCAGCGCCGGGAGCGCATCGCCATGCAGGATGAAGCTCACCGCACCATCCCGGTCCACAACGGTGTAACGCATGAGGTTCATGCTGGACCTTCGGACCTCGCTTCCGGCTCAGTCTAGCATCGGCCGCTCGGCGCTGTCCACGCCCGAAAGGGCGGAACGAGCGGTGAGCGGGCGGGCGATTGTTCGGTTTGACACTATCTCCGCCGCGCGGCTATACTGCTCCTATATTTCTGACTCGGGCCGGAGGATATTCCTGTGCCAAAACGCACGTATCAGCCAAAGCGGATTCCCCGCAAGCGCGAGCATGGCTTTCTCGCCCGCATGAGCTCACCGGGCGGCCGCAACGTCCTTCGCCGTCGCCGCCTCAAGGGTCGAGTGAAGCTGACGGTAGTATAGAGTCATGCGCCCCGGGCAGCGTTTGCGCCGCCGGTCTGATTTCGCGGCCGCCTACGAGGGTGGCCGGGCCTACACCTCCCGCCTGCTGGTCCTCCGGGCCCGCCCCAATAGCATGAGCACAACACGGTTCGGCTTCGCGGTCGGCAAGCGGCTGGGGAACGCCGTGCGGAGGAACCGGATCCGGCGCCGATTACGGGCCATCGCGGGGGAACTGAAAACGCAAGCGGGTTGGGACATCGTCCTCATCGCCCGCGCCCCCACCGTCGACGCCGAGTTCGCGTCGATCCGAGCGGCGGCAACCACGCTAGTACAACAGGCAGGGCTCCTCCAGGGAGGAGAGGGAACAAACGAATGAAACCGCTGGCCATCCATCTCATCCGCCTCTATCAGCGGGCCATCTCCCCCCTGACCCCGAACACGTGCCGCTACATCCCCAATTGCTCCGACTATGGCCTCGCCGCTATCGAGCGCCACGGGCTCGCCCGCGGACTCTCGCTTGCCCTGCGAAGGCTCCTCCGCTGCACGCCGCTCCATTCCGGCGGCTACGATCCGGTCCCGTGACCAGCGTTTCACGTGAAACATGGCGCCTGAACCGTCGGCTCCTCGCATTGGCGATACTGCCGGCGCTCGCCCTCATCCTCGCCGGCTGCACCAAGGTGGAGCAGCCCAAGGGGTGGGCGGCCCCCGTCATCAATGGGGACACGATCTATCTCAGTATCCAGGGCAAGCACCTCGTCGCGGTCGCTCGCAACGGCGGTGCGGAACGCTGGCGGTTTCCCGATGGCCGAACGGAGAAGGACATCGAGCTGGAAGGCATCTACGGCGAACCAGCCGTCGTCGGCGATCGCATCCTCATCGGCGATCACGGGGGCAACCTCTATTCCATCGCCACCGCCGATGGCTCCCTGAAATGGACCGCCCGCACCAACGGCTCGCTCATCGGCGCGATCGCCGTGAGCGGCGACCTGGCGATCGTGGGGTCGGGCGATGGCTACGTGTACGCGTTCGCCCTCTCCGATGGAGCGCAGCGCTGGCGCACCGCACTGGGTGACCACATCTGGTCCCGCCCGATCATCCGCGACTCCCTCGCCTACGTTCCCGTCCTCGATGGCCGCCTCGCAGCGCTCGATGTGGCCACCGGCACGCTTCGCGCCCAACCGGCGTTCAAAGCCTCCGCCGGATTGCCCACCACCGGCACGCTGGCGGGCAATCGCATCATCGTCGGTTCACTGAACAAGCGCCTCTACGCGGTCAACATCGCCGATGGCAGCACCGCCTGGTCGTTCCCCGGGGAGAACTGGTTCTGGACCACGCCGCTGGTCGACGGCGATCGCGTCTACGCGGGGAATCTGGACCACGTGGTGTACGCGCTGAATCTAGCGGATGGCTCCCTCCTGTGGCAATACGATACGGCAGCCCCCGTCCGTTCCGCTCCGGCGATCAGCGGCGGCATGCTCATCGTCGCCAGCACCGATGGTGTGGTCCACGGGATCGATGCGGCAAAAGGCGACCGAAAATGGGCTACGTCGCCGCTGGACACAAACCTCTACGCCAATCTCACCCTTGATGGCGCCGTCGTGTACGTCCAGGGTGAGAACGGTGCCGTCTGGACCGTGCGGCCCGACGATGGATCGCTGGCGCAGTTTCGGGCGAAACCCTAACAGGCGGAACGGATGATCACCTTTCTCTGGGACAACATCCTTGTCAATCCGATGACGAACGCGCTCATCGCGCTCGACCACGCCCTATTCGGAAACTTCGGGCTGGCGATCCTGGCGTTCACCATCATCGTCCGTGCGCTCACCTTCCCCCTGACCATGCGCCAGCTCCACTCCACCCGCGCCATGTCCGAGATCCAGCCGAAGATCAAGGACATCCAGAAGAAGTACAAAGACCCTAAACGCCGCAACGAAGAGACGATGCGCCTGTACAAGGAAGCCAAGGTCAATCCCCTTGGCTGTCTCCTTCCCATGGTTGTCCAGTTTCCGGTATGGATCGCGCTCTACCAGGTCATCCGGCTGACCCTTGCCGGGGCGCCGGAGAACTACGTTGACCTCTCCCAGCGCTTGTACTCCTTTGCCTACATCCAGCACGCCGTTCCCGTGGGCAACAGCTTCCTCTGGTTGGACCTGGGCCGGCCCAACATCGTCCTGCCCATCCTGGTGGGCATGTCCATGTGGATACAGCAGCGCTCAATGACGCTGACCAACGCCGCGACGAGCCCCCAACAACAGCAGATGAACAACACGATGCTCTGGATGATGCCGGTGATGTTCGGATGGTTCAGCCTCACTGTTCCCTCCGGCCTTGCCTTATACTGGCTGGCAACCAACGTTGTCGGCATCATCATGAACGGATTCGTGTTCGGATTCGGCACGCTCCACCCGGCGAAACTCTTCAGCTTCCTCCCGTTCCGGCGGGGCCCCGGCACCACGGTCGCACCGCGTCGAACACCGGCGCTAAATGCAGTACAATCTCAGGTGACCGCCGAGGACGGCGACACCGAAACAAGGACATCCGATGGAGCAGCAACTCGAAACAAGCGGAAAAACCGTCGACGAGGCAGTGGAGGAGGCGCTCCTCCAGCTCGGCCTAAATCGTGAACAGGTCGATGTAGAAGTCATCACCGCCGGCACCCGTGGGCGATTCGGCCTGGGCGGCGACCCCGCACGTGTCATCGTGCGACCGCGTGATGGCGCGAGCCCGGCCGAACCCACCGGCGTACCCCCCAGTCCCGCGGCGGCCGCCCGGCCACCCCGGGCACCCCGGCGTCGGGAACAGGGCGGCCGTGATTCTGAAGGCGGCGAACCGCTTCCCTTCGAACACGAGGCGGTCGGACGGGCGCAGGAAGTGCTGCGCGAACTCCTCCGCTATCTCGATCTCGAAGCCAGCGTCACCGCCCGCCGGCCGGAAAGCCCCGGCGATGGAATCGGCCAGGCCTCCGCCGTGCTCGATATCGCCAGCGAGGAAGACCTGGGGCTGCTCATCGGCCGCAAGGGCACCACCCTGGCCGCCCTGCAGTACATGGTGAACCTGATTACCACCCGGGGAATGACCGAGCCCTTTAGCGTCACCATCGATGTTGAAGGATACCGAAAGCGGCGGGAGCATACCCTCAACCAGCTGGCCCAGCGCGCCGCGGAGCGCGCCGTCACTACCCACACCACCGTGACTATGGAGCCCATGCCCGCCAATGAGCGACGCATCATCCACATAGCACTGGCGGACCACCCACAGGTGATGACCAAGAGCATTGGCGGCGGCGAGGACCGTCACGTGGCGGTGAGCCTTCGCTAAAGATGGGGTAGCCATGGAGCTTCCCGATATCGTCCTTGTCGGGCACATGACTCGGGATCTACTCCCGGAGGGGGATCGGCCCGGCGGCAGTGTGGTGTACGGCGCTCACCTCGCCGCGCGCTGGGGCTACCGGCCTGCCGTGTTCACTGCTACCGCGAACGCAGCGGAGGCACGCCGTGCGCTTCCGCTGGAAACGCTCCTTCACATCGTCCCCTCGGACGCCACAACGACATTCCGGAACAAAGGCGCGCACCCCCGCCGCCAGCAGGTGAGCGCCTTCGCCGCACCGCTCGTAGCGCAAGCGCTTCCCCCACGGTGGCGGGAGGCCCCTGTGTTCCTGCTCGCACCTGTGATCGGGGAAATTGGGCCGAACTTCCTGCGCGATGCGGCCCCCACGGGTATCACCGGTGTTTGCCTCCAGGGCTGGCTTCGGGCGACCGACCAGGAGGGAACAGTCCACCCCATCGATGCCGCCACGCTCGATCTCCTCGCTATCCTGCCGCTGGCAACCGCCGTTTTCCTTTCCGATGAGGACCTGGCCGGGACCGCCGATCCTGAAGCCTTCCTCCACGCCCTCTGCTGCAGTACATATGTTCTTCTCACCCGCGGCGAAGGCGGGGTTCGCCTGCTCACTCTCGATGCCCCGTACGATCTGCCCGCGCTCCCCGCCCGCCCGGTCGACACGACCGGCGCCGGCGACGTGTTCGCGACGGCGTTCCTGCTCAGCCTGGCGGCGCACGAGACCCCCCTGGACGCCACGATGCTGGCTCAGGCCGCCAGCGCCCGCGCTATCGAAGGGGCGGGCGTCAGCGCAATCCCGACCCTTGAACAGGCCCACCGGACGTTGGCGGGGGCGGCATGAGCGCCCGTGTTATCGCCATCGTCAACCAGAAAGGCGGGGTGGGCAAAACCACCACCGCCGTAAACCTCGGGGCGGCCATCGCCGAGCTCGGCCTCCGCGTCCTGCTCATCGACCTCGACCCCCAGCGCAACGCGACCTCCACGCTCGGCAAAGGATCGCCGAGCGGGGGGATCTACCAGGCCCTGCTCGATGACGTTCCCGCGTCCGACCTCATCATCGCCACCAGTGCCGGCGTCGATCTTCTCCCCGCTACCGCTGAGCTCGCCGGCGCGGAGGTTGAGCTCGTCCCCCAGATGGCGCGCGAATACCGCCTCCGCCGGCTCCTGGAACCGCTGCTGCCCAGCTACGACTTTATCCTCATCGATTGCCCCCCCTCGCTGGGGCTGCTCACCGTCAACGCGCTCACGGCCGCGAAGGAGGTGCTGGTGCCGGTCCAGTGCGAGTACCTCTCCCTGGAGGGCCTGAGCCAGCTCACCCAGACGCTCGAGCTGGTGCGGCGCAACCTCAATCCGGACCTGCTGCTGCGCGGGCTCCTTCTCACCATGTTCGACGGCCGCACCAATCTCTCTCAGCAGGTGAGCACGGAGGTGCGGGAGCACTTCCCCCAAACGTTCGCCACCGTCATCCCCCGCAGCGTCCGCATCAGCGAAGCGCCCAGCTTCGGCAAGACGATCCTCGCCTACGCATCATCGTCCACCGGAGCGCGCGCCTACCGCGCCCTTGCCGGCGAGCTTGTGGGCAAGAGCGAAACGAACACCGGCGGGACAGGCCAAACCAGGAGGAACGCACGATGACCAAACCGAAGAGCGGCCTTGGCCGGGGCCTCTCCGCCCTTATTCCCCAGGTCACCAGCGGTGTCGATGACGTCGATATCGATCTCGTGGTGCCGAACCCCCAGCAGCCCCGGACAGCGATGGAGCCAGAGGCGCTGGAGGAGCTGGCGGAGAGCATTCGCACCCATGGCATCATCCAACCGCTGCTCGTGAGCCGGACCGCCGGGCCTCGCGGCGGGACGATCTACCAGCTCATCGCCGGAGAGCGGCGGCTGCAGGCGGCGCGGCTGGCCGGGCTCGCCCGCGTACCCATCGTCGTACGGGAAGCGGCGCCGCGCGACCTGCTGGAGTTGGCCCTGGTCGAGAACGTCCAGCGGCAAGACCTCACGCCCCTGGAAGAAGCGCAGGCCTACCGTCGGCTCATTGATGAGTTCCACCTGACGCAGGAAGCCGTGGCGGGGCAAGTGGGCCGGAGCCGTGTCACGGTCACCAACGCCCTCCGCCTCCTCTCGCTGCCATCGGAAGTGAAGCTGGCGCTGGCCAGCGGCCAGATCACGGAAGGGCACGCCCGCGCCCTCCTGGGGCTGGAGACGAACCCCCAGCGCATCGAGGCCTGCCAGATGGTCGTACGCGATGGCCTCACCGTCCGTGAAACGGAGGAACTGGTGCGGCGCTGGAATGCTCCGGTCGCCCTGCCCACGTCCGCAGCCGCGCCCGCATCGGCGGCGAAGAAGCGCCGGGGCGACGCCGACGTCGCCGCCATCGAGGAGAGCCTGCGCAACATCCTGGGCACCAAGGTCCTGCTGGTGCGCGGCCGCAAAGGCGGTCGGCTGGTTATCCACTTCTACAGCGATGACGACCTGGAAGGACTGCTCGATATCCTTACCGGACAGGTAGGTAAGCTGCGATGACCATCAGCGCACGTCTAGCCGAACTGGGAATCGTCCTGCCGGCCCCCGCCGCTCCCGCGGGAATGTACCAGCCCGCGCTGGCGGCTGGCCCCTTCCTGTTCCTCTCCGGCCAGCTTCCCTCGCGCGATGGCGCCCTCCCCCACACCGGCAAGGTCGGCGATAACGTGAGCATGGATGACGCGAAGGCGGACGCCCGCATCGCCGCGCTCAACGCGCTGTCCGCCGCCCAGGCCGCTCTCGGCACGCTGGACCGGATCGACCGCGTGGCGCGGCTCACAGTCTATGTGGCCTCGGCGGCGGGATTCACCGCACAGCCGCAGGTGGCCAACGGCGCTTCGGAGCTTCTCCGGGACGTGTTCGGCCCGGAGCGCGGCGTCGGCGTGCGCACGGCGATCGGCGTGGCGGAGCTGCCGCTGGGCGCTCCCGTTGAGGTGGAGCTTACCTTCCTCCTGTCAGCCTAGGGGGGACGGCGGCGGTGCCAGTCGGTCAGCCGCTGATAGGAGTGCCCGACACGCAGCAGCAGCGGCTCCTGCCACATCCCGCCCACGAGCGACATACCGATGGGAAGCCCCACCCCGCTGAATCCACAGGGGATCGCCAGCACGGGCACCCCGGCGATGTTCCACGGGTGCGTGTTGCGCACCAGCCACGACCGCGCCTCCTCCGCCTCCGCGATGAGCGGCGCAGGCGCGATCGTCGTCGGGTGCAGGAGCAGATCGACGCGGGTGAACAGGTCCTCCGCCAGCCAGCGTCCGAACCGCTCCCGAAAGCTCATCGCTTCTTCGTAGGCCACCGCGGGAAGGCCCGCCCCGGCGTCCAGCAGCGCCAGCACGTCCGCGCCGAAGCCGTCCCGCGCTGTCGCCAGCCGTTCCCCGTGGAACGCCGCCGCTTCGCTCTGGAGGATGACGCCGTTCCGCATCCGGGCCTCCGCCGCCATCGGCACGTCCACATCGATCAGGATCGCCCCCTCCCGCGCCAGGACACGCCCCGCTTCCTCGACGGCGCGCGCAACTCCAGGATCGCACTCCTCAAAGAAGTAGCCGCGAGGCAGCCCGATGCGCAGCCCGCGCAGGCCGCCGTTCAGCGCCGCGACGTAATCTGGCGCCGGCACGTCGCGCGAAGCCGGGTCGGCCGCGTCGTATCCCGCCATGGCGGAGAGCAGGATGGCGCAATCCTCTACGGTCCGCGCCAGCGGCCCCGGGTGGTCCAGCGATGAAGCGAGGGGGATCACCCCGCGCAGGCTGCAGCGGCCATAACTCGGCTTGAGCCCGCTCACGCCGCAGAGCGCCGCCGGGATGCGGATCGAACCGCCGGTATCGGTCCCTGTTCCACATGGAACAAGCGCCGCAGCCACCGCCGCCGCCGTACCGCCGCTGGAGCCGCCGGAGATGCGCGCCAGGTCCCACGGGTTGCGACAGGGGCCATAGTGGGGGTTCACATTCGTCGCACCAAAGGCCCATTCATGCAGGTGCGT
>SHXV01000032.1 GCA_009693105.1 Dehalococcoidia bacterium
ATAGGCGGCTTCGGCGTTTGAGCCGATGATAGGGCGTACAGCACGCGAAGGTGCTAGCGAGGCCGCCACCGGACACGTCCGTGCGACCAGTTGCAGCGTTCTCGGCTTCCATCCCTTGGGGTGCGCCGATGAGCCTGCAACATGGGAAGGCCCGTCTTCGGGCAGCCTGTCCTTCTGGGTGAGGAAACAGGGTTGCGGGCGGAAACCCCTCATCCTCGGGTGGGGGTTTCCGTTGCCCCGGTACTGCGTTAGCCGCCGTAAAGGGCCAGGCGCTTCTGCTTCAGCGCATCGCCAAAGCGGGCGTGGATGACGTCGAACTCCCCCAGCTCCCACTCTCCCACGAACGACACGGCGATGCCCGTCTTCCCCGCGCGCCCCGTCCGCCCGATGCGGTGGATGTACTCCTCCAGGTTCTGGGGCAGATCGTAATTCACCACGTGGCTCACATCGTCGATGTCCAGCCCCCGCGATGCCACGTTCGTCGCGATCAGGATTGGCACCGAACCATTGCGAAACGCCTGCAGCACCTGCTCCCGCCGTCCCTGCTCCAGCCCGCCGTGAATGCCGAACGCCCGCACACCCCGGCGCTCCAGCGCCCGGGCCAAGTCATCCACCCCCCGCTGCGTGCGCCGGAAGACCAGCATCCGGTCCGCCCCCTTGATCAGCTCCATCAGCCCCGCCACTTTGTCACGGTCGGACACCTCGTAGTACACCTGCTCGATGGCGTCCACCGTCGCCTCTTCCGGGGCGATCTGGATCCAGCGCGGATCGCGCATGTGTCGCCGGATCATCCGCCGGATGAACGGCGGCATCGTCGCGGAGAACAGCGCCGTCTGCCGGCGGCGTGGCGTGTAGGAAAGGATGTGGTCGATCGCCGGGGCAAAGCCGATGTCCAGCATCTGGTCCGCCTCATCCAGTACCGCCAGCCGCACCTTGCTCAGGTCCAGCGTCCGCCGCTCCAGGTGATCGGCCACCCGCCCCGGGGTCCCCACCACCACGTGCGGGGGCCGGCGCAGCGCATCGAAGTCCGCCTGCAGCTTATGGCCGCCGAAAAGCGAGACCACCCGAACCGGCCGCTGCTCCGTCGCCGCGCGCACCACCCCCGTCACCTGATTCGCCAGCTCACGCGTCGGCGTCAGCACGATCACCTGGGTCTCCTCAAGCGTGGGATCGACGAGCTGAGCCAGCGTTGCCCCAAACACCAGCGTCTTCCCCGTCCCCGTCTGCGCCTGTCCCACAAGGTCGCTGCCGGACAGCATGACCGGGATCGCCTCCTCCTGGATCGGCGTCGGCACGGTGTAGCCCATCTCGGCGATGGCCGCCAGCACGTGCGGCGCCAGCCCCAGCCGCGCGAACGCCTCCAGCGCCGCCCCGGGCGGCGTTCCCGCTTGTGGCGTTGCCACCTGCGGCGTTACCCCTTGCGGTGCGGCGACGGGCGGCGTTGCGACCTGCGGAGTCCCGTCCTGCGACGGTCCGGCTTGCGGCGTTTCTGCCCGTCGTTTTCCGAACTTCAACGCGTTGGAGAAAATGGGTATGTCCTTCATGACGCGGAAAGAGGAGCGCCACAGGCGCCCCTCTCATCCCATTCACGTTGGTTGGTAACGGCGGGACGGCGTCCCTGCCGGAGAATCATCGTCGGTAACGTATCTTCCACGACATAAGGATAGCAGAGGCGCCCCCGCCTTGCCTAGCCGCCGCCGCTTGTCAGCCATGAGAGAGGTGATAAGCTGGACGGTGTGAATGACAATAAGCGGACCATCGGCCTGTTGACCAGCGGTGGCGATGCGCCCGGCATGAACGCCGCCATCCGCGGCGTCGTCAGGGCCGCCGTCCAGAACGGCTGCCAACTCGTGGGCATTCGCGACGGCTACACCGGCATGCTGGAAGGGCAGTTTGAGCCGATGGCTATCCGCTCCGTGGGAAACATCATCCAGCGGGGCGGCACCATCCTCGGCACTTCGCGCTGCATGGCGTTCTACCAGCCGGAGGGCCGCGCCCAGGGGGCGGAGCAACTGCGCCGGGCCGGCATCGATAACCTCATCGTCATCGGCGGCGATGGCTCCTTCCAGGGTGCTGCAAAGCTGCACGAAGAGCACGGCATCCCCGTTGTCGGCATCCCCGGCACCATCGATAACGATTGCTACGGTACGGACGAAACCATCGGCTTCGATACCGCCGTCAACACCGCCCTCGACGGCATCGACCGCCTGAGAGACACGGCAGAATCGCACGGCCGGGTCTTCTTCGTCGAAGTCATGGGGCGGCGTACCGGCCATCTCGCCCTGGAGGTCGGGCTCGCCGGCGGCGCCATCGCCATCCTCGTCCCGGAGATAGAGGACGATCTTGAGAGCATCGTCCGCCTGCTCCAGAACGCCCAGGAGCAGGGGCGAAAGTCCTCCATCGTCGTCGTCGCGGAAGGCGATACCACCGGCGGCGTTTTCACCATCCAACAGCAGGTCCAGGCGCGGATCAACGTCGATTCCCGCGTTACCGTCCTCGGCCACCTCCAGCGCGGCGGCGCCCCCAGTGCGCGCGATCGCGTCCTTGGTGGCAGACTCGGCGCCGCCGCCGTACATGCTATTCTTGCGGGGAGGGACGGCTGCATGGTCGGCGAAGTCTGCGGCCACATCGTGGAAACACCCCTGCAGGAAACGTGGGAGCGGTCCAAGCCCCTCAGCGCCGAACTGGTCAACCTCATGTATGAGCTGTCAGGCTGAAAGGCGGATAAAGCGATGAAGCCCTACGCAACGGTTGGTGAAATGCACAAGGCGCTCACCGGCGTGCTCCTGATCAAGCCCACAAGCGTGAGCGTCCTTGATGAGAGCAGGCTGAAGGCGTTGACCGATGACCTCATCGCCTCCGTCGCCTTTGGCGGCGATGACGTGCGCAAGTACGCCGCCTGGGCCCTGCGCGCCGCCGCCTTCGATCTGGGCGCTTACCCCGCCTCCATCCAGTCGCTCTACATGGCCCGCGGCCGTGGCGAGTGGAGCGGCGTCACCGTGCCCGCCATCAACGCCCGCTTCGGTTATCCCCAGCTCCGCGCCGGCCTGCGCGCCGCGGCCGACCTCAACGTGGGCGCCGTCATTTGGGAGATCGCCCGCTCCGAACAGGGATACACTCAAACCCGCCCGTTGGAGTACGCCGCCGGCGTCTACGCCGCCGCCATCCGGGAAGGGTGGCGCGGCCCCCTCTTCATCCAGGGCGACCACTACCAGGTCAACGCCAAGCGCTTCGCCACCGAACCGGAGGCCGAGCTGCAGGACATCGAGGCCCTGATCAAGGAATCGATCGAGGCCGGGTTCTACAACATCGATATCGATAGCTCCACCATCGTCGATCTCTCCCAGCCCACCGTCGATGCCCAGCAGCACCCCAACTACGAAGCCGCCGTTCGGCTGGCCGCCTGTGTGCGCGCCGCCCAGCCGCCGGGCGTCGTCATCTCCCTCGGCGGCGAGATCGGCGAAGTGGGCGGCCGCAACAGCACGGTGGAGGAGCTGACCGCCTACGTGGACGGCTTCGCCCGGCTGGCCACCGCGGCGAAGGTCTCCCCCGGCCCCAGCAAGATCAGCGTCCAGACCGGCTCCAGCCACGGCGGCGTCGTCCTCCCCGATGGCAGCATCGCCAAAGTCAGCTTGGACTTCGATGTGCTGGGCGAGATGTCGAAGGTGGGTCGGGAACGCTATGGCATGGCCGGCGCTGTCCAGCACGGCGCCTCCACCCTGCCGGAGGACCACTTCAACCGCTTTCCCGCCATCGAAACGGCGGAGATCCACCTGGCCACCGGCTACCAGAACATGCTGTACGAAAGCCCCAACTTCCCGGCAGCCCTGAAGGGCGAGATCGACCGCTACGTCATCGAAAAGTGGGGTGGCGCCGCCGCCGCCGGCCGCACCGATGCCCAGGTCATCTACCAGGAGCGCAAGCGGGCGATCGGCCCCTTCAAGCAGCAGCTCTGGGCGATGGAGGAAAGCACGGCGGCCAAACTACGCGCCGAATGGGGCGCCGTGTTCAGCACGCACTTCCGCCTGCTCAACGTCGTCAACACCCGTGACCTCGTGGAGAAGACCGTGCCCCGCGTCGATACGCCCGTCAGCGCGCGCTAACCGCCGCCGCTGACGTTACCGCTCGTCCTGAGCCTGTCGAAGGCGGCCGGGTCCAGCGGCCTACAGCCGCACGACCCGGGTGCGTGAGATATTCTGCGCCTGCCCCAGCTTCGCGATCGCCTCGTCGCTCGGCGCGTCGTCCAGCCCCAGCACCATCAGCGCCCGCCCCCGCGTCGCCGCCCGGCCCACGTCCATGGAGCTGATGTTGATGTCGTAGTCGCCCAGCAGCGTGCCCACCTGGCCCACCGTGCCCGGCTTATCCACGTTGTCGCACACCAGCAGGTACCCCTCCACCAGCGGGATATCGACGCGGAACCCGTCGATCATCACCAGGTGCGCCTCCCCGTGGGCCAGCGTCGCCTGCACACTCGTCTCCCCCTCCGATGTCGCCACCGTCACCCGCACCACGTTCGTGTACGTCTCCGTCTCCGGGGTTTTCACTTCCGTGATCCGCAGCCCCCGGCTCTCCGCCACCGCGTTCGCGTTGACGATCGTGACGTTCTCCTCGCTCACCGGCGCCAGCAGCCCCCGGATCGCCGCCGCCCGCAGCGGCGTCGTATCGTACTCCGCGATCTCCCCGGCAAACTCCAGCTCGATCCGCTCCACCTGCCCCGTTGCCAGCTGGGTCGCCACCATCCCCGCCTTCATCGCCACGTCCAGGTACGGCCCCACCACCGCCAGCGTTTCCGGCGCAATGAACGGCGCGTTCACGGCGTAGCGCGCCGGCTCGCCGCGCAGGATCGCCAGGATCTCCTCCGCCACATCCAGCGACACCCGCTCCTGCGCCTCCGAGGTGGAAGCGCCCAGGTGCGGTGTCACGATGATCTTTTCCTTGCCCACCAGCACGCTGTCCACCGGTGGTTCCTGCGGGAACACATCGATGGCCGCGCCCGCCACCTGGCCCGATTCCACCGCCCGCACCAGCGCCTCTTCGTTAATGATGCCGCCGCGCGCCGTGTTGATCAGCCGCGCGCCCGGCTTCAGCTTGCGTATCTCGTCCTCGCCGATGAGGTCGCGTGTCCCCGGCGTCAGGGTCGTGTGCACGCTGAGGAAGTCGACTTGCGCCAGCAGCTCATCCATGCTTACCAGTTCCACGCCCAGCGCGTGGGCGCGCTCCTCCGGCACGAACGGATCGACCGCGATCACCCGCATGTCCAGCCCGTTCGCCCGTCGCGCCACCTCCGATCCCACCTGCCCCAGCCCGATCACCCCCAGCGTCTTCCCCCGCAGCTCCGTGCCCACAAAGCGTGACCGCTCCCACCGCCCCGCCTGCATGCTCGCGTTGGCCTGCGGAATATGCCGCGCTAGCGCAAGCATCAGGCCGATCGTCTGCTCCGCCGCCGAGATCGTATTGCCCTGCGGCGCGTTCACCACGATGACGCCGGCCCGCGTCGCCGCCGCCACGTCGATGTTGTCCACGCCCACGCCGGCCCGGCCGATGACGCGCAGCTTCCGCCCCGCCGCAATGAGGGGAGCGGTGATCTTCGTCTCGCTTCGGACAACAACGGCCTGGTAGTCGCCGATGATGGCGCCCAGCTCCTCGGGCGAAAGCCCGGTGCGCACGTCTACCCGTACGCCGCCGGCGCGCAGCGCTTCAAGGCCGTCCGCCGCCACGGGATCGCAAACAAGGACGTTCCCCAGTTCGGTCAACGTATTCTCCGGGTCTGAAACTCGGCGTCCGGGCTGCTCTCTAGCTCTTGGAAGCGACGGTTCCGGAGGTCAGCACCACCCGCAGCGCCTCAACGGCGCCGTCGATGTCCGCCTCCGTCACGTAGCCCATATGTCCGACACGCAGGATCTTGCCCGTGAGCGCCCCCTGCCCGCCCGCGATCACCACGGCATGCTTCTCCCGCAGCGTCCGCGTGATGGCAGAGCCGTCCATTCCCTCCGGCACCCGCACCGCCGTCACCGTGTTCGATGCATGCGCCGGGTCGGCGAACAGCTCCAGCCCGATCTCCTGCAGCCGCCGCCGCGTGTAAGCGCCGATGCGCTCGTGCCGCTGGTAGATCGCCGGCAGCCCCTCCGCCAGCATCATCTGGAGGGCGGCGTCCAACGCGAAATACACCGATACCGCGGGCGTCCACGGCGTCTGCCCGCTGGCGGCGGAATCCCGCGCCCGGCCGTAGTCGAAGTAGAAGCGCGGCATCTTCGCCTGCTCCCACGCCCGCCATGCCCGCTCGCTCACCGATGCCATCGCTAGACCGGGCGGGGCCATCCAGCCCTTCTGGGAGCCGCTCAGGACCACGTCCAAGTCCATCTCATCCACGGGAAGCGGCAGCGCGCTCAGGCTGCTGATCGCGTCCACTAAAATCAGCCGCTCGTCCCCGCTGCGCCGGATAGCGCGAGCGGTCTCCGCCAGCGGGTTCGTCACCGCCGTTGAGGTCTCGTTGTGGGTGATCAGCAGCGCCTTGTAGTCCGCGTCCTCCCGCAGCGCCTTCGCTACCTCCTGCGGGTCGGCGGCCGTGCCCTGCTCGTACTTCAGCCGGGTCACCTCGGCGCCGTAGGCGCTGGCGATCGAGGCAAAGCGATCGCCGAACACGCCGATGCTCACGGACAGGACCTTGTCCCCTGGCGATAGCGTGTTCACCACCGCCGATTCCAGCGCGCCCGTGCCCGCCGTCGTCAGCACCAGCACGTTGTTGCGGGTGGCGTACACCTGCTTCAGCCCGGCCTCGATCCGGCGCGCCATCTCCGCGAACTCCGGCCCGCGGTGGTTGATCATCTGCTTTGCCGACGCAGCGAGGACTTCGGGCGGGCAGGGGGTTGGTCCGGGTATGCGCAAGTTCACAGGGAGGCCTCCTGAAGGCGTTGCCTCATGATAGGTGGCGCTTCGAACGAGGGTCAAGTAAAGAGCGCCGCTCAGCGCCGCGCCCGCAGGATCACTATCAGCCCGAGAGCAATGATGATCGCCGGCCAGGCGAAACGTGCCACCGCCCAAACGTCGACAAGTTTGGAGAACAGGAACGCCGCCCCGATCAGGATGAGCGCCAGCCCCAGCATGACCTGCGGCGTCATTCCGTCGCTGCCAGCCAGCCCCCGGCCCGCCCGCCCCTCGTCCAGCGCCGTCTTCGCCCGGGCCGCCAGGTCGCCGACGCCCTCCGTCAGGTCCCGCAGGCCTGCCGTGCGCTCTCACCGGGGTCCGCTTCCTCTCCCCCTCCGCCGGCATCAGCAGCGCCAGTACGAGGTAGGCCACCAGCCCGATCCCGCCCAGGCCAAGCAGCACGAAGACGACCTGCACCAGCGTCGCGTCGTCATGGCGATAGTGCATCGCAACGGCATAGGGCAAAGCGCCGCCCGTCTGCTAGAATGGGGGACATTCGCCCCCTGAAAGAGCGCTTGTGACCGCACCCCGCACCGGCATTCTCACCTACTTTCGCACCTCACCCACGTTCACGGTGCTCTTCCTTGTCATGTTTACCGCCACCGCGGGCATGGGCATCGTGGGGCCGCTCCTTCCCGTTTACGCGGAAAAGCTCGGCGCCAGCGGACTCTGGCTGGGGCTCGCCTTCTCCGGGTTCGCCGTCACCCAAACGCCCCTCATGCCCGTCTTCGGCCGCCTGTCCGACCGCTTCGGCCGCAAGCCGTTCCTCGCCGGCGGTGTTCTCGTCTACGCCCTCGTCGCCACCGGCATGGCCTTCGCCCCCAACTTTCACGTCCTTATCGCCCTTCGCCTCTGCGGCGGTGTCGGCGCCGCGATGCTCTTCCCCGTCGCCATGGCCTACGCCGGGGAGATGTCCCCGGAAGGGGAAGAGGGCAGATTCATGGGGCTGTTCAACGTCGCCACCATGATCGGCTGGGGCATGGGCCCGCTCACCGGCGGGCTGCTCTCCGACCACTTCGGCATGGCGGCCGCCTTCCTCTCCCAGGCCGCGCTGGCCGGATTCGCCTTCGTCACCGTCCTCCTCCGCCTGCCCTCCACCACCCGCCGCAAGTCCGCCGCGGGCCAGCGCCAGGAGGGGGCGGGGGCGTCCCTGCTCCGCTCCCCCGTCGTCTGGGCCCTCAGCGCTTTCCAGTTCGCCTGGGCGGCTAACCAGGCCATCCTCGTCTCCTTCTCCGCCCTTTACCTCACCAGCAACCTCGGCGCCGCCGCCGCCATGGTCGGTGTCATCTTCTCCACCCGTCAGATCGTCTCCGGCCTCCTACAGCCGCTGGGCGGCCGCCTTGCCGACAGCTTCAACCGCACCCTGCTCATCGTCCTCGGCGCTACCATCGCCGGCATCGCCTCGTTCTCCGTCCCCTTCGCCGGCAGCGCCCTTGCCGTACTGCTCATCTTTATCGTCTCAGGGGCCTCGGAAAGCCTGTCCGTCCCCGCCGTCAACGCCATCGCCGTGGAACAGGGGCGGAGCCTGGGAATGGGCTCGCTCATGGGGTTCATCAACACGGCCATGTCCGTAGGGCTGGTGCTGGGCGGTGTCGGCGGTGGCCTCGTCAAGGACACGTTCGATATTCAGGGCACCTTCCAGTTCGCCGGACTGCTTACCCTCGTGGGAGCGGTCATCCTCCTGCTCGCCATGCCCCGCGGCCTGGGGCGCAGAGCCGTCCGCGCGACTGAAGCAGCGGTGGTGCTGGAAGAGGGGACCGGCTAACCGTGCTCCGCAGCATCGGCCTCGCCGCAATCGCCGCCCTCGCCCTGCTTCCGCTCAGCGCCACCGCTGAGCCGCAGGCGGTCCGGCTCTCCCCCGCCCCCGGCGAGGTGCTGGCTGGCCTCCCCGCAACCGTCGACGGCTGGTTCAGCGAAGGGCTGCACGCCGATCCCCGGCTCACCTCCATCCAGGTGTACGAACTCCAGACCGGCGGCGCCAGCCGCCGCGTCGATCTGGGCCGGCCGGGCGTCGACCTGAACGATCCCACCCATATCAGCGCGGAGATCGAAAAGAGCGGCCGCCTGGGCGTCTTCTACGTCCTTTGGAAGGCCACGTCCGCCCGCGATGGCAAGTCCACCGCCTCCTGCTCCGTCTTCTTTGTCGGCAACGATGCCCTCGCCCGCGCCCAGCGGGCCGGCATCGGGATCAACTGCGGCGGCATCCAGGGCATCCCGTCCGATTCCTCCCCCACCCCTACTGTTACCGCCTCGCCGATTCCGACGGCCAGCCCTTCGCCCACCGCCACGCCCACGCCGTCCGCGTCCCCCACGCCCACCGCGTCCCCCACGCCGTCCGCGTCCCCCACGCCCACCGCTTCCCCCACCCGTACCGCCAGTCCCGCCGCCTCAGCGCGGCCTTCCGTTACCGCTACACCCGTCCCCGGCGCCGTGGCCGATTCCGGTGGAGGGGGCGGACTCCCCATCGGCCTAGTGGTCGTGCTGGGCGGGCTGGGTGCGGCGCTGCTCATCGTCGGGCTGCTCGCCGGCATAAACATGAGCCGCCGTCCCCCCTCCGGTGGAGGATCGAGCGGTGGCGGCCCCCGGACGCGGGGACCGTTCCCTCGGACGCGGGGACCGCTAGGACGCCCACCGTCCCGCCCGCCCATCGATGACGACGGGGGCCAGTGACGGCCTCAGCCGGCGCGCTTTGCCACCAGCACCACCTGGAGCTGCACCCCGTCCTCTGCCTTGGCAATGCCTCTGATGTCCGGCGGCGTAATGCCGAAGTCCGTCATAGTGAAACTCGTGTCCGCCACCGCTGAGATCGTATCGCCGGAGCGGCGCGCCTTCACCTGCCACGTCACCTCGCGCGCCTGGCCGCGCAGCGTCAGGTTGCCGGATATCGTGAAGCTCACCTCGTCCCCCTCACGATAGCCCGCCGGAAAGCCTCCGCTCACGCTCGTCAGCGCGAACTCCGCGTTCGGGTACTGGCTAGTGCGCAGCACGCTCATCCGCAGGGTGTTGTCCCGGCGCGATTCATCGCTCTGGAGCGTTCGCAGGTCGACCCGGAACGTCGAACGCGGGCTTGGGGCCAGCCCGTTCCCCGTCATCAGCAGCTCACCGCTCACACTCGTCGTCTGCCCCACCGCGTTCGTGCTGGCCGGCAGGTTCGCCAGGTTCTCCCTCACCACATACTTCGCCGATGACCCGGCACCCACGACATAGCGTATCGTGCCCCCTGGAAGGGGAGCGCCCGTCGCGCCGGCGGCCGCTGGCGACGTGCCCGCGGGCGCGGGCGCCGTGGCCGTCGCGATGGCCGGGGCCTGCGTCAGCAGTTCCGGATCATCGTTCCGGTACAGCTGCACCCCGATCGCCGCCCCAGCCGCCGCGACGATGACGGCCCCCGCAAGGACGAATGCCCGCTTCCGCACAGTTCCACCTCCGTCGTTTCATAGTAGGGGAGACAGCGCTGCGGGCAAGTAGGGTGCCATCCGTCGCCCCGTCTTTGGTCCGAACGGCCCTTTCCACGCGCCGCCGCTGTCCCCATGCTCCCTTCTCGATGCGGTCGCGGGGGGACTCGTCTCAATCGCGGGGTTCGGCGTCGCGCTGGTCATCTACCGGCGGCAGCGGGAGGGCGCGGCGGGGCCGGCGGCCCCTCCGGTCACGGGGACGGCGAACCAGCACTGACAATGACCGGGGCGCTAGTTCCAGTGATGGAGCGCCGGCAGCGGGGCCAGGCTGGCGTAAACCTCGAACGAGATATCGCGCACGTAACGCGACCACGCCGTCCAATCGTCCCGCGCCAGACGCGCTTCCTCGCTCTGGAGCGCCGCCTGCACCTCGCTGCCGGGGGCGAAGTGGTAGATGACCATCCAGTTCAGATCGTGCTGCTTCGGCACGCTCAGGGGGCGGGCCTCGATCACCCCCGGGACGTCCAGCATGTGAGGGAGCTGAATCGAGCGGAACCAGCGGCGGAAGTCCGCCAACATCGCGTCATCGACGTGGGCCCGGACGATGAGCACGGGGCCGCCATCAGCGAACATGCGGCCCCCTCGCTCTGATTAGATATCTTCCGGGTTGAATCGACGCTCGTGCGCATCAACGAATCGCTTGACGCGCTCCATGTCCATGTCATCGAACGGATCCAGCCGTGTCCATGCCACCAGGGCGATGCGGCGATCCATGCCGGGGTAGGGCGCCATGCCGATGTTCTTTCCTTTCGCCAGCTCGGCCTTCGTGTAGTCGGCCAGCACCGTCACAATGTCAGCGCAGCCGCTGGGGCAGTTGTAGAGGATGAGCACCCCGCCGTGTTCCATGTTGTGGACCAGCTTTTCCTTGGGCACCGGCGTGTCATGCACGCCCCACGACGTCGGAGCAGGATCGTGGGGCCCGGACGTGGGAGGGGCGGAGTTGTACAGACCGTACTGAGTGCCCGCCTCTAGGTGGCCCCGCCCCTGGTCGGCGTAGTACACGCCCGGAAGCGCCGTGCTGGCGTCGTCCTGCGGTGGTTTCGAGGTCTGCTGGTCGATGATGACCCAGGCCAGCAGACCGATGATAGCGAGCCCGCCTAGCGCCGCGGCGATCAGGGCGACGTTGAAGCGGCGTCCGCCGGGGGCGCGGACCGGGGAGGGGCGGTTGGCACGGCCGCCGCCGGCCCTATCGCGGCGGCGGGCCTGCCGATTCTGAGGTCGATTCACGGACACCCGCGTTCCTCCCGTGGGATTTGGCCGGACGGCCGTGGCTTTAGTATAGCGGCACCGGCGTCTGCGCACCAAGGGGCGCATGGACAGCGGCTTTGGCGTGATGATACGCTAAACACTCGATCTGGGACCTCGCAACGCTGGAGAACCCCATGCAAGCCACGATTTCTGAGCTGGTAACGAAGGGGAAAGCGGCGCGCGCGGCGGCGCGGCAGTTGGCCCGTGCCAGCACCGATGCCAAGAATACGGCTCTGCGTACGCTGGCGGGCCTCCTGGAAGACCGCCAGGACGCGGTGCTGGCCGCGAACGCCGCTGATTGCGATGCGGGCAGCCGCGGCGGCCTTACCGAGGCGCTGATCGACCGGCTGCTGCTGACGCCGGATCGGTTGCGCGGCATGGCGCGGGACGTGCGGACCATCGCTGATCTGCCGGACCCGGTGGGGGAGACGTTGGAGGAGCGCCTGCTCCCCAACGGGCTGCGCATCGCCCGGCGAAGGGTGCCGCTGGGGGTGATCGCCGCCATCTATGAGAGCCGCCCCAACGTCACGGTGGACATCGGATCGCTGGCGCTGAAGGCGGGCAACGCCGTCATCCTGCGCGGCGGGCGGGAAGCACTGCACTCCAACACGGCGCTGGCGGCGCTGGTGGGGGAAGCGATCGAAGCGGCGGGGCTCCCCGCGGGGTCGGTGCAGGTGATCGAATCGCCTGATCGAACGCTGGTGGCGGAGATGCTGAAGATGCGGGACATGATTGACCTGCTCATCCCCCGCGGTGGGGCGGATCTGATCCGCTACGTCGTGGAGAACGCGACGATGCCCGTGGTCGCCGGCGGCATCGGGGTGTGCCACACCTATGTGGATGCCGCGGCGGACCTGGGCATGGCGGTGGAGATCGCCGTCAACGCCAAGTGCCGGCGCACGAGCGTCTGCAACGCGCTGGATACCTTGCTGGTGCATGAGCGGGTGGCGACGCCGTTCCTCCAGGCGCTAGCGCCGCGCTGGAACGAGTACGGCATCGAGGCGCGCTGCGATGAGCGCTCTCACGCCATCCTGGCGGGCTCGGCGCTGGGGGCGCGGGTACGGCCGGCCGCGGCGGAGGACTTTGGGTACGAGTTCCTGGCGTCGATCGCGGCGGTGCGTGTTGTCGATAGCATGGACGAGGCGATGGCGCACATCGAGCAGTACGGCTCCGGCCATTCCGAGGCGATCGTCACGGAGGACTACAGCGCCGCCCAGCGCTTCCTCGACGATGTCGACGCGGCGGCGGTGTACGTCAACGCCAGCACCCAGTTCACCGATGGCGGTCAGTTCGGTCTGGGGGCGGAGGTCGGTATCTCCACGCAGAAGATGCACGCGCGCGGTCCGATGGGGCTGCGCGAGATGACGTCCTACAAATGGGTGATTCAGGGTTCGGGGCAGGTGCGGCCGCTCTAGGCCGCTGGAGGACACCATGGCGGACTACACGTTTGAGCGCGAATCCCGTACCCCCCAGTCTGAGGCGTACATCATTGGGAATGATGGGGATGAGCCCGTGGGCCGGGTGGACCTGCACTACAGCCCCAGTGGGGTTGTCCAGGCGACGCTCTGCGTCCCCGACGAGATGAGCGAGGACGACCTGCAGGGGCTGATCAGCGACATTGATGAGCGGATCGTTATGTCGGCGGAGCCGTTCAGGGATGACTTCGTCGTCACGGTCTGGCGGGGCAAGCTCGGCGGCGTCTACTCCGAGGAGAGCATGGACGCGCTGGAAGACGCCGATAGCAGCGGCCACAACGGGCACCACTGACCGACGCGCGCGGCGCGCCTGGGCGCTCGTCTCTAGGGAAAGATACCACGCGTCTTCGTCGCCTCCACCACCCGCCCGATTCCCAGCAGCAGGGCGGCCATGCGGAGGCTGACCTCCTGCCGGCGGCTCACCGCGGCGACATCGTGGTAGCCCTGCCGGAGCAGCGCCAGGAGCCGGCGGTCCACTTCCTCCGCGTCCCACCAGTAGGCCTGCCGCCCCTGTATCCACTCGAAATAGGAGACGATGACCCCGCCCGCGTTCGCCAGGATATCGGGAATGATCATAACGTTCTTGTCGACGAGTATCTCTTCCCCCGGCGTGGTAACGGGCCCATTCGCCCCCTCAATGATGAGCTTAGCCTGCACTTTGTCGGCGTTGCGTTCGTTGATCTGGCCCTCCATGGCCGCCAGAACAAGGATATCGACCGGGAGGGTGAGCAGATCAGCGTTGGTGATCAGGTCCCCCGGCATGCTGGGGTGAGTCATGGCCGTCGGCGCAAGGGCGCGCATCACGTCGATGTTCAGCCCGTTTTCCTGGTGGCGTCCGCCGGCCACATCGCTGACGGCGACGACGCGGCAGCCCTCGGCAGCGAGGAACGCGGCGGCGGCGCTGCCCACGTTGCCGAACCCTTGCACCGCCACGGTCATCCCTTCCAGCGGCCGGTTCGTCGCCTGCGCGTGTTCCCTGGCGATGTGGAGCACGCCCCGGCCCGTGGCCTCCTCCCGCCCGACGGTGCCGCCGATGCTCAGTGGCTTGCCGGTGACCACGCCGGGGACGGAGTAGCCGACATTCATGCTATACGTATCCATCATCCACGCCATGATGCGGGCATCCGTTCCCATATCCGGAGCCGGGATGTCCTTCTCCGGCCCGATGATGATGCCGATCTCGGCGGTGAAGCGGCGGGTAAGGTTCTCTAGCTCCCCCGCGGACAGCGCTCTGGGGTCGACGGTGACGCCGCCCTTGGCCCCCCCGAAGGGCAGCCCGACGACAGCGCACTTCCAGGTCATGAGCATTGCCAGCGCCTTGACGTCGTCTAGCTCCACCTGTGGGTGAAAGCGAATGCCGCCCTTGAGCGGGCCGCGCGCGTTATTGTGCTGGACGCGGTGTCCGGTGAACACGCGGATCGATCCGTCATCCATCTCCACGGGGAAGTGGGTGGTGAGCTCCCGCTTGTTTGTGGCCAGCACGTCACGCAGGCCATCGGTCAGGCCGAGCCGATCGGCGGCGCGGTGGTACTGGGTGAGGGCGGTGTCCAGGGCGCTCCCCTCGATGGGGGCGGTGGGATCAGCCATAGAATCCTCGCTTCGGGCGAATTTACCTGAACGTAACATGTGTCAGGCTCGTGTGCTTCGCTTGATTTCCTATAATAACCTTGTCGAATTTAGCGGGGCAGAGGGCCAGACGGATCCCGCCCCCCTGCCGAAGGAGGAACTCCGTGGAGGAACAGACTCAGTACGTGCTCCAGTCGGCCCGTGAGCACGATGTGAAGTTTATACGTCTCTGGTTCACCGATATTCTGGGCGCTCTCAAGAGCTTCGCCATTACGGTGGATGAGCTTGAGGGGGCGCTTGAGGAGGGGATGAGCTTCGATGGGGGCGCCATCGAGGGGTTTGCCCGCATGAGCGAGAGCGATATGCGGGCCCTGCCGGACCCGGCGACGTTTCAACTGCTTCCCTGGCGGCCGAAGGAGCAGGCGGTGGCCCGCATGTTCTGCGATATCGTCCACCAAGACGGGACGCCGTTTGCTGGTGACCCCCGCTACGTGCTGAAGCGCAATCTGAAGCGAGCGGCGGACCTGGGCTACATGTTCTACGTGGAGCCGGAGATGGAGTTCTTCTACTTCCGAAACTCCGAAACTCCGGAGCCGCTGGATCAAGGCGGCTACTTCGATCTGACCCCGCTGGACGCCGGCACGGAACTGCGGCGGGAGACCGTGCTCACACTGGAGCAGATGGGCATTCCGGTGGAGTTCAGTCACCATGAGGCGGCCCCCAGCCAGCACGAGATCGACCTGCGTTACACCGACGCCATGACGATGGCCGACGCGACGATGACGTATCGCCTTGTCGTCAAGGAAATCGCGATGAAGAACGGCGTCTACGCTACGTTCATGCCTAAGCCGCTGGCGGGCCAGAACGGGAGCGGTATGCACACGTACCAGTCGCTCTTCCGCGGCGACGAGAACGTGTTTTTCGATGACAAGGACGTTCATCACCTTTCCCCCATCGCCCGGGCGTACATGGCGGGGTTGTTGCGCCACGCCCGGGAGATCACGTTGGTGACGAACCAGTGGGTTAACTCCTACAAGCGGTTGACGCCGGGATACGAGGCGCCGGTCTACATCACCTGGGCCCGGCGCAATCGCTCTGACCTTCTGCGTGTGCCGGACTACAAGAAAGGGCACGAAGCCTCGACCCGTGTCGAGTATCGCGCGCCGGACGCCGCCTGCAATCCCTATCTGGCGTACTCCGTGATGTTGGCCGCCGGGCTGGCCGGCATCGAGCACGAGTATCCATTGCCGGACGCCGCGGAGGTCGATGTCGCTGATATGAGCCCGGAGGAGCGCACCCGGCGCGGCATCGAGATGCTGCCGGGCAGCCTGATGGAGGCGATCCGGGCGGCGGAGGGCAGCACGCTTCTGCGGGA
>SHXV01000001.1 GCA_009693105.1 Dehalococcoidia bacterium
GGGTGAGCCGGCGTTTGACGTGTCGACGGTGGAGGCGGAGCGGGAAGGACCATCCTATACCGCGGAGACGTTGGCGGCGATGGCCGCTTCCGGGGATGAGCTGTTCCTCATCCTGGGGGCCGATTCCGCCGCTGACCTGCCGAACTGGAAGGCGCCGGAGGAGATCGCGCGGCTGGCCCACGTCGCGGTGGCGCTGCGTCCGGGCTGGGATGATGCGGCGGTGAATAAGGCCGCCGCCGCTGTGGCGGGGCTGGCGGAGCGGCTCATCTTTTTCCCCATGTCCCTGATCGCGGTGAGCGGGACGGAGTTGCGGGCGCGCTGTAGGGAGGGGCGATCGCCCCGGTACTACACGCCGGACGCGGTGGCACGCTACATTGTGGAGGGCCGCCTCTACCCGCCGGGCGGGAGCGATGGCCCGGGCCTCCATCCCCACCACGACTAGAGGACGAGGCGAACGGCGACCCGCGGGATGGGGGGCCAGAGGAACGGCCCCGGATCGATCCGCTCCACGTAGCTGAAGCCGGCGTCCATGGCGGCGGAGGCGATGACGTGGAAGGCGCGCAGGTGAGCACCGCGGACCCCTCCCCGTTCCAGCACCCAGCGGTTCCAGCGGTTGAGCAAGGTGGAGGAGCGGGGCGCGAACTCCCACGCCACGCATGACCCTCCCGTGCGCAGGACCCGGCGCACTTCCAGCAGATCGTGCAGGAAGGTGCGGTCGTCCAGGTGCTTCCACACGTGGGCGGCGATGACGAAATCGAACGATTCATCGGCGAAGGGGAGGGCGCTGGCGGAGGTGGCGACCAGCGCCACCGGCGCCGCCGGGTCCGCCAGCGCGCGGGCCAGCCGGAGCATCGTCCGCGAGATGTCCATCGCCACGGGTGGTTGGGTAAACCCCACGCTGCGTTGCAGGTAACGGGCGAGCGTGCCCTCCCCGCACCCCAGGTCCAGCAGCCGGTGCTCCGGTTGCAGCGCCAGCGTCTCCACCAGGGCAAGCACGGGCGTATTGGCCACGAACAGCCCCAGCGGGCCCATCAGCCAGCGCATGTGGCGGGAGATGGGGCCGTTGCCGGAGAGCCAGCGATCGTAGGCGCGCGCAGTTTCGCGCTCATCCCAGAGCATGGGGCCATTGTACGCGGTAGACGGTGGGTTAGAGGCGGTAGGTCAGCCGGATCTCCGCCTCGCGTTCGCCCGCCCAGCGGGCCATTGCCTCCAGCTCCGCCAGCAGGGGGGCCAACGCCGGGAAGTCTTTCGTGCTGGCGTCAAGCTGGAGGTCGCCGGAGGAGAGCGTCGCGCTCACGGCGGCCGCCGTCTCCGCCAGGGGGGCGGCCGGCTGCCATATCCGCTCCAGCTCCTCCGTGTCGTCGTCATCGGCGGCGGCAAAGCGAAGGAGGGTGCGCATCCGTAGCTTGTATTTGTGGCGCATCACCGTGGTGGCCAGCGAAAGCTCATGCTGCGAGCCGAACTGCTCCACGGCGGCGAAGGAAAGGAACCAGACCAGATCGCTGCTGTCCCCGCTGAAGCGCAGGGGGCAGGGCTCCGGCCGTGTTTCTACGATGAGGGTGGCCATGGATCAGGTGTCTAGGTTGCGGACCTGGGAGGCGTAGCTCTGAATGAAGGCCTTGCGCGGGGCGACATCATCGCCCATGAGGCGGGAAAACACCAGGTCGGCCTCCATGGCGTTGTCGATGGTGACCTGGAACATGGTGCGCTTCTCCGGGTCCATCGTCGTCTCCCACAGCTGATCCGGGTTCATCTCACCCAGCCCTTTGTAGCGCTGGACCGTGATGTTCTTCGATTCGGTCTTCTTGAGATAGGCATCCTTTTCCTTCTCAGAGTAGACCCAAGCGTGGTTGCGGCCGTTCTGGATGCGGTAGAGCGGCGGCTGGGCGATGTAGAGGTTGCCCGCGTGGATCAGCTCCTGCATGTGGCGGAAGAAGAACGTGAGCAGGAGGGTACGGATGTGCGCGCCGTCCACGTCGGCATCGGTCATGATGATGACGTAGTTGTAGCGCAGCTTGGACAGATCAAAGCTCTGGTCGATGTTGGTGCCCAGCACGGTGATGATTGCCCGAATTTCCTCATGCGCCAGCATCTTATCGGCGCGGGCCTTCTCCACGTTCAGGATCTTGCCCCGCAGGGGGAGGATGGCCTGGAACCGGCGGTCCCTGCCCTGCTTGGCGGAGCCGCCGGCGGAATCGCCCTCAACAAGGTAGAGCTCGCATAGTTCCGGGTTGCGCTCAGCGCAATCCGCCAGCTTTCCGGGGAGCATACTGCTTTCCAGCGCCCCCTTGCGGATGACGAGGTCGCGCGCCTTGCGGGCCGCTTCACGGGCGCGGGCGGAGGTGAGGCACTTCTCAATGATGCGCCGGGCGTCCTGGGGGTGGTTCTCCAGGTATTCGTTCAGGCCCTCCCCGACGGCGGATTCGACGA
The DNA here is from genome assembly GCA_009693105.1 of Dehalococcoidia bacterium. Taxonomy (GTDB): domain Bacteria; phylum Chloroflexota; class Dehalococcoidia; order SHXV01; family SHXV01; genus SHXV01. The sequence goes on from SHXV01000001.1 coordinate 2,431, forward strand.
TGGCCTTGACCTCGCTGTTGCCCAGCCGGGTCTTGGTCTGGCCCTCGAACTGGGGCTCCGGCAGCTTGACGCTGATCACCGCCACCATGCCTTCGCGCACGTCCTCGCCGGACAGGTTGGCGTCGTCATCCTTCAGGAGCTTGTTGCGCCGGGCGTATTCGTTCAGGACGCGGGTGAGGGCGGAGCGAAAGCCCGTGAGGTGGGTGCCGCCATCTATCGTGTTGATGCAGTTGGCGAAGCTGAACGTCGCCTCGCTGAAGCCGTCGTTATACTGCATCGCCACTTCGACGGAGACGGAGTTCACCTCACGCTCCATGGCGATCGGAAGCGGTTGCAGGACGGCCCGGCCCTTGTTCAGGTGGCGCACGAAGGAGGAGATGCCGCCCTCGAAGTAGAAGTTCTGCTCCATGGCCGTCCGCTCATCGACGAAGCGGATCCAGAGCGCCTTGGTGAGGTACGCCATCTCGCGGAAGCGCTGGGCCAGCGTGTGGTAATCGAACTGGGCATCGCTGAACACGGACGGATCGGGGCAGAACCAGGTGGTGGTGCCGGTACCCTTATCCTTGCCGACGACCGCGATGGGGTTCTTCGGCACGCCACGCGCGTATTCCTGCCGGTACACCTTGCCATCGCGTCGCACCTCCACCCAGAGGTCGGAGGAGAGGGCGTTGACGACGGACGCGCCCACGCCGTGGAGGCCGCCGGACACCTTGTAGCCGCCACCGCCGAACTTGCCGCCGGCGTGGAGGATGGTCATCACGGTTTCCAGCGCGGACTGGCCGGTCTTATCGTGGATATCGACCGGAATACCGCGCCCGTTGTCCTGGACGCGTATGCTGCCATCGGCGAGGATGGCGATGTCGATCCGGTCGCAGTAGCCGGCCATCGCTTCGTCGATAGAGTTATCGACGATTTCATAGACAAGGTGATGGAGGCCGCGCTCATCGGTGCTGCCGATGTACATGCCCGGACGGCGGCGGACCGCCTCCAGCCCTTCGAGTACCTGGATATCGCGCGCGGTGTATTGGGATGCTTGTGTCATGTGCGTTGATCGTAGCACATTTCGAAGCTAAGAGAAACGGAGGTGCGGCATGGGACTCGGGTGGAGGAAAGTATCGGTGGAGGCGCCGGCTCCGGCCCCATACAGGGACATCGGCCACGTCCGGCATGCTCCCTCACGTGTCCCCGCCGATTGGGCCGCTATCGATTCTGAGCTCGCCCTCAGCGATGACTGCGTTCCCGCCTTGCGCGGGCTCGCCGATTACTCGCACATCTGGGTGCTGTTCGCCCTCCACGAGGTCGGCGACGACGGGCGGGACGTGCGGACGCAGTCCCCGCCCGCTGCGCCGGGGGAGATCGGCGTGTTCGCCCTGCGAACGCAGGCGCGCCCCAACCCCATCGGGATGACGGTGGTGCGGCTGCGGGGGATAGATGGCGCCACGGTGCGGGTGCGCGGGCTAGATGCGCTGGAGGGCACGCCGGTGCTCGATATCAAGCCGTACATCCCGTATTACGACAGCGTCCCTGACGCACGGGCGCCCGCGTGGATCGGCCAGCCCTGACGGCGGGGAAGGTCTACGATCGCCTGCTCGCGGTGTATGGCCCCCAGGGCTGGTGGCCGGGCGGGCACGACGCGTTCGAGGTCATCGTGGGGGCGGTCCTGACCCAGAACACGGCGTGGACCCACGTGGAGCGGGCGCTGGCGGCGCTGCGAGGGGCCGGCGTGCTGTCCCCGGAGCGGATGAGCGGGCTGGGGGAGCCGGAACTCGCGGAGCTGATCCGTCCCTCCGGCACCTTCCGGGTGAAGGCGCGCCGGCTGCGGGCGTTCCTGGACATGCTCTACGCCCACTTCGATGGTGACCTCGCGGCGCTGCTGGCGCTCCCGGTAGGCGCCCTGCGAAAGACGCTGCTGGCGGTGCCGGGCATTGGCCCGGAGACGGCCGACGCCATCGCCCTCTACGCGGCGGGCAAGACGGCGTTCGTCATCGACGCCTACACCCGCCGCATCGTCGATCGGCTTGGCCTCGCGCCGATCGAGCGCAGCTACGGGGACTACCGCGCGTTGTTCACCTCTGCGCTTCCGGCGGACGCGGCGCTTTACAACGAGTACCACGCCCTGCTGGTGGAGCACGGCAAGCGCCGCTGCACCAGGCGCGCGCCCCGCTGCTGCGGCTGCCCGCTGGTGGACGGCTGCGCCTACGCCCGGTCATCCGGCGCGGCGATGCTATGATGACGGCATGCAGGTAGGAATCATCGGGCTCGCCCGCTCCGGCAAAACGACGGTGTTCAACGCGGTGACGCGTGGGCAGGCGGCCACCGGCGCCTACAGCGCTTCCACGGAGCCGAACATCGGGGTGGTCAAGGTGCCGGATGAGCGGCTAGATCGGCTCTCCGCCCTTTTCAAGCCGAAGAAGCACACGCCCGCCGACATCCATTATGTCGATTTTCCCGGCGCAGGCACGGCCTTCGGCAAGGGCAGCACCGGGCCAGGTTCGCGCTTCCTCGCCGACCTCGGCCGCTGCGACGCGCTTATTCATGCGGTGCACGCCTTCGACGATCCGGCCGTTCCCCACCCGGAGGAGACGGTCGATCCGAAGCGGGACATCGCGGCGATGGAGCTGGAGCTCGCCTTCGCCGATCTCGCCCTGATCGAGAAGCGGGTGGAGCGCATCCAGTCGGAGATGAAGTCGATCAAGGCGTCCGAACGCGGGGAGGCGGAGCGTGAGCTGACGTTGCTGCGCCGGATGCAGGCGGGCATCGAATCAGAGGTGCCCCTGCGCACCCAACCGTTCACGGACGATGAGCGGAAGCTCTTGTCCGCCTACCAGTTCCTTACTCTGAAGCCGCTGCTCGTCGTCCTCAACGTGGGGGACGACGCCGCCGGCCGCACGCGGGAGATGGAGGCGGAGATTCGCGGGGAAGGGATGCCGCTCAACACGGAGGTCGCGGCGCTGGCCGGGAAGCTGGAGGAGGAGCTGGCGCGCCTGCCGGAAGAAGAGGCGGACCAGTTCCGCCGCGAGCTCGGCCTGGCGGATGAAGAATCGTCCCTGGCCCGCATGATCCTGCTCTCCTACGCCCTCGTCGGCCTTATCTCCTTCTTCACTGCCGGGGAGGACGAATGCCGCGCCTGGACCGTCCGTGACGGGGCGCTGGCGCCGGAGGCGGCGGGGAAGATCCACAGCGACCTGGAGCGCGGCTTCATCCGGGCGGAGGTCGTGCGCTGGGACGACCTGCTGGAGGCGGGCTCGATCGCCGAGGCGCGCAAGCGGGCGAAGCTCCGGGTTGAAGGCAAGCTGTATCGGGTCCAGGATGGGGACGTCATGAACATTCTGTTCAACGTCTGACGATGATGCCTGATTCCACCATTGCGATTACGCAGGCGGTGCTCCGCGCCCTGGAAGGGGGCGAGGCCGTCGCCACCGCCACCGTCATCGCCCGGCCGGAGGGCGCTGCCGGCCCCGACGTGAGCGCCCGCCTGCTGGTGCGTGCCGAAGGCGAGGGGCTGGGCTCGCTGGGGGGCGGCCCGCTGGAGGACGGCGCCCGCGCCGCGGCGCTGGAGGCGCTGCGCGATCGGATCAGCCACACCGTGTGGCTGCACCCGGACGGGACGCCGGCGCAGCGCGCCGATCCGTCCGCCTACCAGGTGCTGATCGAAGCCATCGCCGCGCCGGAGACCTTGCTGATCGTCGGGGGCGGACATATCGGGCTATCGCTCGCCACCATCGGGGAGCACCTGGGCTTCTCCGTGGCCGTGATCGATGAACGGCCGGAGTACGCCAGCCCGGAGCGCTTTCCCATGGCCGATCAGGCTATTTGTGGCGAGTTCGATGAGGAAGTGCGCCGCTTTCCCATCGGCGCGGACACGTACGTGGTCATCGTAACGCGGGGCCACCGCCAGGATGAGACGGCGCTGCGAGAGGCCGTGGGCCGGGGCGCGCGCTATGTGGGCATGATCGGCAGCCGGCGGCGTGTGGGCGCGGTGCTGCGTCACCTGGTGGCAGACGGAGTCCCCCCTTATGAACTGGAGCGGGTGCACACGCCCATCGGGCTGGACATCGGGGCGGAGACGCCAGCGGAGATCGCCGTCAGCATCATCGCGGAGATCATCCAACTCCAACGTGGCGGTAGCGGCAGGCCGATGCGGGAGCGTCGGGCCAAGTTGCCGACGGCGGACGCCGACGCAGTAGCCGACGCTGAATGACGCGCCGTTGAAGCGGCGGAGCGCCCGGCGTATCATGGCTGTATGAATGACGTGTATGAGGCTCTGGCCCGGGCGATCCGTACCGGTGAGCGCGTGGCGGTAGCGACGGTGGCGCATACGCGCGGGTCCACCCCCCGCCGCGCCGGGGCGAAGATGCTGATCCGGGCGGACGGCTCCTTTTGCGGCACCATTGGCGGCGGGTGTGGGGAGGCGGAAGTGCGGATCGAGGCGATGGCGATCGTGCAGGGTGGGGCGGCGCGCGTGGTGACGGTCGACCTGACGAACGAGATCGACGGCCCGGACAAGATCTGCGGCGGGGTGATGGAGGTCTACATCGAGCCCGTGGACCCTTTTCTGCGCGTGGACAACGCCGGGACCGCGTGATAGGCTAACGCTCTGTCGGAAGGTCCCCGCGGAGTGAGCGGGAGGAGGGGTACATGCCAAATCTCGGTGTTCCTGAGTTACTGATTATCCTGGTCGTTATAATCGTGATCTTCGGGGTAGGCAAGCTGCCGGAGATCGGCGGCGCCCTTGGCCGCGGCATCAAGGAGTTCCGCTCCGCGTCCAAGGACGGGGAAGCGGTGCAGATGAACAGCCAGGCGCAGCCGGCCCCAAAGCCGGAGAACACGGACCAAAAGAGCGGCTAGTCCTACCCTGCCTCCTGGCCAGCCTTGAACCTCGTAGCCCGTAGATTGATCACAACGTGAGACGCCGGGTCGTTGACCCGGCCTCGCTATTTCTGGTGAGCGCATATGGCGATCCGCGCCGTCATCTTCGACCTGTGGCAAACGCTGATCCTCGATACACCGGAGGTGCAGCAAAAGCGGCGGGAACTCCGCACGGGGGAGATCGGCCGGACGCTGGCCCTCGCGGGCTTCCCCGCCGACCGCGCCCAGATCGAGGACGCGTTCCTGACGAACGTGCGCGCCTGCTCCGCCCGGCGGGCGCGGGAGCTGGACATCTCCGGTGAAGAGCAGGTGCGCACGTTCCTCACCCATCTCGGCGCGCCGGAGACTCTGCACGAAGGCGGTGGCTTCGACGCCGTCTTTCGCGCCTATACAGAAGGCGTGGTGGATATACTGCCGACGGTTCTCGAGGGCACCGTGCCGGCGCTGCAAACGTTATGCGATGCGGGTGTGCGCATGGGGCTTATCTCCAACACCGGAAGCGCCCCCGGCCCCACCCTGCGGCGGATGCTGGAGCGGCTGGAGCTTTTGCACTACCTGGAGCCCGCGGCCCTCACCTTTTCCGATGAACTGCGCCGGTGCAAGCCGGACCCGGCCGTGTTCCATCACACGCTGGCGACGCTCAGCATCGCGGCGGAGGATGCGGTGTTCGTGGGCGATACCCCGCGGCTCGATATCGCCGGGGCGCATCGGGCGGGCATCCGCAGCGTCCTTGTCGGGGGCAAGGCGCCGGGAGAACACGTCCCCCACGCCACGATCGCCCATCTCGGCCAGCTCGCCACCGCCCTGCGCGACATCGACCCGGAGTGGGGCGGCTAGCCGGTTCCACTTTCCCGCGGAACGGGCGGACACGCCCGGTGGTATGCCTCCTTACCCCCCTACCGGGGGTTTATGGTATGCTCCTCCGTGCCCCTACGCGGGGTTGGGAGGAGCGAGATGAAATACACTACCCGTTCCGGCGACGTCCCCCACCAGGCCCACGTGAATTACGCATGTCCCTGTGGATGTATCGCGGGCGTTATCTACGATGCTGCCGCTCCCCCCGAGAAGCCGGGCGCTTGTTGCTGCGGGCGGCTGCTCATGGTCGGGCCGGGTGCACGGCAGCGGCTGGAATCGAGGTTGCCCGGGGACGAGGCGTTTGACCTGGACGCGGGCACGGTGAAGCTGCCCTGGGGTGAGGTCGTGGAAACGGCGCTGGCGGTGCCGCAAGAATGAACCACGCGATGGACGAATCCCACGCGCATCACCGCGTTCCGGTGAACACGGACACCCGCCCCCAGGTCCTTCGGCGGCTCAGCTACATCGAAGGGCATCTCCAGGGCGTGCGCCGGATGATCGAGGAAGACCGCTACTGCGTGGACGTGCTGAAGCAGACCTACGCGGTGCGCAAGGCTATCGAAAAGCTGGAGGCGCTTATCCTGGAAAACCACCTCAACGGATGCGTTGTTCAGGGGATCAAAGAGGGCCACGAAGGCGAAGTGGTGAGCGAACTCCTGGAACTGTATGAATCGGCGGGGCGTTAGCTCTAACGCCCCCAACAGGTGATGGACATGGCGGTACAGACACCCCTGCCGGGGCAGGATCTCTCCGAAGAGATGACGCTGGCGGTCGATGGCATGACCTGCGCCTCCTGCGTCATGCGGGTGGAACGCGCGCTGAAGAAGGTCCCCGGCGTTGTCGAAGCGAACGTGAACCTGGCGACCGAGCGCGCCACCGTGACGCTCCTACCGGGCACGGTCGAGCCATCGGTGCTGGTGGCGGCGGTCGCTGCCTCCGGCTACGACGCCCGGCCGATCACGGATGAACAGCCCGGCCCGGATGTCGGCGCGGGCCACGCCGAAGATGCGCGCCGGCTGCGGGCCAGGGTACTGGTGAGCGCGGTGGTTTCGCTCCTCACCATGACCCTGATGCAGTGGCAGCGCCTGCCCCTTATCGACGCCATGCCGATGCGGGTGATGCACCCCCTCTTCTTCCTGATCGCCGCGCCGGTGCAGTTCTGGGCGGGCTGGCAGTTCTATCGCGGGGCCTGGGTCATGGCGCGGCATGGCGCCACCGATATGAACACGCTCATCGCCGTCGGCACGACGGTAGCGTATGGCTACAGCGTCGTGGCGACGTTCGCCCCGGGGCTGTTGACGACGGGTGGCGCACCGGAGCCGCACGTGTACTACGAGACCAGCTCCGCCATCATTGCCTTCATCCTGCTCGGCCGTTACCTGGAGGCGCGGGCGAAGGGACGGACATCGGCCGCCATCACCCGGTTGCTGGGGCTGCGGGCGAAGACGGCCCGCGTCATTCGCGACGGCGTGGAGAGCGACATCCCGGTGGAGGAAGTCCTCCCCGGCGATATCGTGCTGGTGCGGCCGGGGGAGAAGATCCCGGTGGATGGCGAGGTGGTGGAGGGGCGCTCCGCCATCGATGAATCCATGCTGACCGGCGAGAGCGTCCCCGTGGAGAAGGGGCCGGGCGACGCGGTGTACGGCGCCACCCTGAATCGCACCGGGGCTTTCCGCTACCGCGCCACGCGCCTGGGGGCGGACAGCGCCCTGGCCCAGATCGTGCGGTTGGTGGAGCGGGCGCAGGGCTCCAAGGCGCCCATCCAGCGGCTGGCGGACGTGGTCTCCGGCTACTTCGTGCCCGTGGTCATCGTCATCGCCATCGTCGATTTCGTCCTCTGGCTCTGGCTGGGTCCGGAGCCTGCTCTGCAGTATGCCGTGCTTAACGCCGTGGCGGTGCTGATCATCGCCTGTCCCTGCGCCCTGGGGCTGGCAACACCCACGGCGATCATGGTAGGGACGGGCAAGGGAGCGGAGCACGGGCTGTTGGTGCGCGGCGGCGAAGCGCTGGAACAGGCGCACCGGATCACCACCGTCGTGTTGGACAAGACGGGCACGGTGACCCTGGGCAAGCCCCGCCTGACCGATGTCGTCACGCTGGGGGATATCGACGAAGGTGAGCTGCTGCGTCTGGCCGCCAGCGCGGAACGGGGCTCCGAGCACCCGCTTGCCCACGCGATCATCGATGGCGCGCAGGAACGCGGGCTCACGCTGGCGGAGCCGCTGGAGTTCCACGCTCTTCCCGGGCACGGCATCGAAACCGTGGTGGAGAATCGCCACCTGGTCATCGGCAACGCCCGGCTTATGGGGGAGCGCGCGCTTGCTTTGGAGCGGGCGGTGGAGCTGGGAGGGGGAATCGAGGCGCAGGGGCGGACGGCGATGTACGTCGCCATCGACGGCCGGCTGGCCGGCATCCTCGGTGTGGCGGACACGGTGAAGGCGGGGTCGGCGGCGGCCATCGATCGGCTGCGGCGGATGGGGCTGACGGTCGTCCTCCTTTCCGGCGATAACCGGGCGACAGCGGAAGCCATCGGCAAGGAAGTGGGCGTCGACCGCGTCATGGCGGAAGTGCTGCCGGAAGCGAAGGTGGATGAGGTGCGCCGGCTGCAGGAAGTGGGTGAGGTGGTGGCCATGGTGGGGGACGGCATCAACGACGCGCCTGCCCTCGCCCAGGCCGATGTCGGCATCGCCATCGGCACCGGCGCCGATGTCGCCATCGAAGCGGCGGACATCACCCTGATCCGCGGCGATCTGGCGGGCGTCCCCGCGGCGATCCGGCTGAGCCGCGCCACGATCGGGACGATACGGCAGAATCTGTTCTGGGCCTTCTTCTACAACGTGGCGCTCATCCCCGTCGCCGCGGGGGCGCTGTACCCGCTGCTCTCCCACGGCGTGCCGGAGAGCCTGCGCTGGGCGCTGGGCGACCATGGATTCCTCAACCCGGTGCTGGCGGCAGCGGCGATGGCCTCCAGCTCGATCACGGTCATGCTGAACTCGCTGCGCTTGCGTCGGTTCACGCCGGAGGGCTAGCATAATTATGTATCGCGATCGTTTTCAGCCGGTCGCGCGGGGGTTACGAGGATGAGGGCTTCGATTCCACTGGGCCGGGTTCTGGGTTTCCCGGTAGGGCTTAGCCCATCCTGGTTCATCGCCTTCGCATTCGTCACCGCCCTCCTCGCCCTGCGGGTGTACCCGCTTGCCCTCCCCTTCCAGGCCTCCCATCTCTACTGGACGATGGCCGCCCTTTCCGGGCTGCTCCTCTTCGCCTCCGTCCTGGTCCATGAGCTGGCCCATAGTGTCGTCGCGCGGGCGTTCGGCATCCCCGTGCTGGGCATTCGGCTGTTCCTCCTCGGCGGCGTCTCCCAGATCACGCGCGAAGCATCGAAGGCGCGGGATGAGTTCCTCGTCGCGTTTGTCGGTCCGGCAACCAGCTTCGTGCTGGCGGGGCTGGCGCTGGGCGCGTGGGCGGCTATCGGCGCCGGGCACCGCCCGATCACCGTGGTCATGGAGTGGCTGTGGCTGATGAACGCCGGACTGGGCCTGTTCAATCTGATGCCGGGCCTTCCCCTAGATGGCGGGCGGCTGCTGCGGGCCGTGCTCTGGGGGGTCTCCGGCAGCTACTTCTGGGCGACACGTTTGGCCGCCTGGGCGGGCCGAGCCGTGGCCTGGGGCCTCATCGGGTTGGGGCTGCTCTCTGTGCTGGGCCCGGGATACGGCCGCTGGAGGGTCGATCCGCTCAGCGGCTTAACTTTTATCGTCATCGGGGGGTTCCTTGAAGTGGCGGCCAGAAGTGCCTGGGGGCAGGCACGGGACTTCCTGCTGCTCCGCTCTGCCCCCGTTAGCCAGGTGCTGGAACGGGATTGGCCCCGGGTGGCGCCGTGGGCGCGCCTGCGTGCTATTGAAGAAGAAGGAATACTGGCCGAGGACGGGGATCACCTGCTGGTTGTCGATGAGGGCACGGTTGTGGGCATTATCCCCGGTACGGCTGCCCTAGAATCGCTGGCCGCCCAGCCCGGGGCGCCCGCGAGCGAGGTCATGCGCCCGGCGGCCGAATTCACCGCTCTTCGCGTGGATGGGACCGCTTTCGATGCCTGGGAGCGCATGACGGCCACGGGGTGCGATCTGCTCCCTGTCGTGGACGGAAACGGACGATTCCTCGGGCTGGTGCTGCAGCAGCGTCTCCTCCGCTTTGTTGAGCAGCGGCGGTAACGCGCCGCATGCCAACCGGGAGCGCCTTGCCAACGACCGCCGGTGAACGGGCTGCCCCCGTGGGCATCCGCTTACGCACCGTCGCCGCCGTTCTGGCGGGCAAGGCGGCGGGCTCGCTGGCGCGCAGGCTCGGCCGGGGCGGAGGCACGGCGCTGCCCGGCCTGCTCGCCGAGCGGATTGAGCCGCAGGTAGTGCGGCGGCTGGCGGGGCAGATACGGGGGCCCCGGGTGCTGGTTACCGGCACCAACGGCAAGACAACCACGTCACGTCTGCTGGTCTCCATCCTGCGCGCGGCCCGCCACGATCCGATCCGCAACGGGGCGGGGTCGAACCTGATGCGTGGCATAGCGGCGACGCTGCTGCGGGAGGCGGACCTGCGCGGCGGGCTGGCCCCGGAGCGCCCCGCTGTGCTGGAGATCGATGAAGCGACGCTGCTCATGGCCGTGGGAGAACTGCACCCGGATGTGATCGTGTTCACCAACCTGTTCCGCGATCAGCTTGACCGCTACGGGGAGATCGACGCCGTCGCCGAGGTATGGCGCACAACGCTGGGTCTCCTCCCCGCGGAGGCGACGGTGGTGCTGAACGCGGATGACCCGCTCGTCTGCGGGCTACAGGAGGGCACGCGCGCGCGTATCCTCACCTACGGCATCGACGATCCGTCCGTCGCGGGAGCGGCGGAACATGCCGCCGATTCCCGCTGGTGTCCCCGCTGCGGTCGGGATTACGCCTACGATGCGCTTTACTTCGGCCACATCGGGCTGTGGCGCTGCCCCGGCTGCGGCGATAGCCGCCCCACGCCCGATGCGACGGCGACGTCGATCGACCTTTCCGATGACGCCGCTCGCTTCACGTTGACCCTGCCGGAGGGCAAGAGGACAATCGAGTTACCGCTGGTTGGCCTGTACAACGTGGCCAACGCCCTCGCCGCCGCCGGCGCCGCGCTGGCGATGGGGTTGGCCGGGGAGTATGTAGGGGCCGGGCTGGCGGCGGCGACGCCGGCGTTCGGCCGCCAGGAGCGGCTGAACGTGAACGGCCGGGAGGTCCGGCTCCTGCTGGGGAAGAATCCGGCGGGGCTGAACCAGGCGCTCCATACTATTGTTGCCGCGAAAGGGGAGAAGAATCTGGTATTCCTCCTCAATGATGATATCGCCGATGGCACCGACGTATCCTGGATATGGGATGTCGATTACGAGATGCTGGCCGGGCGGGCCCGAACCGTCATCGCCGGCGGGCAGCGGGCGGAAGATATGGCCTTGAGGCTGAAGTACGCCGGGCTGCCGCCCGCGCTGGTGACGCATGACATCGCGGCGGCGTTGCAGGGGGGGCTGCTCCGGTCGGGCGAGGGCGAGCCGCTCTACGTGCTGCCGACCTACACCGCCATGCTGGAGGCGCGAGAATCGCTGGGGCGCTGGGCGTCGGCGGGACACTACTGGGAGCGGGACGATGGAATATGAAATCCGCATTGCCCACCTGTATCCCAACCTGATGAACATCTATGGTGACAGGGGCAACCTGCTTTGCCTGCGCTGGCGCTGCGAAGCGCGCGACATCGGCGTGAAGGTGGAGGAGATCGGCATCGGGCACTACTTCGACTCGGAGAGCTATGACCTTATCCTCATCGGTGGGGGGCAGGACCGGGAGCAGCGCCGCATCGCCGGTGACCTCGCGGAGAAGGGGGAGCGCATTCGTGCCGCCATTGAGAGGGACACGCCGATGCTCGCCGTGTGTGGGGGCTATCAGCTGATGGGGCGGGAGTACCGTACCGCTGCCGGCGATGTGCTCCCCGGCGTGGGCGTGTTCGACGCGGTCACGGTCCATCCGGGGGAGGACGCCCGCCGCTGCATCGGCAATGTCGTCGCGGAGTCTACGCAGGTGGATGCGCCGCTGGTCGGGTTCGAGAACCACGGTGGCCGGACGTACCTGGGTCCCGCTGCCCGGCCGCTGGCGCGGGTGACGAGGGGCAACGGCAACAATGGCGAAGACCGGACGGAAGGGGCGGTTCACCGCAACGCCTACGGCACCTACCTCCACGGCTCATTGCTGCCCAAGAATCCGCGCTTCGCGGACCGGCTGATCGCGCTGGCGTTGGAGCATCGCTACGGGGCGGACGCGCCCGCCCTTTCGCCCCTGGACGATGCGCTGGAGCTGAGCGCGAACGTCGCGGCACGGGCGCTTTCCGGGAGGACGTGGCGCGGCCAGGCGGCCCGGGGAGGTCGATCATCCAGCTAGGGAGAAGTCGCCGGTCCGGCGGGCTCTCGCGGGCGGGGTGGATCGCCATCGCGGCGGGCATCTTCGTGCTGTCGCTGTTGGTCCGCACCTGTGTTTCGGGAGGCGACGGCCAGGAAGCGAGCGGCGCCCCCCCGCAGGTCGCCTCGCCTACGCCCAGCCTGACGGCAACGCCGGTGCACTTCGACGCGGTGCTCCAGCAGCTCACCGGGTTCATCTTCCCCATCAGGGGCGCCTGCATACCGGACGCGGACTCCGTCATGCCGAACGCGCCCCGCACCTATCGCAACGGCGTCCATGAGGGGGTCGATTTCTACGATGAGCTTAGCTGCGCTACCGTGACGCGGGGGACCAATGTGATGGCTACGCGCGATGGGCTGGTTACGCGGGCGGACCGGGACTACCGGCCGCTCACCCGGGCGGAGGCGGCGAACGCGGACTCCCTGCCGGAGACGCTCGACCGTTTCCGGGGCAGGCAGGTCTGGATCGATCATGGCGCCGACGGCAGCGGGCGGCGCATCGTAACGCGCTACGCCCATCTGGATAGCATCGAGCCGGGAACGGTGGTGGGGCAGCGGGTTCGCGCCGGTCAGGTCATCGCCCATGTGGGGAACAGCGGCACACCGGAATCGCTCGATCAGCCGAATGCGGAGCTGCATCTTCACTTCGAGCTTCGCATCGGCGAGGGTTTCCTGAGCCAGGGCGATGCCCCAGACGTGGTCCGCCGCGCCTACGCGCGGTTGTTCGCCTGAGGTGAGGAAGCATGACTGACGAAGAGACGGACGGCTCGGAAGGCTTCCCGGAGGAGCTGGACGAGCGGCCGCAGCGCCGAAGAGAGTGGTCGGGGCCGCTCCGCAGCATCGTGCTGCCGATCCTCGCCGTCGCTGCCATCGTCGGGGTCGTCTGGCTGGTGGAACGCGGCGGCGGTGGAAGCGGCGGGGCAGAGAGCGACGGCACCGGCGTTGTCGCCCGGCCTGGGGGCGCCTCCGGCCCGCCCGTGGGGCCGCGGACGGGTAACCTGGCCCCCGACTTCCTCCTGACGACGCTGGACGGGGGGCAGTTGCGGCTGAGCGATCTGGCTGGCCGCCCCGTGTTCCTCAACTTCTGGGCGTCATGGTGCGGGCCCTGCCGAAAGGAAATGCCGGAGCTCGTGGCGGAGAGCCAGCGCCGTCGGGGCAGCGATCTGGCGATCATCGGCGTCAACGTGCAGGAGAACGCCAACCTCGCCCGCGGCTTTGTCGAGGAGTTCGGCATGGACTTCGCCACGGTGCTGGACATGCGGGGGCAGGTGGCGGCGGCGTATCGTGTTAGCGGACTTCCCAGCAGCGTTTTCATCGATCGGAACGGGGTGATCCGCGGGATATTCTTCGGTCCCCTCACGCCGGATGAGCTGCAAGGGCAGCTCGGCCGGATCTCCTAGGCGGAGGCGTCATGGCAAAAGCTGGCACGTCCGCTTCCGCGCGCGGCCGGGTCGATACCGACCTGTGGTGGGACCCGTTTCGGCTGCTCTGGCAGCTGTTTACCTCCGTTCGGTTCGCCTTCGCCCTGACGGGCGGTCTGGCGCTGGCCGGGTTGTTTGGCACGCTCATTCCTCAGGTGCCCATTCCCATGCGCGGCAACGATGTGGCGGTGCAGGCGTGGGTGGAGTTCCAGCAGGGTAAGTTTGGGATGTTCACCGGGGCGATGGACCGGCTGGGCCTGTTCAGTGTCTTCACCAGTTGGTGGTTCCGCGCCGCCATGGGCGTGCTGGTGGTCTCCGTCACGGTGTGCACAGCCAACCGCCTGCCGCCCACCCTTCGCAACGTGTTTCGTCCCAGAGAGCGGGTGCCGGAGAACTATTTCGAGCGCGCCCGCTCCCGAACGCACGCTGCTGAGCCTCTGGACGCGGATCGACTCGCCCGCGCCCTGCGCAGGCGGCGCTACGCCGTCCGCCAGAGCGGGGAGGACGGCGCAACCTACCTCTTCGCCGATCGGTTTCCCTGGGCCGGGCTGGCCACGTTTGTCAGCCACCTGGGGCTCATCCTGATCCTGGCGGGGGTCGTCGTGTCCCTCTTGCTGACGAGCGAAGCGCAGCTACTCATCCCGGAGGGGACGGCAAAGGTGTATGGCAAACTGGATGATCCGAATTTCATGCTGGTGCAGGTGCTGGACACGGTGGAAGGGCGCGACCCGCAGGGAAACATCATCGATTACCACACCGACCTCGCGGTCTTCCGCAACGGGCAGGAGCTGTGCCGTGGCCGCTCCACTGTGAACACCCCCTTGACCTGCGAAGGCTTTCGCTTCCACCAGAGCATGTTCAGCCCCAACGCGGCGCGGCTCCTGGTTAAGGACGCGGCCACCGGCCGGACGCTGTACGATGAGACTCTGGTGCTGGGGGACATGCTGCCGCTGCCGAACGTCCGCGTGCGCGATGCCGTTACGGGCGAGGTCCTGTACGATGACTTCCTTCCCCTCACGGATACGCTAGAGGGGGGCCAACTGGGCGTGCTGACCCTGCCCCAGCGCGACCTGACCCTGCTGGCGGGGGTGAAGCCGGACGACGCCAGCGGCAAGAGCTGGACGCTATTGGTGTTCCAGATCGGAGCCGCGGCTTCGGCGGGCGCCCCGGTGCAGGCGCGGATCCCGGAGGGGGGCGTCGTAACTGCGGGAGGGCTGGAGTTCGAGTTCGCCGCGCTGGGTGGGGCGCTTGCCACCGTCCTGACTGATCTGCCGGGGGCGCGATCCGCCCTGGTCCAGATGCCGCGGGATCGCGCAGGCCGCCCCTACGTTTTGCTCGCGGGCGCCGGCGATGCCCCGGTCCTGCTCACGGAGGGACATTCGCAGCTGATTGATGGGCGGCGGTACACGTTCGAGGGACAGCGCGATATCGCCGGGATCACGGTGAAGCGTGACCCCGGCAGTAAGATCATCTGGATCGCCGGGGGCTTGATGTTGCTGGGATTGCTCGGTACGTTTTATCTGCCGCGGCGGCGCTTGTGGGTGCGCATTCGCCCCGATGGCACCGCCTTCGCGGGGATCGCTGAGCCCACGGTGGACTTCCGCCGGGAGATGGCGCGTATTGCCCGGGACACCGGTGGTTCGCTACCGCCCGACGAGGGCGAAGAGGAGGACTGATGACGCTACTCACGATCAACATCGGCATCAACCCGGAGATCATCTCGATATTCGGCCTGCTCATCAGCTGGCACGGCGTGTTCACCGCGGTTGGCATCGGCACCGGGCTGTGGCTCGCCCTGCGGCTGGCGGCGGCGCGCGGCGCCGACCCGGACGATGCCTACACGCTGGGGCTTGTGGTCGTCATCGGCGGCATCATCGGCGCACGGCTGCTCTACGTGGCGGAGAACTGGAGCCGGTTTGAGGACAATTTCGGCGGGGTCTTCGCGATCAATGAAGGGGGCATCTCTATTTACGGCGCCGTGATCGGCGGCATCGTGACCGGCTTCGCGTTTGCCGCCTACCAGAAGAGCCGCGTGCCGCTGCTCACGATCGGGGACGCCGGGGCCGCGGGCGGCATCTTGGGCATGGCGATCGGGCGCATCGGCGACATCATCAACGGGGAACACCTTGCTGAATCGTCCGGGCTGCCCTGGGCCGTGCGCTACACCCACGCCAACAGCCCCGCCATCGGGCTGCCGCCGCAGCACCCCGCTGTGGCGTACGAGATGCTGGGTGACCTGGCGATCCTGGGGTTGCTTCTATTGCTCTGGACGCGTGTGGGCCGTCCCGGCGTTGGCTTCTTCACCTGGGTGCTGGCGTACGGGGTGCTGCGCTTCTTCCTCAGCTTCCTACGGGAGGATAAGCTGGTGCTGGACGGGCTGCGCATGGCCCAGGTCATCGCCATCGGCGCCATCGTCGCCGGAGTGATCGGGCTGGTCTGGGTGCTGACGCACTGGGCGCCCGTCGGCTCCAGCCGGGCGGAGCGGCGGCGCGCGGCGGCCGGGCGCTGATGGCGCGCGGCATCGTGCTGTACGAGCGGCCGGGCTGCGGTCTGTGCGAGGAAGCGGCGCGGATGCTGGGCCCGCTGGCGTCGGAACTGGGCTGCACGCTTCGCCGCGTCGATATCGAAAGCGACCCGGCGCTGGAGGCGCGCTACTGGCTGGTCATCCCGGTCGTGGCGCTGGAGGACGGGCGCGAACTGGCCCGCGCCCCCATCGATGAGGCGGCGCTGGAATCTCGGCTTCGCACGGAGTCGGCCCGTGGGCCCTGATCCCTGTTGACGTGACGTAACACGTCCCCGTAGAATTGACGCTAATCGCTATCGAAAAGGCAGCGAAGGGGAGCAGTACGGTTCCCATCCGCACCAGCGAGCCGGGAGCACGGTGGAAGCCCGGCGGCGGAATGAGCCCGAACTCGCCCTGGAGCCGCCGTCCTGAAATCAGTAAGGACGGCCGGGGTCGCCCGTTACAGCGGAAGAGCGGGGCTCAACGCCGTATCCGTCAATGGCTGCGGACGTTGAACCAAAAAGGGTGGCACCGCGGGGCTTTTACGTCTCGTCCCTGTGGGGGACGGGGCGTTTTCGATCTCCGGGGTGTGTCGAAGGATGGAACGATGATGACGAGCAGGGAGCACACACCGGCCCCTGGCCAGACCCGCGCCGCAAGGCGGGCGGGTAACGCCAGCGGCCGCGCCGTAGCGGGCTGATCCGGTTCACCCGCGGGGAGGGCCTTCGGAACGCGGAGGCCCGGTGGCTACGGTAGCAGCAGATGGAGGCACACCGCCATGCGTATGAGCGGCGCGGACATAGTCCTGGAATGTTTGAAGCTGGAGGGCGTCGATATCTTCTGGGGGTACCCAGGAGGCGTTGTCCTGCCCTTCTACGATCGACTTCCCTCACACCCTGAGGTGAAGCACGTCCTGGTCCGGCATGAGCAGGCGGCGGCCCACGCCGCCGATGCCTACGCGCGCGTTTCTGGCAAAGTGGGCGTGTGCCTGGCCACCTCCGGCCCCGGCGCGACCAACCTGGTCACCGGCATCACCAACGCCATGATGGACTCCGTGCCCATGGTGGTCATCACCGGCAACGTCACCCGGACGCTACTGGGCCGCGATGGCTTCCAGGAAGCCGACATCACCGGCATTACCCTGCCGATCACCAAGCACAACTACCTGGTGATGCACGCCGCCGACCTTGCCTACACATTCAAGGAGGCGTTTTACATCGCCAACAGCGGGCGCAAGGGCCCCGTGCTGATCGATATCCCCAAGGACGTCTTCATCGAAGAGGCGGAGTTCGAGTACCCGGACACCGTCTCCATCCGCGGCTACAAGCCCACGGAGTCGAAGGCGGTGGACGTGGCGCAGGTGAAGCGCGCCGCCCGGGTCATCGATGAGGCACAGAAGCCAGTCATCCTGGCCGGGCACGGCGTTATCCAGTCAGAGGGCGGAACGGCGGCGCTGCGCCAGTTCGCGGAGAAGGCGCAGATCCCGGTCCTCACCACCCTGCTCGGCATCGGCGGCATCAGCGAAGACCACGTGCTGTCCTACGGCTTTATGGGCATGCACGGGATGTACTGGGCGAACATGGCGGCCGTGGAAGCCGATGTCGTCATCGGCGTGGGTATGCGCTTCGATGACCGGGCGATGGGGCGCTTCGCCGACTTCAATACGAAAGCGAAGATCGTCCACATCGACATCGATCCGGCGGAGATCGGCAAGAACTTCGTCACCCACGCGCCCATCCTCGGCGATGTTGCCCAGGTGCTCGACCTGCTGACGCCGGAGATCGCGCAGGCCACCCACGGGGACTGGCTACGCTGGATCGATAGCGTGCGGGAGGAGCATCCCTCCTTGAAGATGCCGGACACCACGGAGTTGACGCCGCAGTTCGTCATCCGGGAGATATTCGAGGCGACGAAGGGCGAGGCGATCATCGTCACGGGCGTCGGTCAGCACCAGATGTGGGCCGGTCAGCACTATATGTTCCGGCACCCCCGCCGCTGGGTGTCCTCCGGTGGTCTGGGCACAATGGGCTTCGAGGTGCCGGCGGCCATGGGGGCGCAGGCGGCGCGTCCGGATCTGGAGGTGTGGTCCATCGCCGGGGACGGCGGCTTCCAGATGACGCTGCAGGAGCTGGCCACCATCGTCGATCAGAAGCAGCCGATCAAGTTTGCCATCATGAACAACGGCTTCTTGGGCATGGTTCGCCAGTGGCAGGAACTGTTCTACCGCGACAACCTGGTGGACGTCCACATCTCCCAGCCGGACTTCGTGAAGCTGGCCGATGCCTACGGCATCCGGGCGCTTCGCATCGACGACAAGACGGACGTGGCGTCCGCCATCGCGGAAGCACGGGCGCACGATGGCCCCTTCCTCCTGGACTTCCACGTGCAGGAGGCGGGCAACGTCTGGCCGATGGTGCCCGCGGGCGCGTCGCTGCTGGAAACCGTGGAGAGCGCGGATGAGGTGAAGGTGTAATGGCGGGCAGAGAAGCTCGCTCTGCCACGCTGCACACCGTCATCGCGCTGGTGGAGGACCGGCCGGGCGTGCTCAACCGGGTGGCCAGTCTGTTCCGCCGCCGCGGCTTCAACATCGAAAGCCTGGCGGTCGGCCATTCGGAAACGCCGGGCATCTCCCGGTTGACCCTCGTCGTGGACGGCGCGAACACGGTCGTTGAGCAGGTGGAGAAGCAGCTGTTCAAGCTTATCGACGTGGTGAAGGTGGCGGACATCACCCATCTGCCCATCGTCGCGCGGGAGCTGGCGCTGGTGAAGGTGGCCTGCACCATTGCCAATCGGGCGGACGTGATCCAGATCGCGCAGGTCTTCCGCGCCGACGTAGTGGATGTGGCCGATATGTCCGTCACCATCCAGGTTGCCGGGGATGAGGACAAGAATGACGCCTTCATCGAGTTGATGGAGCCGTACGGAATCAAGGAACTGGCGCGCACCGGCCGGGTCGCGCTGACGCGGGGGATCGCCGAACCGACAAAGGTAGAGGAAGACGAGCCGGAGGAAGTCCGGGAGTTCCACGCTCAGGCGGGCCGCCGGCCGAAAAAGGCGCTCCCGTTTGTCAGCGACTAACGGGGAGAAGGGAAACGCAATGGCGCAGATGTACTACGACAAGGATGGCGACCTCTCGGTTCTGAAGGGCCGCACCATCGGCATCATCGGTTACGGCAGCCAGGGGCACGCCCACGCGCTGAACCTCAAGGACAGCGGGTGCGATGTCATCGTGGGGCTGTACCCGGGCAGCCCCAGCTGGAAGAAGGCGGAGCAGGCCGGGCTCAAGGTGGCGTCCGTGAACGATGTTGCCCAGGCGGCGGACATCATCATGATGCTGGTGCCGGATCAGATCCAGAGCCAGCTCTATGAGCAGGCGATCGAGCCGCACATGCGGGCGGGGCAGACGCTGATGTTCGCCCACGGCTTCAACATCCACTTCGACCAGATCAAGGCGCCCCCGGACGTCGACGTGACGATGGTCGCCCCCAAGGGGCCCGGCCACCTGGTGCGCCGTGTCTACGAGGAGGGCGGCGGCGTGCCGGCGCTCTTCGCCATTCACCAGGACGCCAGTGAGCAGGCGCGGCAGGTCACGATGGCCTATGCCAAGGGCATCGGCGCGTTGCGGGCGGGCGTGCTGGAGACCACGTTCAAGGAAGAGACGGAGACGGACCTCTTCGGGGAGCAGGTCGTCCTGTGCGGCGGCATCACGTCGCTGGTGAAGAACGCCTTCGAAACGCTGGTCGGGGCCGGCTACCAGCCGGAACTGGCCTACTTTGAGTGCATGCACGAGCTCAAGCTCATCGTCGATCTGATGTACGAGGGAGGCATGGCCTACATGCGCTACTCCATCAGCGATACGGCGGAGTACGGCGACTACTCGCGCGGCCCGCGCATCATTGATGAGCACGTGCGGAAGAACATGGAGAAGGTGCTGGAGGAGATCCAGAACGGCGTCTTCGCCAAGGAGTGGATCCTGGAGAACCGGGCGGGGCGGCCGTCCTTCAACGCCATGCGCCGCCGCGATGCCCAGCACCCGGTGGAGCAGGTGGGGGCGGAGCTGCGGGGCATGATGACCTGGTTGAAGAAGAGCAAGGACGGTGGGGCATACTAATGCGACTGGGATCGGGCGCGATGACGGCTCTGCTTGCACTATCCGGGGTGCGACTCGCCCTTCCGCGGCCCTTCGTTTCCGCTTGACGGGAACGGAAGGGCCGGAGGAAGTGGAGCGATGAGTCGCGCCCGTGCGGAATGCCGGGCCCGTGCCAAGGAGTGAACTACAATGGCCGATCGCGTACTGATTTTCGATACGACCCTGCGTGACGGGGAACAGTCCCCCGGCGTCTCCTATAACGTGGCAGACAAGCTGGAGATCGCCACCCAGCTAGAGAAGCTGAACGTCGATTACCTGGAGGCGGGGTTCCCCGCTTCCTCCCCCGGCGATCTGGCGGCGGTCGCTGCCATCGCCAGGCAGATTCGGGGCTGCGCTATCGTTGGGCTGGCCCGCGCCAACAAGAAGGACATCGATGCCTGCTGGGAGGCGGTACAGCACGCCGCCCATCCGCGCATCCATGTGTTCCTCTCCAGCTCGGACATCCACATGCTGCACCAGCTGCACAAGGACCGCGAGGAAGTGCTGGAAATGGCGCGGTCCATGGTGGCCTACGCCAAGAAGTTCACCGATGACATCGAGTTTAGCCCCATGGACGCCACCCGTTCTGAGCGGGCGTACGTCTACCGCATGCTGAAGGAATGCATCGATGCCGGCGCCACGACGGTGAACATCCCGGACACCGTGGGCTACGCTATCCCGTCCGAGTTCCACGAGTTCATCCGGGGCGTGCAGGCCAACGTCCCGAACATCGACCGGGCGACCATTTCCGTCCACTGCCACAACGACCTCGGCCTGTCCACCGCTAACTCGCTGGCGGCCGTGCGGGCGGGCGCACGCCAGATCGAGTGCACGATCAACGGCGTGGGCGAACGCGGCGGCAACGCGGCGCTAGAGGAAGTGGTGATGGCGATGCGTACCCGCAGCGACTTCTTCGCCATCGATAGCCGGATCAAGACGCGGGAGATCTACCGCACCAGCCGGCTGGTCTCTGACCTGTCCGGCATGACGGTGCAGCCGAACAAGGCCATCGTGGGCGCCAACGCCTTCCGCCACCAGTCCGGCATTCACCAGGACGGCATTCTCAAGATGCGCGAGACCTACGAAATCATGGACGCCAAGGAGATCGGCTGGCCCTCCGGTGGCGCCGAAATGGTGCTGGGCAAGCTCTCCGGCAGGCACGGGTTCAAGGCGCGGCTGGAGCAGTTGGGTTATGACCTGAACGAGGAAGAGCTGGGCATGGCCTTCCTGGCGTTCAAGGAGCTAGCGGACAAGAAGACGGAGATCGACGACCGCGACCTTGAGGCGCTCGTTGCGGACAAGCTGCGTACCAACCAGGAGGTATACCACCTGGACCACGTGCAGGTAACGGCGGGCGATCACATCACGCCGACGGCCACCGTGCGGCTGATCGCGCCGGACGGCACCATCCTGCAGGATGCGGCGCTGGGATCCGGTCCGGTCGATGCGGTGTGCAAGGCGATCAACCGGATCATCCAGGTCGATAGCCGCCTCACAGAGTTCAGCGTGAAAAGCGTGACGGAGGGTATCGACGCGCAGGGAGAGGTCACCATCCGCGTGGAAAAGGACGGGCACACCTACGTCGGAAGGGGGGCGGACACGGACATCCTTGTCGCCTCTGCCCGGGCGTACATGAACGCGATCAACCGGCTGCTCTCCGCGAGCCAGCCCGCCGCCGACACTCAGGTCCGGCGCAACCCGTAACGGCACTGCCGTAAGAAAGGGGGAGACATGGCGCCCAAGACCATGTTCGATAAGATCTGGGATGCTCACGTCGTGCACCAGGAGCCGGGGAAGCCCGTCGTCCTCTACGTCGACCTGCACCTCGTTCACGAGGTGACATCGCCGCAGGCGTTCGAGGGGCTGCGCCTTGCCGGTCGCAAAGTGCGCCGCCCGGAGCTGACGCTGGCCACTGTCGACCACAACGTGCCGACGACCGACCGCGATAAGCCGATCGCCGATCCGGTCTCCCGACAGCAGGTTGACGTGCTGGAGGGGAACACCCGGGACTTTGGCATCGAGACGTACGGGCTGGACAGCCCGCTCCAGGGCATCGTCCACGTCATCTCGCCGGAGCAGGGACGCAGCCAGCCGGGGATGATCATCGTCTGCGGGGACAGCCACACCTCCACCCACGGCGCATTCGGTGCCTTCGCCATGGGCATCGGCACCTCGGAGGTGGAGCACGTGCTTGCCACGCAGTGCATGGTGACAGACAAGCCGAAGACGATGGAAGTGCGGGTGAACGGCACCCTTCCGCAGGGCGTGACGGCGAAGGATCTGATCCTCGGGATCATCGGCCAGATCGGCACGACCGGAGGCGTCGGCCACGTCATTGAGTACACGGGCGAGGCGATCCGCGGCCTTTCCATGGAAGGGCGTATGACCGTCTGCAACATGTCGATCGAGGGAGGCGCTCGCGCCGGCATGATCGGGCCGGATGAGGTGACCTTCGCCTACCTGCGCGGTAAGCCACAGGCGCCGCAGGGCGCGGCGTTTGACGCCGCCGTCCAGCGCTGGCGTGCGGCCGCCACCGATCCGGGCGCAACCTACGATCGCGTCGTCCAGATCGACGCAGCAACGCTGGCGCCCCAGATGACCTGGGGCACGAACCCCGGCCAGGTGGCGCCGATCACCGCCTCCGTGCCGGACCCGGCCTCTTACAGCGCTCCGGCTGACCGCGAATCCGTTCAGCGGGCATTGGAGTACATGGGGCTGAAGCCCGGTACCCCTTTGCAGGACGTGACCATCGACAAGGTGTTCATCGGGTCCTGCACCAACGGGCGGATCGAGGACCTGCGCGCCGCCGCCGCCATGGTGCGGGGACGGCAGGTGGCCCCCACCGTCAGCGCGCTGGTGGTGCCCGGCTCCGGCCCGGTAAAACGCCAGGCGGAGGCGGAGGGGCTCGATCGCGTCTTCCGCGAAGCCGGATTCGAATGGCGGGAGGCGGGCTGCTCCATGTGCCTGGGCATGAACCCCGATATCCTGGAGCCGGGACAACGCTGCGCTTCCACATCCAACCGCAACTTCGAGGGGCGGCAGGGCCGCGATGGGCGGACGCACCTGGTGAGTCCGGCCATGGCCGCCGCCGCCGCCATTGCGGGGCACTTCGTCGATATCCGCGATTGGAAGGTAAACTAGTGCGGAGGGCTATTGAGGGTTCGTGGTTCGACAAGCTCACCACGAACGGTTTTGGGAAAAGGTGAACTGACGTGAGTCAACCTTGAAGCATGGCGCAGGAGTTTATTTCTATGATGATGGTGTCGTTCTCGTGAAGCAGACTGTTCAGAAGAAGGCGTCCGGACAGTATGTGATCGATGTGGATGTGATGGGTAAGCATCGCGAACGACACATTGATCCGGGCAATAACCAATACCTGGGCGAAGTCGTTAGACTCGCCGGGCAAGGAATGTTATAGCGATGGAAGCTTTCAAGAAGATGACCGAACTCGTCGCCGCGCTCGATCGGGCGGACGTGGACACGGACCAGATCATCCCCAAGCAGTTCCTCAAGCGGATCGAGCGCACCGGCTTCGGCGAGTTCCTCTTCTTCGACTGGGCGAAGGCGCCGGACTTCGCCCTCAACGATCCGAAGTACAAGGGCGCCCGCATCCTGGTGGCGGGCCGCAACTTCGGCTGCGGCTCATCGCGGGAGCACGCGCCGTGGGCGCTGCTGGAGTACGGCTTCGGCGTGATCATCGCGCCCAGCTTCGGCGATATCTTCCGCAGTAACTGCTTCCAGAACGGCATGCTCCCCATTGAGCTGCCGGAAGATATGGTTCAGCAGCTCATGCGGAAAGCGGAGGCGGGGGGGTACCAGCTCAGCGTTGACCTGGAGCGTTGCGAAGTAGCGGACACCGGCGGGGTCATCGCCACCTTCCAGGTCGATCCGTTTCGGCGGGACTGCCTGCTGCGCGGGCTGGATGACATCGGCCTGACGCTGGAGCACGTGGACGAGATCGCCGCCTTTGAGCGGCAGCACGCCAACGTATAAGGAGCTTTCATTGCGGACGAACATCATGGTCCTGCCGGGCGATGGCATCGGCCCGGAGGTAACGGCGGAAGGCGTTAAGGCGCTCCTGGCGGTCGGTCGCCGCTTCAAGCACGACTTCGCCCTCCAGGAGGACATCGTCGGTGGCGCCTCGATCGACAAGTTCGGCGTCGCCCTGCGTCCGGAGACGCTGGAGCGCTGCCGCCAATGTGACGCGGTTCTGTTCGGCGCCATCGGCGGCCCCAAGTGGGATAACCCCGCGGCGCTGGTGCGCCCGGAGGACGCCATCCTAGGGCTGCGCAAAGGGCTGCGCCTGTACGCCAACCTGAGGCCGGTGAAAGTGGCCCCCTTCCTTGTGGACGCCGGGCCGCTCAAGGCGGAAACGGTCAGGGGCGTCGATATCGTCGTGATTCGGGAGCTGACCGGCGGCATCTACTTCGGCAAGCCGAAGCGCCGCTGGCGCACCGCCGCCGGCCGTCGCGCCGTCGATACGCTGCGCTATACGGAGCAGGAAGTCGCGCGGGTGGTGCGCGTCGGGTTCGACCTGGCCCGTCTCCGTCGCAAGAAGCTGACCAGCGTGGACAAGGCGAACGTCATGGAATCCAGCCGGCTCTGGCGCGAGGTGACGAACGAGGTGGCGAAGGAGTACCCGGACGTGGCGCTGGAGCACATGCTTGTCGATGCCTGCGCCATGCACCTCATCCGCCGCCCGGCGGACTTCGACGTCATCGTCACGGAGAACCTGTTCGGGGATATCCTCACCGATGAGGCCAGCGTGCTGGCCGGCTCCATGGGGATGCTGCCCTCCGCCAGCCTGGGCGCTGGCGTCCGCCGTGGCCGCCGCATGGGGCTGTATGAGCCGATTCACGGCAGCGCGCCGGATATCGCCGGGCAGGGCAAGGCCAACCCGATCGCGATGGTGCTGAGCATGGCGATGATGCTGCGTCTCTCCTTCGGGCTGGAGAACGAGGCCGCCTGCGTCGAGCGTGCCGTCACCAGGGTGCTGGAGCAGGGCTACCGCACCGCCGATATCGCTAATGAGGGCGCGCCGGTGCTGACGACGACCGCGATGGGCGACCGCATCGCCGAGGCGATCGGGAGCGTTTGAACCGGACTTGAGGCCGAGAGCAGAGGGATCGATGTTGAAGTGCACAGGGGTTTGTTCCACCGTCCGCCACGCGCGGGCGGGCGCCATTGGGGCAGCGTCGTCGGCGAACCGCTGAATCGGACGAACGCGAGGATATGACGTTGCCATCACGAACGATAGACCTGTACGACACGACGCTGCGCGATGGAGCGGGGATGGAAGGCATCTCTTTCTCCGTTGAGGACAAGATCAAGATCGCTCGTAAGCTCGATGAGCTGGGCGTCCACTACATCGAAGGCGGATTCCCCGGTTCCAACAAGAAGGACGCGGAGTTCTTCGCCCGGGCGGCGCTGCGGCGGGAGCTGGTGCTGCAGAACGCGACCCTTGTCGCCTTCGGCAGCACCCGTCGCGCCGGCACCCGCCCGGAGGACGACGCCAATCTGAAGGCGCTGCTGGCCTGCGGCGCGAAAGCGGTCACGCTGGTGGGCAAGGCCTGGGACCGCCAGGTGGAAGAGGTGCTGGAAACATCGCTGGAGGAGAACCTGGCGATGATCGCCGATTCCATCGCCTATCTCAAGGGCGAAGGACTGGCCGTGTTCTTCGACGCCGAGCACTTCTTCGATGGTTTCCGCTCCAATGAGGACTACGCCCTCCAATGCGTCCGCGCCGCCGCCCGCGCCGGGGCGGAAGTGAGCGTGCTCTGCGATACGAACGGCGGCACCCTGCCGGACGGCATCTGGACGGCGATCCAGGCGCTCAAGCGCGCCGCGCCGGAACATGACCTGGGCATCCACGTCCATAACGATGCGGATGTGGCGGTGGCGAACACGCTCATCGCCGTGCAAGCGGGCGTGCGCCAGGTGCAGGGCTGCGCCAACGGCTACGGAGAGCGTTGCGGCAACGCCAACCTGTTCAGCGTCATCGCTGATCTCAAGCTGAAGCTCGGCATCGATTGTGTCCGGGATGATCAGCTTGCCCGGCTGACCGAGACCGCGCTCTACATCGCTGAGGTCGCCAACATGCTGCCCAACCCGCAGCAGCCCTACGTGGGGGTGAGCGCCTTCGCCCACAAGGCGGGGCTGCACGTTGCGGCGATCACGAAGAGCCCGGAATCCTATCACCACGTGTTGCCCGAGGTGGTGGGCAACGACCGCCGCTTCCTCGTCTCCGAGTTCTCCGGGCGGCGGAACATCAGCGTGAAGCTGCGTGAGCAAGGCTTTGACATGCCGCTGTCCGACGAGGAAACGCGGGCGCTGCTGGAGCGCGTCAAGGCGATGGAGGCGCGCGGCTACCAGTACGAAGGGGCGGAAGCATCGTTCGAGTTGCTGGCCCGGCGCTCCCTGCCCGGCTATCGCGCGCCGTTTGAGCTTGAGGACTTCCTCATCGTCGAACGGCGGCGTCAGGAGTCGGACGGCGGCGAGCAGCGGGAGATGCTGGCGGAGGCGATGGTCAAGGTCCGCGTGAACGACCGCCTTCTCCACACCGCGTCAGAGGGCAATGGCCCCGTGAACGCGCTGGACCAGGCTACCCGTAAGGCGCTGGTGGAGGTATACCCCGCGCTGGCCCGCGTCCGCCTGCTGGACTATAAAGTGCGCATCCTGGATACGGGGACCGGCACGGGTGCTTCCGTGCGCGTACTCATTGAGCTGACGGATGGGGAACACACCTGGCGCACGGTGGGCAGTTCAACCGATATCATCGAGGCAAGCTGGCTGGCCCTGGCCGATGGGCTGGAGTTCTGGCTGGTGAAGCACTACCCCGCGCTGGCCGGATGATCGCGATCGCTCTGCGAAGGGTATCCGCCTGAACGAGAAGACGCTCCGTACGCTCGAATTCGACCGCATCCTTGAGCGGCTTGCCGCCCATACCGGGTTCGCCGTGGGCCGGGAGCTTGCCTTGGCCTTGCGCCCTTCCCCTGACTACGACGAGGTGCGCTACCGCCAGCGGCTGACGGCGGAGGCGGTGGCGGTCCTGCGGGAGCGGCCCGCGTTCTCCCTGGGCGGGGTGCAGGACGTGCGCGCCACGGTGGGGCAGGCGGCGCTGGGCGGCGTGCTGGAGCCGCTCGATCTGCTGGACATCGCTTCAACGCTGGACGCGGCGCGGGAGGCACGTCGCACCCTGACGCGGGATGTGCAGGCCCCGCTGCTGGCCGCCGTGGCGGAGCGCATTGAGCCGCTGCCGTCCCTGGCCGCCGAGATCCGCCGCTCCATCGATCCGCGGGGGGGCGTGACCGATGCCGCCAGTTTGGCGCTGGCCGCCATCCGGCGGGAGGTCCACGTCACCCATGAGCGGCTGATGGAGCGCATGCAGGAGCTCATGCGTTCCGCCGTGGCCCGGGGCGTGGCGCAGGAGCCCCTGGTGACGCTGCGGGAAGGGCGCTACGTCATTCCGATCAAGGCGGAACAGCGCTCCCAGTTTCCCGGCGTGGTGCACGACGTCTCCCAGTCCGGCGCGACGATCTTCGTCGAGCCGCTGGCGGTGGTGGACGCGGGCAACCGCTGGCGGGAGCTGCAAATGGAAGAGCAGCGCGAGATCGAGCGGGTGCTGCGCGGGTTGAGCGCCGACGTCGGGTCGGAAGAAGCCGCCATCCTGGAAAGCATCGCCGCGCTGGGCGCGATCGACCTGGTGCTGGCGATGGGGCGATTCGGGTTCGCCATCGGCGCGCCGCTCCCCCTGCCGGGTGAGGACCCCGCCTGGATCGCTCTCGGGGGCGAATATCGGCTCATCGACGCGCGTCATCCCCTGCTCAAGGGCAGCGTTGTCCCTATCTCGCTCGTCGTCGGCGGGACGGAGGCTCGCGTGTTGCTCATCACGGGGCCAAACACCGGCGGCAAGACGGTAGCGCTGAAGACGGCCGGGCTGCTCGCCTGCATGGCGCAGGCGGGGCTGCCCGTGCCCGCCGAGGTGGGGTCGCGCCTGCCGGTGTATCGCGAGGTCTTCGCCGACATCGGCGATGAGCAGAGCATCGAACAATCGCTCTCCACGTTCAGCGGGCACGTCAGCAACATCATCGCCATCCTGCGGGGGGCCGACGTGGCCAGCCTAGTCCTCTTGGATGAGCTGGCGGCGGGAACCGATCCGGCGGAGGGCGCGCCGCTGGCCCGCGCCGTGCTGGAAGCGCTGCTGGAGCGCCGTTCCAGCGTGCTGGCCACCACGCACCACGGCGAGCTCAAGGCCTTCGCGCATGAGACCCCCGGCGTGATGAACGCATCGGTGGAATTCGATCCGCGCACCCTGGCGCCGACGTACCGGGTGATCGCCGGGCTTCCCGGTGGCAGCAACGCCTTCGCCATCGCCCGGCGGCTGGGGATGCCGGAGGAGATCGTCCGGCGGGCAGAGGAAGCGGTCGCGCCGGAGCAGGCGCAGCTCAGCGGCCTGCTTACGCAGGCGCAGGCGGAGCGCGACCATCTGGCGGGGGAGTGGCAGCGGGAGCAGATCGCCCGCCGGGAGGCGGAGGAGATCCGGACGGCGCTGGCGGACCGGCTCCGTGGCATCGAAGAGGAGCGGGAATCCCTTCTGGCGTCCGCCCGCGCCGAGATCGAGGAGGACGTGCGTGACGCCCGGCTCGCCCTCCGGCGCGCCCGCCGGGACATCGAGCGGGCGGAGCGGGAGACGTTGCTAGCGGCCGCTCCCCGGCTGGAGGAGGCCTCGGACGTGGCGGAGCGGATCGAGCGCAGGCGTCGGCTACGCCGCCGCCGCGGCGATGGCGAAGAGGCAACACCGGTCGATCGGATCGTCGCCGGCGACCGCGTCTGGCTCACCGGACTGGAGCAGCCGGGGGAGGCGCTTGGCCCGCCGGACGAACGTGGAGAGCTGGAAGTGATGCTGGGCTCGCTGCATACGCGAGTGAGGCGGGAGCAGGTGCGCCGCGTCGCCCACGGCAGCGGCGTTGTCCTGGAAGTGTCGCTGCCGCCACCGCCGTTAAGCGCGGCGGAGGAGATCGAGGTGCGCGGGCAGACGCTGAATGAAGCGATGCCGAAGGTGGAGACGTTCCTGGACCAGGCGTTTCGCGCCGGGCTTACGCGCGTCCGCATCATCCACGGCAAGGGCACCGGCACGCTGCGCCGGGCGGTGCGCGATCGGCTGGCGGCGCACCCGCTGGTGCGTTCCTACGAGACGGCGGAGCGCGCCGAAGGCGGGGAGGGCGTGACCGTGGCCTATGTGGGAGGGTAGCGCTCCCCTATTGTTACCGATCTCCTGAAACCGTACACTGACTACATAATTCCGAACTGATCAGAGGACCACTGCCAATGCCTACCTACGACTATCGCTGTTCCGCCTGCGGCGCTCAGTACGAGAAGCGCGAGGGGTTCGACGCCGCCACGGCGCATGCCTGCGAGCAGTGCGGGGAGGGCGAGGCAAAGCGCATGATCAGCGTCCCCGCCATCGTCTTCAAGGGCAGCGGATTCTACGCCACGGATAGCCGCGGCAGGGATGAGGACACAGCAATGGAAGGCGCCGCTGCCGCCGCCGTGAAGAAGGCGGAATCGCCCTCGACCGGTGGCAGCGAGGCGCCGGCTCCCGCTCCTGGCCACGGGCACAGCCACGGCCCCGGCGGCCACACCCACTAAGGGGTGGCGTCAAAGGACGAGAGATCGGCCGAATGGGGCCGGTTTTGTCGTTTTCTCGATTGCACGGACTGATAGCGTCTATTTGACACGAAGCCACTGCCGAAGATAATCTTATGGCACGACAGTAAGCGTAGAGAAAACACTTACTGTCGTGAGCGCCAGGCGCAGGGGTTCAGCATGGTGACAAAGCCACGGGAGCAGGTTCTGCTCCTTTCGGACATCGTTTGCGAGACCAACACCGGGCTTGCCACCGTCCCGCTGGCGCAGGAGCGGTCGTTCGCGTCGTGGCAGCGGGACATCCCGGCGGAGTACTGGGCGCTCTCCGCCGATGCGCTGGCGCAGCGTATCCGCGCCGCCCGTGCCCGCCTGGGCGACCGCGCCGTCATCCTGGGGCACCACTACCAGCGAGAAGACATCATCCAGTTCGCGGACTTCCGCGGCGATTCGCTCAAGCTGGCCCAGTGGGCGGCGTCCCGCGGCGATACGGAATTCATCGTCTTCTGCGGCGTCCATTTCATGGCGGAAGCGGCCGATATTCTCTCCCAGCCCAACCAGCAGGTGATCCTCCCCAACATGGCCGCCGGCTGCTCCATGGCGGACATGGCGGACCCGGACGATGTGTACGCCGCATGGGATGAGCTGGCGGCGACCATCGGCACGGACGACATCATCCCCGTGACCTACATCAACTCCGCCGCCTCGCTGAAGGCGTTCTGCGGCCGCAACAACGGCATCGTCTGCACGTCGTCCAACGCGGCGAAGGTGCTGGCCTGGGCGTTTGAGCGCGGCAAGCGGGCCTTCTTCTTCCCCGATCAGCACCTCGGCCGCAACACGGCGATCGCTATGGGCATCTCCCAGTCGGAGATGGTGTTGTGGGACTACCACCGCCCCTCCGGCAGTCTCGGCGGCTCCACGCGTGAGCAACTGGAAGCGAGCCACGTCATCCTCTGGCAGGGGCACTGCTCTGTGCATGCCCGCTTCAACGTCGACCAGATCCGGCGGGCGCGGGAGGAATACCCCGGCATCAGCATCATCGTGCACCCGGAGTGTCCGCTGCCGGTGGTGCAGGCGGCGGACAGCGCCGGCTCCACCGAGTTCATCGTCCGGCAGGTCACGGACTCGCCGCCCGGCAGCGCCTGGGGCATCGGCACCGAGATTAACCTCGTCGATCGGCTGGCGCATGAGAATCCGGACAAGACGGTGTTCTGCCTCGATCCGGTCGTGTGCCCCTGCTCCACCATGTACCGGGTGCACCCCGCTTACCTGGCATGGGTGCTGGAGGAGCTGGTGGAGGGGCGCGTCGTCAACCGCGTGAGCGTGGACGAGGAGACGAAGCGCTGGGCCCGCGTGGCGCTGGACCGCATGCTGGCCGTGAAGTAGCGGCGTTCAGCGCCGCTCCCCCATGAACACCCATGACTACATCGTCATCGGCTCCGGCGTCGCCGGGCTGTATGCCGCCCTGCTCGCCCGGGACCACGGCAACGTGGTCCTGCTGACCAAGGGCGCCATCGACGATACGAACACGAAGTACGCCCAGGGCGGCATCGCCGCCGCCGTGGGCCGGGACGACTCCCCGGAACTGCACCTGCGCGACACGATCGCCGCCGGGGCGGGCCTCGTCGATGAGGTGGCCGCCCGCGTGCTGGCGGAGGAAGCGCCCGCGCGCATCGCCGACCTGGCGCGGTTCGGCGTCCCCTTCGACACGTCGCACGGCGAGCTAGCGCTGGGCCGGGAAGCGGCGCACAGCCGTTCCCGCATCATCCACGCCGGCGGCGACCGCACGGGCGCCCACATAGAGCTGTCCTTGAGCGGTCTCGCCCGGCTGAGCGGCATCACGGTGCTGGAGCATCGCCTCGTGGAGCGGCTGCTGATGGAGGACGGCCGGGTTACCGGCGTGGCGACGCTGGCGACGGAGGGGGCGCCCCTGCGGGAGGATTTCGTTGGGCGGCATATCATCCTCGCCACCGGGGGCGCCGGCCAGCTCTACGGCATCACGACAAACCCGGCCGTGGCCACGGGCGATGGCGTGGCGCTGGCGTACCATGCGGGGGCGGAGCTGCAGGACATGGAGTTTATCCAGTTCCACCCCACGGCGCTGCGCATGCCCGGCGTGCCCACATTCCTTATCTCTGAGGCGGTGCGCGGGGAAGGCGCCGTCCTGCGGGCGGTGGAAGGCCCCGTGGGGCGCATGGCGGGACGCCCATTCATGGCGGAGTACGATCCGCGGGCGGAGCTTGCCCCGCGCGATATCGTCGCCCGCGCGATTGCCACGGAAATGCGGGCGGCGGGTTCTTCGCACGTGTTCTTGGACGTGACGCGGCTGGCTCCGGAGTACACCGCCGCCCGCTTTCCCCAGATCTATCGCTACTGCCTCGATCACGGGCTCGACATCACCCGGGAGCCGATCCCCGTTGCGCCCGCCGCCCACTACATCATGGGCGGCGTCCGTACCGATGTCTGGGCGCGAACTACTCTGCCCGGGCTCTACGCCTGTGGAGAGGTGGCTTGCACCGGCGTGCACGGGGCCAATCGGCTGGCCAGCAACTCCCTGCTGGAAACGGTGGTGTTCGCGAAGCAGGCGGTGGAGGCCACGCTGGGCCGGGCTGAGGGAGACCCGCCGGCGCTCACCGCGGAAACGCTCGATCTCTCCCCGTCCCAGCCGGTGAGGGGCGAAACGCCGACGCTGCCGCTCCTGCAGTCGATCATGTGGGAGAAGGTGGGCATTGAGCGCACCGGGCAGGGGCTGGCGGCGGCGCGGGAGCGGCTGGCCTCGTTGGCGGCGGCGCTTCCGGAACGGGGCGACCGGGCGGCGCTGGAGCTGGCCAACCTTGTGTGGGTCGCCCGCCTGGTGACGGAAGCCGCGCTGCAGCGCACGGAGAGCCGGGGGGCGCACTATCGCTCTGATTATCCTCGCACCGACCCCGCCTGGGCGCGGCGGATCACGTTTCGCAAGGGGGTCAGGAATGGCTGAAAGCGCGCTGCGTGCCCCGGATGAGGCCGCATTGCTGGCGCAGGCGGAGGCGGCGCTGCGGGAAGACGGCGCCTGGGACGATGTCACCACCTTCGCCATTGTGGGTCCGGGTGAGCGGGGGACGGCGCTGCTCCTGGCACGGGAGCCGGGCGTGTTCTGCGGCGGCCCCATGGTCTCCGCCACCTACGCGCTGCTGGATGAGCGGGTTGACGTGGAGATGTTAGTCCCAGAAGGTGGGCGCTTTAGCGCCGAAGAGCCGCTCCTGCGGATCCGGGGGCCGCTGCGTGCCATCCTCCAGGGCGAGCGCGTGGCGCTCAACTTCGCCCAGCGGCTGAGCGGCACCGCCACGCTGACGCGGGCCTACGTGGAGCGGATCGCGGGCCTGCCGGCGCGCATCCTCGATACGCGCAAGACGACGCCGGGGCTGCGCGCGCTGGAGAAGTACGCTGTCCGCGCCGGCGGGGGGCACAACCATCGCTTCGGCCTGCACGATGGCGTCTTGCTCAAGGACAATCACCTGGCGGCGGCGTATCGGCGTGGCCTGACCATGGCGGACATCCTGCGAGAAGCTCGTGCCAACGCTCCCCATACCCTTCGCATCGAGGTCGAAGTGACCGGCATCGATGAGGCGCGCGCGGCCCTGGGGGCTGGTGCGGACGTGGTGCTGCTGGACAACATGACGAACGATGCCATGCGCGCTGCCGTGGACCTGGGCCGGCACCGCGCCCTGTTCGAGGCATCCGGCGGGGTTACGCTAGAGCGCGTTCGCTCGATCGCAGAGACGGGCGTGGACTTCATCTCGGTGGGCGCGCTCACGCACTCCGCCCGCGCGCTCGACCTCTCGCTGGAGTTGGACCTGAACGCGAAGGGCTAGTCGGCCGGTCCGGTGCTGGCCGCGGGACCGCCCCCTTCTCCGCCCCCGCCGCCGCGCCGACGCCTGCGCCTGCGTTTGCGCCGGGCCGGGTCATCCGTACCTTGAATGTCGCTCCCGGCCGGGGGCGTGCCCTGCGCTTGTGGCGGCGACGCACCCGGGCGCTGCCGCGCGAATGGTCGCTGGGGGGACGCCGCCGTAGGCGCGGGTTGAAGGTGCGTTGTCCCCGTTTCCGGCGGGGCGCCGCCTTCGTCCCGCCGCCGTCGCGAGCGCAGGGAGCGATCGCCCGCCCCCTGCTCCGGACGCGGCCCTCGCGGTCGCTCGACGCGGCTCTGGGGCGGGAGCGGCCGGCCGCCCCGTTGTTCGCGCGGGGGGAAACGCGAGATCATCGTTGCCGGAGGGGGTGGCGCAGGGTAGCCGTCTTCCTCCGGCGTCGGTTCACCCAGCGTCAGGCCGATGGGCCGGACGAGCTTGCCGAACTCTAGTTGCTCCTTCGTCACCTCGATGCGGCTGTGGTCCGCTTCCATCAGCAGCGTCACCGATTGGCCGAGCGGGTTCACGGCTATCACCTTGGCATCGCCGGAGGGGGTGCTCACGTGGGAGTTGAGCTTGGGAAGCGTTCCCCGCAATTCCCGGTACTGCTCGTATTCGAACGTCAGGCAGCAGTAGAGCCTGCCGCACACCCCGGATATCTTCGCCGGGTTGAGGGCGAGGTTTTGCTCCTTCGCCATCTTGATCGAGACACTGGGAAAACTGCTCATCCAGCTCGCGCAACAGAGCCGCAGCCCGCAGCGGTCGTAGCCATCGACGAGCCGGGCGCGATCGCGTGAGCCGATGTGTTCCACCTGCACATCGGTGTCCATCGCTTCCCGCAGCTCGCGGACGATGGCGCGGTAGTCGACGTTCTCGTCCGATTCGTAGTAGAGGGTGAGCGAGGTGCCATCGAGGTTCATGTCTGCGGAGGCAATAGTGAGCCGCAGCCCTTCCGCATTGGCGACGCGGCGGGCCGCGCCGACGGCCTGCGCCGCCTCCGCCTGGCGCTGGGAGGCGGCATCCCGGTCCTCCGCCGTGGCGATACGGAGGATGGGCGGGATGTCGCGTCCGGACTCCCCCGCCAGCATCTGGCCGGGAGCGATGACGACGCGGCCCAGCTCCGGCCCGCGCTGCGTCTCCGCGACCACGTATTCGCTCAGGTCCAGTTGGAGGTCGCCGGCATCGAACGAGAAGATTCTGCCGGCATCGCGGAATCGGATTCCCACCATGGTTTCGACGGATGTAGCCATCACTTATTCTCCCCGATAGTCGCCGCCGCGGGCCTCGTGGCCGGCGGCAGCGAAAGCATAAGAACTTCCAGCGCCAGGCGGGCGTTGGCGTTCTCTTCAAGCTGGCGGACGGTGTTGCGCACCGCCTCCAGCGTGTCAACGATAACGAGCGGCGCGTACTTTTCTGCTGCGATGGCGATGGCATCGGCCAGCTCCCGGTGCGTGACTAGGTCCGCCCGGCCCACGCGGGTCAGGAGGACGTCGCGCCACCACGCCTGCCAGGCGGCAAGCTCCGCCAGCACGTCATCCCGACGGGCGGGCCAGCGCTCCCCCATTTCTTCGGCGTAGGCCAGCCGCTCATCGCGCGGCGCTGCCGTGAGCGCTTCCATGCGGCGCATCAGCGTGAGCCGCTCATCGATAAGCCCCTCGTCGGCGAGGGCGGCCAGCGCCCAGCCGGAGCGGCCTTCCGCCAGCCGTGCCAGCCGGTCCGCCTCCGTTTCAGAGGCACCCTGAGCTTCGATCAGCGCCTGGCGTAGCGCCGCGGCCCGCACCGGCCCCAGCGTGAGGGCGCGGCAGCGCGAGCGCACCGTTGGCAGCACCGCTTCCGGGCTGCTGGCCAGCAGGATGAGGGTGCTGCTGGGCGGAGGCTCCTCTAGCGTTTTGAGGAAGGCGTTGGCGGCTTCCACCGTGAGCGCATCCGCCGGGTCGATGATGACGACGCGGGTGCGGCCCTCGAATGGCGTCCGGGCGACGTCGCGCTCCACCCGCCGTATCTGACAGATGCGCAGGGATGGCGAACTATCGCGACTGTGGTCGTGTTCGGTCACATCGCAGAGGGAGCGCGGGGTCACGATCTCCACGTCGGCGTGCTTGCCCGCGGCGATGCGCTCACAGGCGCGGCAATGCCAGCAGGGGCGCTCCGCCGTCGCCGCTTCGCAGTTGAGGGCGCGGGCGAGGTCGGACGCCAGGGCGCCCTTGCCGATGCCGGCCGGTCCGCTGATGAGGTAGGCGTGGGCCGCCCGTCCCGCGGCGATATCGCTTTGGAGGGAGGCAACCGCGCGTTCATGGCCGATGATGCTCCACATTAGCCGATCACGTCCCCGTCTTCGAAGACATCCCGTTGCATCAGGTCCTCGTAGGTCTCGCGGCGGCGGACCAGGCGCGCCCGGCCCTCCGCCACCAGCACCACGGCGGGGCCCAGCGCCAGATTGTAGTTGCTGGCCATCGCCAGGCAGTAGGCGCCGGAAGCGGGGATGGCCAGCACATCGCCCGCCTTCAGTGGGGGCAGGGCGATGTCCCTGATCAACACGTCGCCCGACTCGCAGTACTTGCCGGCGATGGTCACCGTTTCCTCCGCCGCGGCAAGGGGCCGCCCGGCGACCAGCGCTTCGTATTTGGAGCCGTAGATAGCGGGGCGAATGTTATCGGCCATGCCGCCATCGACCGAGACGTAGGTGCGCACGTCCGGGATCTCCTTGCGGGAGCCGACGGTGTACAGCGCGACCCCGGCCCGCCCGATGAGCGACCGCCCCGGCTCGATTGAGAGGTGGGGCAGTGGCAGCTCGCGCCCGGTGAATGCATCGCGCAGGGCTGAGGTGATCGCCTCTGCGTAGATGGCGGGCTCCGGCGCGGGAGTGTCCGTCACGTACTGGACGGCGAAGCCGCCGCCGGGGCTGAACTCCCGGCAGTCGAAGCCGTGCATTTGCTTCATCGCCAGAGCGAAGTCCGCCATGACGGCGATGGCCTGCGGGTACGGCTTCGTCTCAAAGATGGGCGATCCCAGGTGGGCGTGAATGCCAAGCAGGTCGATGTGGGGTGCGGCCAGCGCCCGGCGCAGGCCTTCCTCCGCCTGTCCGGTGGGGATGGGCAGCCCAAACTTGCTATCGAGCAGGCCGGTCGTGGTGTGGCCGTGGGTGTGGGGGTCCACGTTGGGGCCAACGCGGAGAATGGCCGCCTGACGCACATTCAGGCGGGCCGCCGTCGCCTCCAGCAGCTCGATCTCGTCGTAGTTGTCCAGCACGACCCGGCCGATGCCGGCGCGCAGCGCTTCTTCCATCTCCTGCGGCGTCTTGTTGTTGCCGTGGAATTCGATGCGGTCCGCCCGGAAGCCGTTGGCCAGCGCCAGCGCGAGCTCCCCGCCGGAGACGACGTCCAGGCTCAGTCCTTCCTCCGCGAACAGCCGTGCCAACGCGCCGTTGATGTAGGCCTTGGCGGCGTAGCGAACGGTGGTGTCCGGGTAGCGCCGGCTGAACTCGCCCAAGAAGGCGCGGGCCTGGTGCCGCAGCGTCGCCTCATCGAAGACGTAGAGCGGCGTGCCGTAGCGCTCGACGAGGGCGAGCGTGTCGCACCCGCCGATGCGCAGGTGGCCGGCAGGGGAAATGTCGCTGGCGATGGGGAAGATAGAGGCCAGCGGCAGGGCCGCAGCCTCGTTCTCCTTCGTTGTCATGGCTTCACCATTCCCGCGCGATGATCTCACCGGCGGGCAGGAAATATTATTATCGGGTTGAGTATAGCCTGCTTCGGCGTGCGCAGGCGAATGAGGGCGGTGTCACACTTGCGCGACGGCACGGGTGCATCGTACGTTCCGATGCGATGAAGACGATGATGCTTGGCCGCGCTCCGGTGTTGGCGTGATCGCGATGGTGGCGTTGTGAGCGCGTCACTGTGGCAGCGCATGACCGCGGAGTTCATCGGCACGTTCATCATGGTGTTCGCCGG
Source organism: Dehalococcoidia bacterium (assembly GCA_009693105.1). Lineage (GTDB taxonomy): Bacteria > Chloroflexota > Dehalococcoidia > SHXV01 > SHXV01 > SHXV01. The sequence goes on from SHXV01000001.1 coordinate 40,135, forward strand.
GACGGGCGCCGTCGTCGTCGGCGTAGTCGAGCCGGGGTCGATCTCGCACGAAGGTGTCGCGATCACGTTCGGCCTCGTGGTGATGGCCATGATCTACGCGATAGGCCATGTGTCCGGCGCCCATCTCAACCCCGGGGTTACGATCGCCTTTGCCCTGGTGCGCCACTTCAACCCCCGCGACGTGTTACCGTACTGGGCGTCCCAGTTCAGCGCGGCGATCCTTGCGTCGCTCACCCTGCGGGCGTTCTTCGGCAACACCGCCCACCTAGGGGCAACGTTGCCCACGGTATCGCTAGGGGCGGCGTTCGGGCTTGAAGTGTTGCTTACGTTCATCCTGATGTTCGTCATCGTCGCAGTAGCGACCGATTCCCGTGCCGTCGGCCAGGCGGCGGCCATCGCCGTTGGCGGAACAGTGGGGCTGGCGGCGTTGTTCGCCGGGCCGCTCTCCGGGGCCTCGATGAACCCGGCCCGCTCGCTCGGCCCCGCGCTGGTGACGGGCGAACTGCACGCGCTCTGGGTCTACCTGCTCGCCCCTCCCATCGGGGCGTTGCTGGGCGCGCTTACGTACCAGCTCATCCGCGGCGGGCAGCGTTGAGCGCCATCCGGGTGCTCTTTCTCTGCACCGGCAATTCGGCGCGAAGCATCATCGGCGCGGCGCTGCTCAAGGAGATGGGAGGGGACGATTTCGAGGTGCACAGCGCGGGGACGCACCCGAAAGGGATCACCCCTTCACCGTGCAGGCGCTCGGCCTCGTTCACATCGACATCAGCGATGAGCGCTCGAAGTCGTGGCCGAGTACGAGGGCGCAATGTTCGACTACGTGATCACCGTATCGACCAGGCGGCGGAAGAATGCCCGCTGTTTCCCGGTGCGCCGGAGTGGATTCACTGGGCCTCCCAGATCCCGCCGCCGTTGAGGGCACGGACGTGGAGAAGCTGGCTGCGTTCCAGGGCGCGGTGCAGGACGTGCGACAGCGGCTGTCCGTGTTCATCCCGGCGGTGCGGAAGGCGCGGCGCGGGCGCGGCAGCGCATTTGACACGCATCATAACGCGCCCGTAAACTAGCCTCTACAACTGAATAATGCGTACTCTCATCAAGAGCGGTGGAGGGTAAGACGGCCCTGTGAAGCCCGGCAACCGGGCCCTCGTCTTCAGTCGCAACGTACAGCGACAGGTATGAAGGCGAAGGTCGACTGGTGCCAATTCCGGTCCGCATAGCGGACAAGATGAGAGGCGTGAACGGACACTATGTCCATTCGACGCCTCTTTGCTTATCCGGCAAACAGGCGTTTTCGTTTCCATCCGAATTGTCCGAGGCGCGCCCCTATTCGAAGGGTGAAGACATGAGCTATATGACAGCGCTGCACTGTCGGGAGTGCGGGCGGGAGTACGAACCCGGCCCCCTCCACGTCTGTGAGTTCTGCTTCGGTCCGCTCGAGGTGACGTACGATTACGATGGTATGCGGGGCAAGGTGACGCGGAAGCGGATCGAATCCGGCCCACCGACGATGTGGCGCTACATCGACCTGCTGCCCATCGCCGGGGACGACCCGATCGAAATGGGCACCGGCTTCACGCCGCTCCTCCGCGCGGAGAACCTGGGGCGGGAGCTCGGCCTGGATGAGCTCTACTTGAAGAACGATTGCGTCAATCCCACCTGGTCCTTCAAGGATCGCGTCGTCGGAGTCGCCGCCACGCGGGCGCGGGAGCTGGGCTTCACCACGCTGGCCTGCGCCTCCACCGGCAACCTGGCCAACAGCGTCTCCGCCCATGCCGCCAAGGCCGGTATGGACGCCATCGTCTTCATCCCCTCCGACCTGGAGCAGAGCAAGATCCTGGGCTCCGCCATCTACGCGCCCACGCTGGTGGCGGTGAACGGCTCCTATGACGATGTGAACCGGCTCTGCAGCGAGCTGGCCGGTCGCTACCCCTGGGCGTTTGTGAACATCAACGTGCGTCCCTACTATGCGGAGGGCTCCAAGACGCTGGGCTATGAGGTGGCGGAGCAGCTGGGCTGGCAGGCACCCGACCACTGCGTGGTGCCCATGGCCAGCGGCTCCCTGTACACGAAGATATGGAAGGGGCTGACGGAGCTGCACCGGTTAGGCCTCATCGATGAGCCGCACACCCGCATGTCCGGCGCGCAGGCGGAGGGCTGCTCCCCCATCGCGACGGCGTGGATGGGCGGCACGATGAACATTCGCCCGCAGCGCCCCAACACCATCGCCAAGTCGCTTGCCATCGGCAACCCGGCGGACGGTTACTACGCGCTGAAGACGATGCAGGAGACCAACGGCGCCGCCGCTGCTGTCAGCGATGATGAGGTGGTGGAAGGGATGAAGCTGCTGGCCCGCACCGAGGGCATCTTCGCGGAGACGGCGGGTGGTGTTACCATTGCCGCACTGAAGCGGCTGGTGCAGTCCGGCGTGATCCGGCGGGGGGAACGCACCGTGGTCTTCATCACCGGCGCGGGGCTGAAGACGCCGGATGCGGTGATGGGCCGGCTGGCCGCATCGCTGGACATTGAAGCAACGGTCGAGTCGTTCGAGGCGGCGAAGCGGGAGGTTGATGCCCGCGTGAGCGCGGCCCCGGCGACGGCCTGACGAAGGAGCGCAATGGTGCGTAAGCGAGTGCGGTTCACGTTTGAGGGGGACCTGGTCAAGGATCCGGTCATCTGGCAGATGGGCCGCGACTTTGCGGTGGTGACCAACATCCGGATGGCGGACGTGGAAGAGCGCTACGGCTGGGTGATCCTGGAGGTCGACGGCGAGCCGGACGAGATCGACCGCGCCATTGCCTGGGCGGAAACCAAAGGTGTGCGTGTCGACCCGATCACGGGCGATGTGGTGGAAGGCTGAACATTACTTGGAGGTGAGTCGCCTTGAGCGTCTCCGTGCGTATCCCTACCCCGCTGCGAAAGATGACGAACGAACAGGACGTGGTGAAGTCCACGGGCGATAGCCTGGCGGCGCTGGTTGAGGCGCTGGAGGGCGAATACCCGGGCTTGAAGGACCGCCTGATGGACGAGAGCGGCGAACTGCGGCGATTCGTCAACGTCTACGTGAACGGAGAGGACGTTCGCTTCCTCTCCGGCCTCGCCACCCCCCTCAAGTCCGGCGACGAGGTCAGCATCGTCCCCGCCGTGGCGGGAGGCTGAGGCGAAGCGTACGCACGTTTAGGAAATGTGTATATATCCCCGGTGGATGGCTGCACTGACGGCGGGTCCGCGAAAGGCGAGAGGGGAAAATGACTAATCCACGATCCATGCGGTACTCCATGGATGAAGTGTTGTCCGGGATACTGGCGACCTTTGAACGAGACACGTCCACGGATTACACCCAAAGGCTGGGTGAAGCGTTCAAGGGCTTATCCCAGCAGGCGCCGCTGTTTGCCCCGTTCGGCGCGATCGCCGAAGAGGGGGATTTCTCCGCGATTGTGGAGAAGGCGCTGGGCAGCCTCGTCGTTACGGGACAGTTGAAGCGCAAAGCGGCCCACTATGAGCTGACGGCGGCCGGGCGTGCTCGCTGCGTTAGCAGCAAGCGTACCCTGTTGAACGCCAGCGATCTGAAGGACCTCGAGGCAGGCGCTCGCTACTTCGAGGAGCACTGCTCCGCCTGAGCCACGCGTCATTCAGCCATATCTGAGCCCCCGCCCAAGCTCACGACAGGTTATCGCTCGCTGTGGGGTGTTAATGGTTCGGCCCAAGACCAATTCCAGACCGGACCCTGAACATCTCGTTCCGACCTTCTTCCAGCACGGCGAGCTCGTTGATGGCGATGGTCACCGGGAGGGACGGCGCCAGGTCCGAGCGGACCGCGCTTTCGATCTGTACTAAACGGTCTTCAGGAGACTCGGCGATTGTGAGATGTGGGATCGTGTCGGGATAGCGGCCGCCGTACCGTGGATGTTCGGGAAATGTCGCGAAGAGTTTGGCCATCAACGCGGCGGTTTCTCCGTTATCCCCCGGTTGAGATAGAGCACGCCCGGGAAGCGCCCAAAATCGCCAAGCGTTATCCTGAATTGCTCGATGCCCTCCGCCAAGCAGCGGCGCGGCGCCAGAGTGCCTGAGTCGCTCTGACTGGAAGGCGCACGACGTAGGCAACGAGCACACCACCCGCCCCGAGTGCCAAAGCCGCTGGACTAGCCCGAGCTACGCGGGCAGCAAGGAACAGAAGCATGAATTCGGGGTCGCGGACGACACTGCCCCCCGACCACTGCGGGGAGTGAATGCCCCCCATTACTTCAACATCGACCCAGCTCAAACCCTCCCCGAATACCCCGAATGGAACGTGCTCGAAACCCAGGATCAGGTGCATCCCGAGATCGATAGCCATGAACGTGAGGGACAGCAGGGCGAGGATGCCGGCGGTGCGGGCGGTGGCCCCGAACGTCTTCATGCGCCGCACTCTAGCACCGCCGCGCGCAAGCCGTGGGTGTCGCCGTGACCGCCGCAGTAACGGTCGGCGTCGCGGCATCCGACATCACTTGCGTTGGCGAGGAGCTCTCTGCAGGTGACGACGAGACCGGAGGGTTCGCACCGCCGCCGCCGAGCGACGAGCCCGGACAGGAGAGTAGAATCCGCGGCGACGGATCAGCGCGACGTTGTTCCCATAGAGTGGTGACGTCCTTCCACGAGGTCACAACCGGCGGCCGAGGAGTCTAATTCCTCGGCCGCCACTTTATTTTCAATCTCCTCGGCGTGGGGGCAGTGATACCGCGCTGGCGGTTCGATCTCTGTGCAGGGGTTATGCCAGAACTCAGGGCTCGACCCCGATTTCCGCCGTGAACGCTATGGGGAACCGCTCCACTTCGAATCTGAGCACAGGTGCGGGGAAGGCCGGATCGAACGCCTTTCGGACCCCGAGCCCTGAGTTCTGACAGAACCCGTGCTAGAGGTAGGCGACGTACCGGTCGACTTCGAGTGTGAGGTTACCTGCTTCAGCAAATCCGAAGGGGTCCTGAACGCGGCGAATTTGTGCCGATTTGTTGAAAACCCCGTTCACGAGATACAGCCAGTACTGCGATCTGTGTCGTCCTGCCGCCCGCCACTCATTTGCGGTCAAGAAGTACGCGCTCTTGGTGCTGAGACTGGACTTTACTTCGATGTAGCGTTCGGTCTCGTCGTCGTTGAACGACAAGATGTCATAGCCCGGGAATTCTTCACCCGGTTCAAACCGCTCAGTTCTTGGGTGCCCGCAATCGCAGCCGACTGCACATGCGACATGAACGATTTGCGCTACCAGCGAAGTCTTGCCAGCCTCACTCAGTCGTTTCTTCTCCGCCTCGATGACTAGAAGTTCCCCGATTCTTCCAATGCGAGCGTGCTCCGCTCGTGGTTGGCTGGCCTTGTCGCGTCGCTCGCGTATGGGCCGTGGTGTGTTGACTCGGGCCGACGGTGTGAATTCAACCGCGACAATCTGCTGGTCAGCAGGTGCCGAAGCAGCACCTTCGATGATGTCATCGAGCTTCGGCATCGCAGGGTTATTGATCATCTTGAGGTAGAGCGTGACAAATCGCCGGAGGTCTGCCGTCAAAGCCGCTTCAGATGGCAGATTCGAAATCGAGTAGGCGATCGAAGCGATCGAACTTAGTTCGTAGCGCGCGTGAATTGATCCGCGCGGTGCATTGAGTTCGAGACGGTCTGTCGCCAGTCCCTCGAGTGCTGCTGCACCCATTCGTCCACGGTAGTCAGAAACCGCTTTGGTAAGTTCCCTCTGGAACTTTGGTTCAGGAAAGGCGTCATGAAACTTCGTGACACCCAGTGCGAGGGACAAATAGACCCACTCCATACCGATCGAGAACAGATAGGCGATGTAAGGCCCATCTTGAGCACTCGGTGCGACCACAGGGTCGTAGATGCGTACCCACGGAGCCCGCGTTTGGTAGCCTGCTCCGACCGATCCTTCTGTGTTCAGGCGTTGCTGGGGGGCTAAGAGGTCCTTCAGTCGAGTAGGTGTGACGCGCTCGACGAGGTCGTAGACCTCGCTCTTCTTGTCGACTGTTCTTTGGGATGCATCCCACGTCACCGCAATACCCAAGAAGAGTTCGGAGAGGGTCAGCGGGCTGTCGTTCGTCATCGATACATCCGCTTGCCGGCGGTGTTGCTGGAGCACCCAACAGCGAGCACGAGCATCACGATGGCAGCGAGGATGGGGAGGCGGCGGCGCAGGTTCATGCCCCGCACTCTACAGTAAGCGCCGCCGTGAGTTCGGCGATGTCCACGTCCGACAACGGTGCAGGTCGCCAGGGATAGAGCAGCGTGATGTGCGCCGGCACGCTCCTGCGAGCTGATGGGTCGTATCGCGCGGGCCACTTCGAAACGAGACGGTCGATCTCCGGCGCCAGGATGACCAGCGCGCTTTCGCCTGGTTGGCTCATAGTTGTCCCCCAGCGCATTGATGATACCCCATCGGGCGTTGCGCCATCCCCGGGTCTTGTGCCATAATCCTGACTTAATCGCTCGATTTACTCTCTTTTAGTGGAGGCCCCATGTTCGCATCCAACCTCATCGCGCCGCACGGCGGCACGCTCGTCGATCGCCTCGCCCCGGAGGCGCAGCGTGCGTCGCTGCTCGCCGCCGCGGAAGCGCTGCCGCCCGTCGCCGTCGGCCCCCGCGTCCTCGCCGATCTCGAGCTGATCGCCGTCGGCGCCTACAGCCCGCTGGACGGCTTCATGACCAACGCCGACTACAAGGGCGTCGTGGAGAACATGCGCCTGGCCAACGGCACGGCCTGGTCACTGCCGGTCACCCTTCCCGCGACGAAAGCGGAGGCAGACGCCCTGCGGGAGGGCCAGCCCTTCGCCCTGCGCGATGAGCAGGGCCGCGTCGTCGCCACCGTCACCCTGACGGAGCGCTACAGCTACGACAAGAAGAACGAAGCGGAGAAGGTCTACCGCACCGCGGACGAAGCCCACCCCGGCGTCGCCGCCATGTACGCCCAGGGCGATGTCCTCCTCGCCGGGCCGATCACCCTTCTGCGTAAGGCGGAGCGTGGCCCTGCCGTCGTCGATCACTGGCTGGAGCCGGCGCAGAGCCGCGCCGCGTTCGCGGAGCGGGGCTGGCGCACCATCGTCGGCTTCCAGACGCGCAACCCGGTCCACCGTGCCCACGAGTACATCCAGAAGTGCGCCCTCGAGATCGTCGATGGCCTGTTCCTCCACCCGCTCGTCGGCGAGACGAAGGGCGATGACATCCCTGCCGATGTCCGCATGCGCTGCTACACCGTGCTCCTGGACAACTACTACCCGAAGGACCGCACGCTGCTGGGGGTGCTCCCCGCCGCCATGCGCTACGCCGGGCCGCGGGAGGCCATTTTCCACGCGCTGGTGCGCAAGAACTACGGCTGCTCCCACTTCATCGTCGGACGGGACCACGCCGGCGTGGGCAACTATTACGGAACCTATGACGCCCAGCTCATCTTCAACGAGTTCAAGCCGGAGGATCTGGGCATCCGGCCCCTCATGTTTGATCACAGCTTCTACTGCAAGAAGTGCGAAGGCATGGCCAGCGCCAAGACCTGCCCCCACGGCGCGGAGGACCGCGTCACGCTCTCCGGCACCCAGGTCCGCGACATGCTCGCCGCGGGCACGATACCGCCCGTTGAGTTCAGCCGACCGGAAGTGGCGAAGGTACTGATCGAGGCGCAGCGCGCGGCAAGGGCCGCCGGATAATGGATGGCCCGGCGCCGCTGGAGCAGGGTGGGATCGCCCCGGGAGCGGCCGTTCGTCCGCTTCGCCTCCGGCTGGCGCTGGGCGGGGCGGTGCTGCGCCGCACGGCGATGGCGCTGGGCGCGCTCTGGCTGTTCGTCATCGCTGTGCGCACGCTGAGCAGCGGGGCGAAAGGGATCGAGCCGCTGCTCGATCTGCTCTCCGTCAACAATCCCGTCAACGCCCTGGGGTTCGCCTGGCTGGGGGCCTACGGCGTGCTTAGCGGCTCCCCCATCGCCGCCATCGCGGTCACCCTGTTCGATGGCGGGCTTATCTCGCGCATCGAGGCGTTCGCCATGCTGAACGGCTCCCGATTTGGGGCGTCGTTCATCGTGCTCGTCGTCGGGTTTATGTCTTACATCCGGAATCGAAGGGGGCCGGATGGCGTGTACATCGGGGTGATCGCTCTGCTCACCGCCTTCGCGATGAACCTGCCGGTGCTCTTCCTGGGCGTCGCCCTTCTCCGCTCCGGCCTGCTCGATGGCGCGCGCTTCGACCTGCCGGGGCTGACTTCGCTGGTGGAGGTCATCGCCGATCCCGCTGTCCACCGCATCACCGATGCGTTTTCGCCCACCCTCGTGTTCGTGGCCGGTGTGGCGCTGGTGCTGCTCACCTTCCAGCTGTTCGATCGCGCCCTCCCCCAGCTGGAGGCGGCCGATCAGCGCTTCGAACGGTTGGTGGCGTTCCTGCACCGGCGTTGGGCGATGTTCGCTGTCGGGCTGCTCATGACCTCGATGACGATGTCCGTTTCTATCTCCCTGACGGTGCTGGTGCCGCTATCGCTCAAAGGCTACATCCGGCGGGACGGCATCGTGCCCTACGTCATGGGAGCGAACATCTCTACCTGGATCGATACGCTTATCGCCACGCTGCTGCTGGGCAATCCGGACGCGTTCGTCATCGTCCTGGCGGAGATGGTGAGCGGGTTCACCGTGGCGCTGGTGGTGCTCTCCCTGTGGTATCGGCCGTTTGAAGGCGCGATCCTCTGCCTCACCCACTGGATCGTCGCCAGCCGGCGCAGCCTGGCCGTGTTCCTGGGGGCCATCTTCATGATGCCACTCGTGCTCCTGTTCGCCGTGCCCTAGCGGTGGCTCCCGTTTTTCGCTCGTGCTAAGATTGTTGATAGAACCACTCGACTTTATGAATCGTCGAAGAGGCCAGGAATGAAAGTATCGACCAAGGTGGACTACGGCGTTCGCGCCCTCATCGAGCTGTCCCAACACTACGGCGAAGGGCCGATGCAGAGCAGCGAGATCGCGGCGCGGCAGCACATTCCGGAGCAGTACCTGGACCAGCTGCTGACCACGCTGCGGCGCGCGGGCTTTATCCGCAGTGTGCGCGGCCCCCAGGGCGGTCACGCCCTGGTCCGGCCGGCGGAGGAACTGCCGGTGAGCGAGGTAGTCCTGGCGTTGGAAGGGTCGCTCGACCCCATCGCCTGCCTGGAAGAAGGGTCCGCCTGCACCAAGGGGGGTGGATGCGCCCAGCGCGGCATGTGGGAAGACGTGCGAACGGCCATCCTGGGGGTGCTGGGAGCCACGACCATCGCGGACTTGCGGGAGCGCAGCCGAAGCTCACTTGTTGGGCACTACCGGATCTAGGGGGACTCTCGTGTCAGACGCCGCTACCCGTTCCCTGAGACCGCTCATCGCCGATAACGCGCTGGACCTGATCGGCCGCACCCCCATGGTCCGGCTGCGCCGGATCGTGCCCGCCGGCGGCGCGGATCTGCTGGCCAAGATGGAGATGATGAACCCGGCTGGGTCCGTCAAGGATCGCATCGCCCTGGCGATGATCGAGGAGGCGGAGCGTGCCGGTAAGCTACGGCCCGGCGACACCATCGTGGAGCCGACCAGCGGTAACACCGGCATCGGCCTGGCCATGGTCGCCGCGGTGAAGGGCTACAAGCTCATCCTCACCATGCCGGAAGACATGAGCGTGGAGCGGCGCAAGCTGCTGGCCCGTTACGGCGTTCAGTTTGTGCTCACGCCCGCCATCGAAGGGATGAGCGGCGCTGTTTACGCCGCGCAGGAAATCCTGGAGAAGACGCCGAACTGCTTCATGCCGCAGCAGTTTGAGAATCCCGCCAACCCGCAGGTCCATCGCCTTACCACGGCCGTGGAGATACTGGACGCGACGGAGGGACGGGTTGATGCGTTTGTCGCCGGGGTCGGCACCGGCGGCACGATCAGCGGCGTCGGGCGCGTCCTGAAGGACCGCATCCCCGATGTTCTCATCGTCGCCGTGGAGCCGACGCGATCGCCGGTGTTGCAGGGCGGCCGCGCCGGGATGCACGCCATCCAGGGCATCGGCGCCAGCTTCGTCCCCGGCGTGTTCGACCGCGCCGTGGTGGACGAGATCATGGGTGTGTCCGATGAAGATTCGATCGAGATGATGCAGCGGCTGGCCCGGGAGGAGGGGCTGCTCGTCGGCGTATCCTCCGGCGCCAACGTCTTCGCCGCCCTGAAGGTGGCGGCACGGCTTGGCGCCGGGAAGCGCGTGGTGACGATCCTGCCCGATACGGGCGAACGCTATCTGAGTCTGCCGGGCTGACGCTGGTCTTCTCGGCGGAATTTGGCATAATACGTGGGTAATGGTGTCCTAGCCGTTCGGAGGCGAACGATGACGATCGTCAGGGTGTATGTTCCCGCACCCTTCCGGACGCTCACAGGAAACCGCGGTACAGTGGAGGCGCAAGGCGCTGACATCGAGGAGCTGTTGCGCGATCTTGATACGCGCTACCCTGGTTTCCGCGCGCTTGTCTGTAACGATCGGGATGAGATTCCGGCGCACATCAACATCTATGTGAACAATCGCGAGATTCACTCGCTGGAGGGCACCATGACAAAGCTCAGCGAAGGGGACGAAGTGGCCGTCATTCCCGCTATCGCTGGCGGCGCGGACGGAAACGGCTCCGCCGGGCCCCAGGTGTGGACGCCGGACCAGGTGATCCGCTATTCGCGACACATCATCATGCCGCAGGTGGGCAGCGCCGGGCAGCGCAAGCTGCTTCACGCAAAGGTGCTGCTCATCGGCGCGGGCGGGCTCGGCTCACCGGCGGCGCTGTACCTGGCGGCCGCGGGCGTGGGCACGATCGGGCTGGTCGATTTCGATGTTGTCGACCTGAGTAACCTGCAGCGGCAGCTCCTGCACCACACCAGCGATGTGGGCCGGCCCAAAGTTGAATCGGCCCGCGACACAATCGCGGCGTACAACCCCGATATCAAGGTGATCCCCCACCAGGAGCCGCTGACGTCTGACAACGTATTCGGCCTGTTCAAGCAGTACGACTACATCCTGAACGGGGTGGATAACTTCCCCGCCCGCTACTTGGCGAACGATGCGGCCTACATGCTGGGCAAGACTTTGGTGGATGGCAGCATCTTCCTCTTTGAGGGGCAGGCTTCCGTCTACGAGCCGGGCAAGGGCTGCTACCGCTGCCTGTTTCCCGCGCCGCCGCCGCCGGGCATGGTGCCGTCCTGCGCTGAAGCGGGCGTGCTGGGCGTCCTGCCCGGCATCATCGGCTCCGTCATGGCGATTGAGGTGATCAAACTGATCCTGGGCGTGGGCGAGCCTCTTATCGGCCGTCTGCTCCTGTTCGATGCGCTTGCGATGGAGTTCCGGCAGGTGAAGACGCGGCGGGATCCGAAGTGCCCACTCTGTGGCGAGAACCCCACCGTTACGGAACTGATTGACTATGATGAATTCTGCGGATTCCCCTCTGACGCCGTCGCGACCGCGGCGGGGAGGACGGCGTGACCGCGGGGGAGGATAATCGATGGCGGTAGAGGTACGGGTCACCTCCGTTCTGCAGCGGATCACGGGCGGCCGGCGCTCCGTGAAGGCGAACGGCGACACCGTGGGGGAGATGCTCGACGACCTGGAGGGGGCGTACCCCGGCCTGAAGGCGCAGGTAACCGATGACGGCGCTTTGCGGCGGTTCGTCAACATCTACGTGAACGACGAGGACATCCGTTACCTGGACGCGCTTGCCACACCGCTGAAGGATGGTGACGTCGTCTCCATCCTTCCGGCGCTGGCTGGCGGCTAGCGCGGACGCGGGATATTCGCCGTGCGCTACGCCAGCATTCTTGACCTCATCGGCAACACCCCGCTCGTGGAGATCCCGCGGCTCAGCCCCAATCCCAACGTGCACCTCTACGCCAAGCTAGAGGGGCAGAACCCCACGGGCAGCGTGAAGGATCGCATCGCCCTGCTCATGATCGAGCGGGCGGAGCGGGACGGCTTGCTCGTCCCCGGGTCCGCGAGGGTGCTGCTGGAGCCGACCAGCGGCAATACCGGCATCGGCCTGGCGATGATCGGGCGGCGCAAGGGCTACCGCGTGCGCGTCGTCATGCCGGACTCCGTGAGCGAGGAGCGTACGCAACTGCTGCGGGCATACGGCGCGGAGATCGTGTACTCCGCGGGTTCGCGCGGCACCAACGGTTCCATCGCCCTGGCGCAGGAGATCGTGGCGGCGGAGCCGGACAAGTACGTCATGCTCTACCAGTACGGCAACCAGGCGAATCCGGACGCGCACTACACCACCACCGGGCCGGAGATCCTGCGGGACCTGCCGGAGATCGATGTGTTCGTCGCCGGGCTGGGCACGGGCGGCACGCTCACGGGGGTGGGGCGCTACCTGAAGGAGCACAAGCCGGGGGTGCGCATCGTCGCGGCGGCGCCGCACCCCGGCGATCTCGTGCAGGGGCTGCGCAGCATGGAGGAGGGGTTCATCCCCCCCGTGTTCGATGAGCGGGTGCTGGATGGACGGATTGTGGTGGACAGCCGCTCCTCCTTCGCCGCCACCAAGGAGCTGACCCAGAAGGAGGGAATCTTCGCCGGCATCTCCAGCGGGGCGGTCATCCGAACGGCGCAGAGGGTGGCGGAGCGGATGGAGTCCGGCCACATCGTCTGCCTGCTGGCCGATGGCGGCTGGAAGTACCTCTCCACCGACCTGTGGACGAAGGACTACGACGGTCTGGCGGAGGAAGTTGAGACCAAGATCTGGTGGTGAGCCTTGCCCTGTAACGAAGCGCTGGCCGATCGCTTACGCCGGTCCTTGGCGGGGATGGCGGGCACTGATGAACGGAAGATGTTCGGCGCCTCTGCTTTATGCTCCGCGGCAACATGATCTTCGGCGTGGCGAACGAAGACCTGATGGTGCGCGTGGGGCCGGATGGGCACGATGCGGCGCCGGCTCAACCCGGCGCCCGGCCGATGGACTTCACCGGCAGAGCTATGCGCGGCTTCATCTACGTCGGGCCTGGAGGGTACGAGACGGATGAAGCGCTGGCGGGCTGGGTGGCGCGGTCACTAGAGTTCGTGAGCACACTCCCGCCGAAGGGGAAGTAAGCGGTCACTCCCCTGCCCGTTCCTCCGGGCGTAGGCCGGTGTAGCCGCCGCGGTAGAAGATAAGCGGACCCGCGTCCGGGCGCTGAACACCCGCTCTCACCACCTCCCCCAGGAAGATATCGTGGTCCCCGCCCGGCAGGCGCGCCTGCACCCGGCACTCCAAGAATGACAGCGTGTTGTCCAGGATGGGCGCACCCGTCTCTCCGATGCGGTAAGGAAGCCCGAACAGGTCCCGATTCTCGTGCTGCCCCGCGGAAAACTGCCGAGCAATAGCCTCCTTGTCGTCCGCCAGCACGTTCACCGTGAACACGCCGCTCTCCACCATGTAGGGGAGAATGTGGGCGCCGCGGGCGATGCAGACCAGCAGAAGGAGCGGCTCCAGCGAAACGGAGCTTACGGCGTTCACGGTTATGCCTTTGAGTTCGCCATCGCGTGCCGTCGTGATCACGGCCACCCCCGTGGCGAACGTACCAATAGCTCGGCGGTACTCCTCCCTGGTAACGGTCACCGTGCCCTCCTGCGCCCTCCTGCGATGATGCCGCATTGTACTACGCCGGCTCCGGCCCCGCGGTCAGGGCTGGCAGTGGCGGCAGAAGCTGGTGACCCGCTGCCCCGCCGTGATCTCGGAGATGGGGGCGCCGCACCGGGGTGTCCCCCCAGGCGGTGTACCCGCAGGTGCTCCCTGCGCTCCTCGTAGGACAGCTCATCGCGCATCTTCTCCGCCACGATCGGGATCGACCAGTCCAGCACCCCGTGGATCGCCCGATATAATGCGCCGATCTCGGCATCGGACATCGCTGTTCGTTTGCGGTAGGGGTGGACGCCGGTCACGAACAGGATCTCGTCCGCGTAAGCGTTGCCGATCCCGGCGATGAATCGGTGGTTGGCCAGGATGCTTTTGATCTGGCCGCTGTGCTTGCGTATTCGTTCGCGGAACACATCCTCCGTTAGAGCCGGGTCGAGCACGTCCGGCCCCATCTCTGCGAACTGGGCACCGTGTCCAGGTCCTCGCTCTTTATCAGGTAGAGCTTGCCCATGAGCCGGAAATCGGTATAGCGCAACGCGTGGCCGTCTTCGAACTCGATGACGGCGCAGGAGCGTCAGCCCCGCTTCTTGTCGCCGCTCGCCAGGTATTGCCAGCGGCCGGTGAGCATGGCGTTGACGGCCATGATGTGGTCGCTGGCCAGGAGGGAGAGGAGAAACTTGCCACGACGGTCAACCACGGTGAAACGGTTGCCCTCCAGCGTCTGCGCGAAGTCCTCCTTCGGCATGCGGGAGATGATGGGGATGACGATCTCCGCTCGCGCGATCGGCAGGCCGGTGATGCGCGCGTTCACGTAGCCCCGGATCGCTTCCAGGTCCGGCACTTCCGGCATGTCAGGCCCTCCCCCACGCCGCTGGATCGAACGTGCGCGCGGACGTGTCCGTGCCGACCTCGGCGTAGCCCGCCGCCGCCACTGCGGCAAGCAGCTCTTCGATGTGGCCGCTGTTCCGTGTCTCCAGCAGCAGCCGCACTTCCACGCCTCGCACCGGCACGTGGACTCCTACCCGGTGGTGGGCGATGTCCAGCACGTTGGCCTCCATTGCCGCGATGATCTCAAGCAGCCTCTCCAGCGCTCCCGGCCGGTCTTGCAGCCGCACGGTGAGCGTGAGGTAGCGCCCGGCATGGAGCATCCCGTGCTGGACGGCCGTCGCCAGGAAGTTAATATCGATGTTGCCGCCGGACAGCACGATGGTCGTGGACCGCCCCCGCGCTTCCACCGCGCCGGAGAGCAGGGCGGCCACGCCCAGCGCGCCCGCGCCCTCCACCACCAGTTTCGTCCGCTCCAGCAGCAGGACGATGGCGTGCACGATCGCCTCTTCCTCCACCGTCACGATGTCGTCAAGGTAGCGGCGCAGCAGCGGCACGGTGAGGTCGCCCGGCCGGGGCACGGCGACGCCGTCCGCGACCGTGGGCCCGGCGGCGACTTCCACCGGATGCCCCGCCCTGAACGAACGCTGCGCCCCCGGCGCCGCCGCTGCCTGCACGCCGATGATGCTGACGTCCGGCCGCAGCGCCTTGAGCGCGATGGCCATGCCGGCGGCAAGCCCGCCCCCACCCACCGGCACCAGCACGAGGCGGGCATCCGGGCACTGCTCCGCCAGCTCCAGCCCCACCGTGCCCTGCCCGGCGATGATCGCTTCGTCATCGAAGGCGGGGATGAAGGTTAGCCCCCGTTTCTTCGCCAGCGCGCGCGCGTATTCCGCGGCCTGGCCGAATCCTGCACCGTGCAGCAGCACCTCCGCCCCGTATCCCCGCGTCGCCTCGATCTTGGCCAGGGGCGCGGTTTCCGGCATGACGATGGTGGAGGCGACACCCAGCGCCGCCGCCGCCACGGCCACCCCCTGGGCGTGGTTGCCCGCGCTCGCGGCGATGACGCCGGCTGCTCGCTCCGATGGGGTAAGCGCGGTCAGCTTCGCGGCAGCGCCACGGGCCTTGAAGGAGCCGGTGCGCTGCAGGCATTCCGCCTTGAGGGCGATGTCCGCGCCGAAGCGGGCGCTCAGGTTGTGGGAATGCAGGACAGGGGTGATGTGGGCCACCCGGTAGACGGGTCCGGCTGCAGCGCGAATGGAGTCCAGCGTGACCATAGGCCCGCTACCGCGTCGCCCCGATGGCGACCAGCGCCGCGCCCGTGACCACGAGCGCGCCCCCCGCGAGCATCCGCGTCGTCACCCGCTCCAGCCGTTGGAGAAAGATGGCGCTCAAGATCATCGCCAGCAGGGGATTGATCGCCATGACGGGGGCGATGATGACGACGGGGGCGTTCTTCAGGGCGAAGAACTGCCCCATGACCGCGGTGGAAGAGCAGATCCCCGCCAGCATTACCCACAGGTATGCTCGCCGGGGTGCACCCAGATCGCCGCGCGCACCCCGCCCGTTGGTGATCAGGATGAGCAGCGTGCCGAACAGGAGGGCGAAGAAGGTCGCGACCTGGGGGGCGATCTCGCCGGTAACGAGGTCGCGGGAAAGGACTTGTCCCACGGAGTAGGCGACGGCGGCGCCGGCCGCCAGCAGCAGGCCCAGCCGCACCCGGCCGCGCTCTTCCGCCGTGTCCTCTCCCTGTTCCGGCGCGGCGTCTTCGGGGGTGCGGCTCATTGCGAACTCACGATCAGCCCCAGCCCGGCGACGATCGCTACCGTGCCCAGCAGGAGGAAGACGCCCCAATCCTCGCCCAGAAAGACGACGGCGAGGATGGAGGCGAACAGGGGCATCAGTCCCATCACCGGCATAGCCCGGCTCACCCCCGCCAGACTCACGGCGCGGTAGTTGAGCAGCCGGCCCATCTGGAAGTTCAACGCCCCCACTAGCGCCAGCGCCGGGAGCAGGGAGAGCGGAACGTGGAACAGGGCGCCGGGGTCGATGGCGAGGTTAAGGGCGAAGCTGAAGGGGATGCCGATGGCCAGGGAGATGAGCGTGCCCGTGCCGGCGTTCATCTCCCGCAGGCCCAGCCGGATGAAGATGGCGGACGCCGCCCAGAGCAACGTGGCGCCGATGGCCATGAGGACGCCGACCAGCATAGAGCGCTCCCTCCCGATGCGATGTGCGCATCCTATCACGTGGGGAAAAGGTATGGATGCAGAGCCGGATTGCCGCCATCGTTCCCGTGGGACGGATTAACGGGGTGTTGTGACACCGCTGAGCAGCGGGAAGGACGGTATTCCGCTGTCTGGACCATTCCACGTATTGCGTCGCAGAGGGGACCTGAGTAGAGTGGCGGGAAAGTTCGACGCGACTATTCGCCGGAACCAAGCAGGAGGATCGTATGGATGTGCTCAAGGGCATTCGTGTTATTGACGTTACCTCATGGATATATGTCCCGGTGGCCGGAGCGATCCTTGCCCATTGGGGCGCGGATGTGATCAAAGTGGAACCTGCCCGCAGTCCGGATCCCGGGCGAAACACGCGCGCGCCCCGCACCGCTAACTGGCACGCGAACCGCGGGAAGCGGGGAATCGGCCTGGACCTGGCCAGCGAAGAGGGGCGGAATATCCTCTATCGGCTGGTTGAGAACGCGGACGTGTTCCTGACCAGCTACCTCCCAGACACGCGGAAAAAGCTGAAGATCGACGTCGACGACATCCGTGCCATCAATCCGCGCATCATCTACGCGAGGGGCTCGGGCCGCGGCCCCCACGGGCCGGAAGCGGGGCGCGGGGGCTACGATCTCGCCGTTTGGTGGGGGAGGGGCTCCCTTGCCGCAAGTTCGGCCGATGCCTCCGGCGTCGATTTTGTGCCCGGGATGACCGGACACGGGGACACGATGTCCGGGCATATCCTGGCGGGCGGGATATGCGCCGCTTTGTTCCAGCGGGCGATGACCGGGAAGGCCTCAGTGGTCGACGGATCGCTGATGCACACCGCGGTCTGGTTCAATTCGCTGGCGATCAACGCGGCAGCCCAGGGGAACTCATGGCGGCTGTTCTCCCCCGGCCCGCGAGAAGATCGCAACCCATTGGTCAACAGCTACAGGACGAAAGACGGGCGATGGGTCCAGCTCTGCATGCTCAGTAACCCGGGACCTGAATGGGTCGACCTGGTCACCCTTCTGGGCCGGCCGGATATCGCCAGCGACCCTCGATTCGCGAACGCCGCCGGCTGGGGTATCCATTCCGAAACCCGGGACGAGAACCAGGCCGAGGCCGTTACGGTGCTCGACGAGCTGTTCAGGCAATACACGCTCGATGAGGCAAAGGAGCGACTCGCGAATGCCCGCGGGGTCTGGGAGGCCGTCCAGACGCCCGCGGAAATCCTCGAGGATCCGCAGACGATCGCGAACGGCTTTGTGCAGAAGGCGCGCCACGCTGACGGGACCGAGCTTTCGCTCACGGTGCCGGCCGTGCTCTTCGATGGAGAGGCTGGAGAACCGCAGCCCGGGCCTGACTGGGGGGAGCACACGGATGCTGTGCTGTCCGAGTTGGGCCTGACCGCGGACCAAATTGCCGGGTATCGGGAGCGTGGCGTGATCCACTAGCTTGACTTACTGCTCCCTCGGGCAGGCGGGGGCGCGTGGGCCAAGCTGGCGAGTAAGGCCAGGGCGGAGCCCCTTCGCTTTCAGGACCTACGCCATTCCAGCGTCAGGCTTCTCCTCAAGAGCGGGAGCCGATGGCTGATGTGGCCGGAGGGTAGGGCGGGGGCACAAGAATGGAGGCTAGCGTGGGTATTTTTAAAATCGAAAAGTGGTACCCCCGGCAGGAATCGAACCTGCGACCGGCGGTTTAGAAGACCGCTGCTCTTTCCACTGAGCTACGGGGGCGCTGAATGACCTACGCCGGTCGCGGGGGCGACCAGCGCGTCTCCACCTTGTACAGGTTCCCGCCGAAGGAGCGCACGCCCAGGACTTCCATGTGTTCCAGATCCGGGCAGGTGGTGACGTACCTCTGCACGAGCCGCCCTATCGGCTGGGCGGCGATGATCGCCAGCATCGCCGCTGTCGCCATCGGAGGGAGCCGGTCGATCGCCCGTCTCTGGCCGCCGGCCACCATGGCGGCGGCGCCGGCCAGCAGCCCGCCCACGGCGATGTTGGTGCCGCAGAGCGGGGTGACCGCCAGGGAGGCTTCCCCGTTCTTCAGTCGCGCTAGCGCTTCCCGCACGCTCACTTCCAGCGCCTCCGGGGTGACCTTCCCCCACAGGTAGAAGCCATCGCGCCAGGCGCGCGCGGCCATTCGCGTGGGGCGGAGCCCGCTCAGGAGCAGCGTGACAGTGGCATGCTCAAGGGCGTGGTTGCGCCGCACGGCGCCCGTCAGGCGTTCCAGCATGCTGCTCTCCTCCCTGGGGGCAGTATAACGTCTAGCCGCCCACACCCGCGGGCACCCAGCCCAGGAACTTGCTGTCCGCGTTGCCGAACACCAGCCGGGTGTTGCCCCGCGCGAGGATCGCCAGCCTCGCCCCCTGGACCGCGCCCAGGTCGCCGGTGATGGCGCGGGCGGCCAGCCCCGTCCCGTCCGGCGACCACGCCAGCGGGATATCGAAGCCGTTCGCCGGCGCGGACGCCAGCGAGTCAGCGGCGGCGGCGCGCAGGTCGCCGGAGCGCAGGGCGAGGGTTTGCCCGCCGGGAACCCCCACGGAGAAGGTGAGCTGGCCCTGCGGCGTCCAGGCCGGCCCCAGCGTCGGCCCCACCGGTGCGGACGAGGCGGCCACTGCTTCCGATGCGCGCAGGTCGCCGGTCAGGCTGAGGACGCGGACCTGCGGCAGCGCGCCCGGGGGCACCTCGACGTAGGCCAGCCGGAGGCCATCGGGGGAGAGCGCGAAATCGCGGGCGATGTTGGTGGAAAGCGGCGCTATGGTGCTTTGCCCCAACGCGGTCAGCGCGTCCAGCCGCGTTCCTTCCGCCGTGGTGACGGCGAGGTAGATCGCATCGCCGGCGCGGCTGAACGCCACCGGGCGCGCTGCCAGCGCCGCCGTTACGGCGCCGAAGGCGCGGGCATCGCCGCCCTCGGTGCGGGCGATGAGCACCGTGAACGTCCCGGACGCGCCTTCCGGGGCAACGCCCTGTCCGAAGGCGACGCGCGCGCTGTCGGCGGACCACACCGGCGCCACCTGGAGATCGACGCCCTGCGCCACCCGGCGATCGCCGTCGCCGGTGAGGGACAGCAGGTGCGCCTCCGCTTCCTTCTGGGGGTTGCGCGCCCCGACGGGCAGCACGGCATAGGCCAGCCAGCGGCCATCGGGCGAAAGCGCGCCGATGATTCCCCACCCTTGCGCGTGCTTGATCGTGGCGAACACGCTGCTGCGGCCCGGCGCGTCCAGCGGGGCGAGGTGCAGTATATCGGCGTCTTCTTGGAACGCCGCGTAGATGAGCTGGGGGACGGTTGCCGCCCTGATGGACGGGGCGCTCTCCCCCCGGCGCAGGAAGCCAACCCCCGCCGAAGCCACGATGAGGGCGAGGAGCAGGGCGGCCGCAAGCAGGGGGCGTCGGGAGAGGGGACGGAGCGGGGATTTTAACATAGGCAGTAGGAGCGCCCGGCACGAGTGCTCACTGCCAGTGTTGGGCGTTCCTGGGCGAGTGTCAAGTTTCAGACGTACACGGCAAAGAGGACAGCGTTGGTCGGGTCGGTGCCGTCGCCGAAGAAGGCGACGGCGCAGCGGCGTCCGGCCACCACGTCCGCCCCGACGATGTTCTCCGCGATCAGCTGGACGGCGCCGCCCTCTACGGAGAGCGCCGCGCAGACGCGCAGGACGTTCTCCTCCGTCAGATCGCGCTTGGCGCCAACGCCGGCGATGCGGGTGGCGCGGTTCAGGATGCGGCGCGCCTGGCCATCGCCGGTGATGGGGCTGAGGAGAATGAGCATGTCTTTGCGGTCGCTGAAATGTGCCATGTCGATATGGTCAGGCGGGAGACCCCTGGTTCGGCAGTGGGGAATCCCCTGATATCGTGTCCGGCGCACGCCTATTCCGTCGCGCGGGTTTCCCCGAAGGGGCGCGGCAGCTTACCATCGATCCATGACGTTCCTGCACCGGCGCTCCGCGAATGTGCGTCTCTCCATCGCTCTCCTATTTGCCCTGGCGCTGGCCGGTTGCGGCGACGCGGGGTCGATAGCGGGAACGGAGACGGAGGACCTTTCGCCCGCCGGTCCCAAGCGCGCCTTCGCCATGGGCTTCAGCGCCTTCCCGGATGAGAACACCTCTGAGGCGTACCAGCGCACGTTTGCGCAAGCCGGCACGTATGGGGAGATGATTCTCATCCAGCGACCGGTGCCCTGGAGCGAGTTCATAACCGGCTCCCTGAACCCGTCAAAGTCCACTCAGGATACAACCCGGCTTGAGACCGCCCTTGCCCAGCGCAACGGGTTGGACGTGGCGATCGCCATCGATGTCACCGACCCGCGCGATCGACACCGGCTCGCCCCCCTTCCGGACGAGCTCAAGGGCAAGAACTTTGGCAGCGAAGAAGTGCAGCGGTCCTACCTCACCTACGTCCGCTACATGGCGGCCAGCTATCGGCCCAAGTACATGGCTCTGGCGGTGGAGGTGAATCTCCTCTACGGCGGCAACCCGGCGGAATTCAACCGCTTCCTCCCCGTCTACCGGCAGGCGTTCGATATCGTGAAAGAGGTTTCCCCGGATAC
>SHXV01000033.1 GCA_009693105.1 Dehalococcoidia bacterium
CGGCAAAGACGTAGAAGGCGATCTTGTAGGAATCCGTCGCGTCGAACACGAGGCCGATCAAGAGAGGCCCGGCGACGCCGCTGGCAAGGGAAAGGGGCTGGGTCATGCCACGGATCGTGGCGAAGAAGCCGGTGCCGAACAGCTCTGCCTGAAGGGTGTTGCCCACTGCGGTGAAGCAGCCCTGGGCCCACCCGTAGACGATGGCGAAAACGACGACGTGCCAGAATGCGGTGACCTCGGCAAACAGGACGAGGCCGAGGGCCATGAACAGGAAGGAGCCCGCGTAAAGCTTTTTGACGCTGACATAGTCGGCCGCGTAACCGAGGACGATTCGGGCAGGCATGCTAAGCGCGTAAAGAAGAGCGGTGGCGCCAGCGGCGCTTTCCCGGCTGAACCCGGCCTCTTGGAGGTGCGGAATGATGAAGACCAGGAGGCTGGAGTAGTGGAACCCGAAGCACGCAGTGGAAAAGGAGATGATCCAAAAGGTGCGGTTGCGGAGGACGGCCCGTACAGGGATCTTGGGCTTCCCGGCCTGCCCCTTTTCCCGTATGGCGGCAACCGTGGAGAGGTCAGCGGGCTTGTCCTTGACCAGCAGCGCGAGTGGAATGCAGAGGACCCACAGGCCGATGCCCAGGAGGGCGATGGCATTCCTCCAGCCGATCTCGCGCATGAGGAGGGCCATGACCGGGAGAAGCAGGGCGCCCAGCCCGTTGGCCGACATGACAATGCCTAGGGCGAGGCCGCGCCGCTTTTCCAGCCACTTGACCACCATGGCCGTGACGGTGCCGACAGTGCCCATGCCGCCCCCCGTCGAGAGGAGGAGGAAGGCGGCGTACCAATGCCAGAGGGCGGAGATACGGCTGATCAGAACCAGCCCGGCTCCCATGAGCACCAGCCCCAGGATGAGGATGCGCTGGCCCCCGACGCGATCGATGAAGTAACCGACAATGGGGGCGCTGATGCCTCCCTCCAGGCGCTGGAAAGAGAAGGCGAGGGACATGGCTGTCACGCTCCAGCCGAACTCGTCCTGGAACTCCCTAATCAGGAGGCCAGGGGTGAAGAAGACGGCCGCAGACGTGTAAACGATGAGGGGCAGGCTGGCGAAAACAACCCACCATCCGGGTGAAATCCGGCGAACATTGAGGGCCGCCAGGGAGGAGGGGAGAGGCATCACCAAGGAGTCTAGGTGGGGGCGATAGGGGCGTCAATAGGGCGAGTTCTCCCCGAATCCACCACCCACGGGGCACCCAACCTTCTGATCTCGAAATGTGCCGCCGATCTACAGCCTAGTCCGCCAGCAACGCCGTTAGATCGACGACGGCGTAGCCCGCCGCCTCATCGTTCGGGAGTTCGTTGAGCACTGCCAGGTCGTACTGCCCCATCAGCATGTAGAAGAAGATTGTCCGCCCCCCCCCCGAGCGCCTCGGTCGCCTTCTTCACGGCGTCGAGTCTGGCGGGGCTATCCTTGATCGCTTTGATCCCCTGATCGGTCCAGTTAAGCAAACTCAAGTAACTCGGTACGTCTCACCTCTAATGGATCCCAATGCTGCAAGCGTAGGGTGCCATTCTAGACCTCGTCCGCCGATTTACAGGGGGAGGCCGCAGGCGGTCGCGCCGGTCTTCCCGGCGAGGCGTATTCCCCGCTCGCCTTGAACAGCGCCACGTGTGCATTGATACAATGCACACGTGAACCTCGCGAACAACAGCTCCCTCCGCGGCGTCGTCGCCCGCCTGCTCGCCGCCCTCCTGCGCACGGAGGCCGTGCAGCGAGCCCGGCGCAGGGCGCACAGCGTCGTGCGGAAACTGCTGCTGGCGGCCTACATCTACATTGGTATCACGCTGGCGCGCGCCGCTGCCCGGCTGTTCCTGGGCTGGGAGATATGACCCGGAGGGTGCGATGAGGGCGCAACCAGCGCTGGTTCTGGCCTCCAGTTCCCCCCGGCGGCGGGAGTTGCTCGCCGCCCTCGGCATCCCTTTCACCGTCACCACTCCGCCCGTCGATGAAGCGGCGCTTGTACGAGAAATGGCCGGCGCCACGCCGGAGGCGCTGGCTTCGGCGCTTGCCCGTGCCAAGGCGGAGCACGCCCCCGCGCCCGCGGATGCGGTCGTGCTGGCTGGCGATACGGTCGTCGCACTGGATGGGCAGGTGTTCGGCAAGCCGGCGGATGTACGGGAGGCGCGCGCCATGCTGCGGGCGTTGCGTGGCCGCCAGCATCTTGTGGTCTCCGCCATAGCGGTCCGCGCCGGCGGCCAGATTGCGCTCGATCACGCCGCCATCCGCGTGTGGATGCGTCCCTACACCGACGAAGAGATCGAGCGTTTCATCGCCTCCGGCGCCCCCTTCGATAAGGCGGGGGCCTACGCCATACAGGACGGCGCTTTCGCCCCGGTGGAGCGCTATGAAGGATGCTACTGCGGTGTCGTCGGTCTACCGCTGCGCCGGGCCGCCGCGCTGCTTGCCGCCGCCGGACTTACGCCGTGGCCGCCGGGCCCGCCCGCCGACGCCGACGCCGCCTGTGCCGCCTGCCCGGACCCGGCCGGCTGAGCCAGATCAGGGGATCGCCGGGGCCGCCCGCCCGACGCGGCACCGCTCCGCTCGCATGATGGCGAGCAACGCATCCACCGTCTCGTCCAGCCGCCCCTCCCGATTGGCCACCGCGTAGTCGAACTCCGGGAGGCGGTCCATTTCTGCCCGTGCCGTCGTGATGCGGCGCTGAAGGTCCGGCTCATCATCGCTGTTGCGCGCCCGCAGCCGCGCTTCCAGCTCATCGAACGAGTCCGTGCGAAGAAACACCGTGATCACTTCCGGGACCAGCGCCCGGATCGTCGCCGCGCCCTGCACGTCCACCCGCATCAGCACATCGCGCCCTTCCGCCAGCGCGGCGGCGATCGGCGCCTTCGGCACGCCGTAGTAGCGCCCGTACACCGAGGCATGCTCTAGGAATGCCCCCTCCTCCCGCAGGCTCAGGAAGTCGGCCTCTGAGTAGAAGTAATAATCCACCCCGTTCCGCTCCCCGTCTCTTGGGGGGCGGGTGGTGGCGGTCACGGTGTAGTGCGCGTCCGGCCGGCGCTCCCGCAGGGCGGCCAGCACGCTGTCCTTCCCCACGCCGGAAGGGCCGGAGATGAGCAGAAGCAGCGGAGGCTCACTCATCGCCGCGCTCGCGGCGCCCGCTGGCCCGACGGGGCGATGCGCTAGGCTTCGTCACTCTCTACCGCCGAGCGCGCCGCGTCCGTCCGCGCCGCCTGCACCCGCCCCACAATCGTCTCCGGAGTGATGGCGGCCAGCACGACGCCGCCCGTGTCCAGGAACACGACCGCCTTGGTCTTGCGCCCACTCGTCATATCGATGGCGGTCCCCTTGCTCTTCCCCTCTTGGATCTGGCGCTTGATCGGTGCCGAGCCGGGAGAAGCGATGCCGATGACGTGGTTCACCGCCAGCACGTTGCCAAACCCGATGTGGATCAGCTCTGTCTCCATGGCACCCCCTTACGTCGCCCCGATCGGTGCGAGCGCGTCGATCTGCTCCCAGAAGGAAGGGTAGGAGATGGACGCCGCGTCTGCATCGTCGATGGTGGTGGGCCGGCCACTGATCAGCGCCGCGACCCCCAGCGTCATTGCCAGGCGATGGTCGCCGTGCGAGTCGCTCCCTCCGCCCCCTAGCCCGCCCGGCCGCCCCCGGACGATCATCCCGTCCGCCGTCGCTTCGATGTCCGCGCCCAGCTTCCGCAGCTCGCCCACCGTGGTGGCGATGCGGTCCGTCTCCTTCACGCGCAGCTCTCCCGCATCGCGAAACACGGTCCTGCCCTCCGCCTGCGTCGCCGCCAGCGCCAGCACCGGGATCTCGTCGATGAGGCGGGGCACCAGCGCACCGCCGACTTCGGTCGCGCGCAGGGACGATCCTCGTACGCGCAGGTCGGCGACCGGCTCGCCGCCCGCCTCCCGTTCCGCCAGCACCTCGATGTTTGCCCCCATTGCGCGCAGCACGTCCAGCGCCCCCGTGCGCGTAGGGTTCATCCCCACGTCCGTGATCGTCAGCTCGGAGCCGGGGACGCACGCCCCCGCCACCAGCCAGAACGTCGCGGCGCTGAAATCGCCGGGAACGCGCATGGTCAGCGGCCGCAGCGCCCTCACCGGGCCGCGTATGCGCACCTCCGTGCCCTCAGCGGCGATATCCGCTCCCATCGCTCGCAGCATCCGTTCGGTGTGATCGCGGGACCTGGCCGGCTCGGAGACGATCGTCTCCCCCGTCGCGTAGAGCCCGGCGAGCAGCAACGCCGATTTCACCTGCGCGCTCGCTACGGGCAGACGATGCGTCGTCCCTGCCAGCGCCCCGCCCCGGATCATCAGGGGTGCGCCTCCATTGCTACGAGCGGATGCCTCCGCTCCCATAGCGCGCAGCGGCTCTAGGACGCGGGCCATCGGCCGGGAGCGCAGGGAGGCGTCTCCGCTGAGGACGCTCCGGAACGGCTGGCCCGCCAGTAATCCGCAGAGCAACCGCATCGTTGTGCCGCTGTTTCCGCAGTCCAGCACATCCTCCGGCTCGGTCAGCCCGTGGAGGCCAGCGCCCCGCACGGTGAGCACGGCGTCCGCTTCGCTCAGGCGAAGGGTCACCCCCAGCCCGCGCAGGCAACGCAGCGTGGAGAGCGGGTCGCCGCTGGAGGGGAAACCCTCGATGCGGGACTCCCCCTCGGCGATGGCGCCCAGCAGCGCGGTCCGGTGGGCGACCGACTTGTCGCCGGGCAGGCGGATGGCGCCCCGGAGGGGGCCGCCGCCGTGGACGGTCCGGGCGGAAGGGAGTGGGCCCGGTTCAGCCGGTCCCGTTGGAGTTTTCGTGCCCATCGCGCTCCGCTCGTTCCCGCTCCCGCTCGCGTATCCGCCTCTCGTTCGGGTCGTCTTTCAGCAGCGCCTCGACCTCGCGGCCCCGCTCCATCAGGCGCGCGCCGACGAGAAGGGCCATGAACTGCTCTCCCGCGTTGGTGGCCGGCGTGAGCGGCTCGCGCTGCTGTTCCTCCGCCTCAGGGCGCTCCTCAAAGGTCTGCCGGTCCATCTGGGCCTTCAACATCGCCTCGTGCAGCGGCCGTTCCTCTCCGGACAGCATCTCCCGGTAGCGGCCCATTTCCGCCACCATGCGGTCCAGCCAGTGGATCACGTTGTCCCGGTTGGAGGAGAAGATGTCCAGCGCCATCTCCGGGCTTCCCATCGCCAGCCGGGTGAGGTCCCCGAAGGCCGGGCCGGCCAGCTTGGACAGGTCGCCCCAGGCGGGGCTGTTCCGCGCCAGTGTGAACAGCCCCAGGGACAGGACGATGGGCATGTGCGATACCGCTGCGATTAGCGCGTCGTGCTCCTCCGCGTCGATGTGCACCGCGCGCGCTCCCACCAGCTGCGCCAGCCCCCGCACCGTATCGATGGCGTCCTCATGCGCGTCCAGGGAGGGAACCACGCAGTAGGTGCGCCCCCGTCCCTTCTCGTCCATGAACAGCGTGGCTGACGCTCCCCCCGGCCCGGACCGTTCGCTCCCGGCCATGGGGTGCCCGCCCACGAAGTTCACGTGCGGGGGAAGGATCTCCCGCGCCGCCTTCATGATCTCGCTTTTCACGCTCGCCGTGTCCGTCACCACCGCGCCGTGGCGCAGCGCCGGGGCGATCTCCAGCAGCGTCGGCCGCACGGCGATGATCGGCGTGGCGATGATGACAAGCTCCGCATCCGCCACCGCGGCGGGTGCCGAAGACTCCACCCGGTCCACCGCGCCCATCTTGCGCGCCTGCTCCGCGTGATCGCGCTCCCGGTCCGTCCCCACGATGGTCAGCTCACTCGGGCCGCGCTGCTTCAGCGCCAGCCCCAGCGACGTTCCGATCAGTCCCAGCCCGATGATCGCTATCGTTGGCATGTGCTCCTCCCCTAGGCCCGGTCATCCGTCCGCTGCAACAGCCGCAGCGCCCGATCTTCGGCCGCGGCCCGCTCATGGTGGCGTCGGATCAGCCGCACGGCCGCTGCCGGCGCACCCGCCTGCCGGGCCGCGGCGGCGCTTCCCTCCGCGTGGTGCACCAGCGCATTTAGCGCCCGCCGCCAGTGCGCTCCCCCCGGCGCGGCCAGCCGGGCCAGCGCCCACGGCGCCGCTGCTTTCAGCAGAACGTACAGTACCCGCTCCTGCGGCTGCACATCGCCCTTGCCCACATCGTGCAGGAGGGCGGCCAGCCGGAGCGATTCATCCTCCCCCGCCAGCGCCCGCCAGCAGACCAGCGCGTGCTTCCGGTCGCGCGGGACCTGCCCCACAAACAGCGCCCACTGCGCGGGTGTGAGGAACGGCCGTGCCTCCCCGCCGTCCTCCCGAACATGGAGCGCATCCAGGAACTGCCGCGCGCGATGGGCCACAGCGATCATGTCTACGTTCCCACCAGCGCGCTCACCAGCCCGTTCACCGCGGGGAACATGACCTTGCCGATGATGCTGACGCCGGTCAGGAAGGGCAGCGCGATGAGGAGGAAGAGCACTCCCGGCCCCCACGGCTCCATGCGCGCCAGCAACTGGGCCGGCTCCCGCGGCAGCACCCCCACGGCCACGCGGAAGCCGTCCAGCGGGGCCAGCGGAAGCAGATTGAAGACGAACAGGATGATGTTGAAGATCACCAGGGAGGTAAAGAACAGCCCCAGGTAATCGCTCGTTCCCCAGGAACTGAACCCGGCGACCTCGAACGGGGTCCGCAGCGGCGCTAACCCGCTCCGGATCGGGATGGCGAACACCACCGCCAGCAGCAGGTTCGCCAGCGGCCCCGCCGCCGCCACCACCGCCATGCCTGATCGCGCCCGGTTGCGGAAGCGGATCGGGTTCACCGGTACCGGCTTGCCCCAGCCGAACCCGCCCAGCAGCAGCAGCACCGTTCCCATTGGATCGAGGTGGGCGGCCGGGTTGAGGGAGAGACGCCCCAGCGTCTTCGGCATCGGGTCGCCCAGCGCGTTGGCGGCGAAGGCGTGGCTGAACTCGTGGAAGGAAATCCCCATCAGCAGCGCGACCATGACCGCGCCAAAGAAGACGAAAAACGCCATGATGGAGACGTTGAGCAGGTCAAGATATGCGAAAATCAACACGGTGCCCTTTCCGGGAATGATGTCATTATATCGTATTCGGAGTTTCCCGCCCGGACCGGGTGGTAGCCTGCGCGGGCGCGGCACGGTATCCTCAATATCCTGACCGTTTGGCGCCACATCCAACCCGCTCTAAGGAGGATTGCATTCATGTACCAGGACCCCCATGAGCAGGAGCGCACGCGTTTCCAGAAGCACCGGACGGACGAATCGATCGCGATGGCGATGGAGAGCCGCTGGGAAGAGGCCGCGCAGGCGAACCGCGACATCATCGCCATGATGCCGAACGACCATCACGCCTTCAACCGCCTGGGCAAAGCCCTGATGGAGCTGGGGCAATACCTGGAATCGCGCGACGCCTACAACCGGGCGCTGGAGCTGGATGCCACCAACGTCATCGCTAGGAAGAACCTGGCCCGCCTCGCCACCCTTGGTGAAGACGGCCCCGGGGAGCCATCGGGCCAGAAACTCTCACCGCACATGTTCATCGCGGAGACGGGCCGCACCGGCGTCGCCCTGTTGGACGGCGTGGGGGGCGATGTCCTCGCTCGTCTTACCCCCGGTGACCAGGTCGATCTGCGCCGGAATGAAGGCTCACTCACCGCGCTCACCGCCCGGGGCGAGCGCATTGGGGAGGTGGCGCAGCCCCTGGGGCTGCGCCTGGCCAACCTCATCGACGGCGGCAATCTCTACGCCGCCGCCATCGTGTCCGTGGAGGGGAACAACTGCCGCATCATCATCCGGGAGGTCTACCAGGATCCGTCACAGGAGGGCAGGCTCTCCTTTCCCGCCTCCGGTGCGGCGCCCGCCGGCGAAAACCTCCGCCCTTACACGCGGGCGCGGCTGGTGCGGGATGACCACGACACCGAAGACGATTTTGAGAACGGTGAAGACGAATGGGAAGACACCGGACGCCATGCTGACACCGACGCCGACACGGACGCTGAGGCAGCGCTCCCCGAGGATGGCCCTCATGCCGATGCGGACGAGGAGATCGAAGAATAAGGGCGTCGCAAGCGCTGTGATCCAATGACCGGAGGGATCCACGCCCGCGGCCTGGTCAAGCGATTCGGGAGCTACGTCGCCGTCGACGGCATCGACCTCGAGGTGCGCTCCGGCGAATGCTTCGGCTTGCTCGGCCCCAACGGGGCGGGCAAGACCAGCACCATCCGCATGATCTGCTGCGTGTCCCCCATCACCGCGGGCGAACTCCTCGTCGATGGGCTGGACGTCCGTACGCGCGCCCGTGAGATCAAGGCCCGCCTCGGCGTTGTCCCCCAGGACGATAACCTCGACCCGGACCTCACGGTGGAACAGAACCTGCGCGCCTACGGCCGCTACTTCGGCCTCCCCCGCGACATCATCGCCGCCCGCATTGAGGAAGGGCTGGCCCTGCTCCAGCTCTCCGACCGCCGCGCTTCCCGCATCGACGAGCTCTCCGGCGGCATGAAGCGGCGGCTCGTCATCGCCCGCTCCCTCATGAACGCGCCCTCCATGCTGGTGCTGGATGAACCCACCACCGGTTTGGACCCTCAGGCCCGCCAGGTGGTGTGGCAGCGGTTGAGGCTGCTCAAGGGGCGCGGGCTCACCATGCTGCTCACCACGCATTACATGGAGGAAGCGGCCAACCTGTGCGATCGGCTGATCATCATGAACCGGGGCCGCATCGTCGCCCAGGGCAGCCCGGCGGAACTCGTCGCCGCCCACGCCGGGCGAGACGTGCTGGAGGTGCAGGCGGACCCGGAGGCGCATCAACCGCTGGTGGCGGACCTGCAGCGTCGCGGCAACTTTGAAGTGGAGTCCTCCGGTGATACGGTGTACGTGTTCGGCCGGGACGGGGAAAGCCCCGCCCGCCTGGCGGGCGAGATCGTTGGCAATTTCCGCGTCACCGTCCGCCAGGCCAACCTGGAGGATGTCTTCCTCCGCCTCACCGGCCGGTCGTTGAAGGAGTAAGGCATGGCCGTTCGCGTCGCATTCGGCCCCGTCATCGTCCTGCCCTCCCTGCGCTTCTGGGGCGTGTGGCAGCGCCATGTCGATGTGGCACGTTCGCGCTTCCTCTCCCAGGCCGTGATGCCCGCGGTGGAGCCGCTCATCACCTTCCTCGTGCTTGGCTTCGGCCTGGGGCGCTTCGTTGAGCTGGAGGGCGGCGGTGACTACGTCAAGTTCATCGCCCCCGGCATGGTGGCGGTGTTCCCCATGTGGCAGGCCGTGTTCGCCTGCACCTGGGAGGCCTGGTTCCGCATGGAGAACCAGCGCACCTACCACGCCATCATCGCCACCCCGCTGGGTCCGGAGGACGTGGCGGCAGGAGAGATCGCCTGGGGCACAACCCACTCCCTTCTCAGCGCCGTCTACGTCATGGCGATGGCGGTCGCCTTCGGCGCCGTCGATTCCCCGCTGGCGGTTCTCGTCCTGCCCGTCGCTATCCTGAACGGGGTCATGCTCTCCGCCCTCTCCCTCTGGTACACCGCCTCCGTATCGTCCAGCAACGCGCTCGGCTACTTCTTCACCATCGGCGCCCTCCCCATGTTCTGGCTGGGCAACGTCTTCTTCCCCGCCTCCAGCCTGCCGCAGGCCCTGCAGACGCTGGGCTGGTTCGTCCCGACGACGCACACGGTGGCGATCTACCGGGGGCTGTTCACGGGCGATCTCGCCTGGAGCCAGCTGGGCGACCTTGCCTGGCTCGCCGCAGTGGGGGCATTCTGCTTCCTCATGGCGACGCGCGCCCTGCGCCGCCGCCTGCTTGTCTGATCACGCAAGGCCGCGCCCGGAGCGCGAGCACAGAGGAGGCGTTATGCCCCGGCTTTTCAGCATCGAGGAAGCGAACGCGCTCATCCCCTACCTTGAGGAGGCGATGCGCCGAGCCCTGGACATCCGAGTGGAGCTAGATCGCTTCAGCGAAGAGGCCGCCGCGATCGCCGCCCGTGCCACCGGCAACGGCCACGCCGGCCACGGTGAGATGGACGCCAAACAGAAGGCCGCCCAAGAAGCGGCCGCCCGCCTGGAGGCGCTCGCCACGGAAGTGCGTGATCACGGGTGTGAGCTCAAGGACATCCGCCGCGGACTCACCGATTTTCCCCACGAGCGCAACGGTCAGGTCGTCTACCTCTGCTGGATGCTGGGAGAGCAGACCATCACCCACTGGCACGAGATCGAGGCCGGCTTCTCAGGCAGGCAGCCTCTGTAAGGATCGGGGCGCGCGGGCCGTCTTTCTCTGTGAGCGCTCCTTTGTGTAAGCGCAGCGTTCGCCGATGGTAAAATGTCGGTAAAACACGGCTACGGCGGTGAAAAGCGCATTGTAAACCGTTTTGGAAGGGGCTAATATCCCGTTGATGCGCTGGCCGCCGGTGGATCGGAGGTTGCGACCATGCTTAACGAACGGACACGCATCGTGCATCTGCTACGCAGGGCCGGGTTCGGCGCCTCCCGGGCGGAGCGCGAGCGTTACTTCGCCCTCGGCCTGAACGGCACGCTCGACCGCCTCCTGGAGGATGACGCCATCGCCGACCCGGTGGAGCAGCAGCTCGCCGGGATGACCTTCGACCTCACCCGGCCGCAGGAGCTTCAGCGCTGGTGGTTCGTCCGCATGGTGGGAACGGACCGCCCCCTTCGGGAGAAGATGACCCTGTTCTGGCACGGCTTCCTCACCAGCGCCATTGCCAAGGTGCAGCAGCCGGCATTCATGCTCAACCAGAACAAGCTCTTCCGCGCCGGCGCCATGACCACGTTCGACGCCATGCTCAAGGCGGTCACCCGCGATCCGGCCATGCTCACCTGGCTCGATAACCGCAGCAACCAGAAGGCCGCCCCCAACGAAAACTATGCCCGGGAACTGCTGGAGCTGTACTCCATGGGGGTCGGCAACTACGCCGAAACGGACGTGAAAGCGGCGGCGCGGGCGCTGACCGGCATGGGAGTGCAGCGGGACGGGAGCTATACTTTTCGCCCCCAGCTGTTCGATAGCGGCGTCAAGACATTCCTCGGCCACACCGGCCCTTTCGGCGCCGACGACATCATCGCCATCATCTGCCGCCATAAAGCGACGCCACGCTTCCTCGCCGGCAAGCTGTTCCGCTTCTTCGCCCATGAAAACCCGACCGATGCCGAGATCGCCCCTATGGTGCAGGCGTATCAGGCGTCCGGCTACAGCCTGCGCGCCATGCTGCGGGCACTGTTTAGTGCGGACGCGTTCTACGGCGACGCCACCTACCGCGCCCACATCACCAGCCCGGCGGAATTCGTCGCCAGCACGTATCGCACGCTGGGCATCCCCCTGACGGCGCGCACCGGCGCCGATGGTCCCCGGCTGATGCAGCTCATGGGTCAGCAACTGTTCAACCCGCCGGACCCCTCCGGCTGGGATGAAGGCCCGTTCTGGATCGGCACGGGCGGCCTGCTCCAGCGCGTGAACTTTGCTGCCACGCTCTCGCGGTCCAACACCGTCACTGCCGCCGCGCTGGTCGATAACGCCACCAGCGCCGCCGCCATCATCGATGCGCTGCTGTCCTTGCTTGTCGATGGCGCCGTGAGCGCCCAGACGCGGACCACGCTTCTGACCCAGGTGAGCGCCGCCCCGGCAGGGGCGCTTCCGCCGTCCGGCCGCTTCGGGCGGGCGCTTGAACTGGTGCTCTCCCTGCCGGAATACCAATTCGCCTAGGGAGGCCCCATGCTGACACGAAGAGAGTTCCTCAAGCGCGGCACGGCCATCGTCTCCATCGGTATGCTCGGGCCCACGGTGTTCGAGCGCGCGCTGCGCGAATCGGCGCTGGCCGCCCCCGCCGGGACGCCCACGGCGGACCGGACGCTGATCATCGTCCAGCTCGCCGGCGCCAACGATGGGTTAAACACCGTCATCCCCTACGCCGATGGCCGCTACCGCGATCGCCGCCAGACCATCGCCGTGCCGGAAGGGACGGAGCTGCGATTGAACGACCGGCTGGGGCTGCACCCCAACCTCACCTGGTTCAAGGAGCGCTGGGATGGCGGGCAGCTCGCCATCGTTGAGGCCGTCGGCTACCCCAAACCCAGTCGATCCCACTTCGAATCCATGGCCATCTGGCAGACCGCCGATAGGGCAGCCCTCGCAGAGGGCTGGATCGGCCGGACGCTACGGCCAGAGGTGGACGGGACGTCGATCCGAGCGCTGGGCATCGGCGCGCAGCCCCCGCTGGAGTTCATCGCCAGCGGGTTCGCCGCCCCCTCCTTCTCCAACATCCAGCAGTACCGTATCGCCCCCGGCCCGGGCAACTACGATCCCGCCCCGGCGCTGCTCCGGCTCTACAATCAGTATCCCTCCACTGCGCCCTTCGCCGCCCTGCTCGATGGCGCCATGCAGGAGGTCTACCGGAGCACCACCGCCCTCCAGCAGATTCATGCCGCCTACAAACCCAAGGCGGAATACCCCAACACCCCGTTTGCTGCCGGCCTCCGCGTCCTTGCGGAAGCGGTGAACGCCGACCTGGGGCTGCGGGTAGGGCACGTGTCCCTGGGCGGATTCGATACGCACGATTCTGAGATCAACGGACTGCCGCCCCTGCTGACGACGCTGAACGACGGCCTTCGCGCCCTCTTCGCCGACCTGGAAGCGCACGGCCGCGCCGATTCCGTGGCCGTCATGGTCTGGTCGGAGTTCGGGCGGCGGGTGTACCAGAACGGGAGCGGCGGCACGGACCACGGTAAGGGCAACGCCATGTTCCTCGTGGGGCCGCCGGTCAAAGGCGGCGCCACCTACGGCGACCCGGCCGACCTGGGCAACCTGGACGATGGCGACATCGCCTTCCACACCGATTTCCGCTCCGTCTACGCCACCCTGCTCAACGACTGGCTGCAGGTGGAACCGAGAGCCGTGCTGGGGCAGTCCTACCCGCTGCTGGGGTTCATGCGGACGTAGGAGCAGGCTCCCCGCCCTCCGTGGCTGGCGGCAGGGTGAAGCTAAACTGCGCCCCCAGCCCCTCGATGCTCTGAACGCGAATATCGCTGCCGTGCGCGCGCACCAGCTCCCGGCTTATCGTCAGCCCCAACCCGCTGTTTCCCCGCGCCCCCCGGTGGAAGCGATCGAACACGCGGTCCAGCTCGTTCGGCGGGATGCCCGTGCCGGTATCGGTGACGCTGGCTTCCACCCCGCCCCGGCCGGTCCGGCGCGCGGTCAGCGTGATCTGCCCGCCCGCCGGCGTGTGGCGCAGCGCGTTATCCATCAGGTTGGCCAGCACCTGCTCCAGCCGGTCGTTATCCCCCATCACCGGCGGCAGGTCCGGCTCTATCTCCGTGCGCAGCGCCACCCCGGCCGCCTCCGCCAGCGGCCCGAGCGCCTCCACCGCCTCCGTAATCACGCTGCCCATGTTCAGGCGTGAACGCTTCAGCGCCACCTCCCCGGACTCCAGGCGCGCCAGGTCGCTCAGCTCATTTACCAGGCGCAGGAGGCGGCTGGTCTCCCGCTGGATGATCTCCGCCGCCCGCACGCGCCCCCCTTCGTCTACGATCGTCCCGTCGATCAGGGCCTGGGAGAACCCGCGCAGGGACGTGAGAGGCGTTCGCAGCTCGTGCGACGTGTCGATGAGGAAGTCGTGCAGCGCCGCCCGGCCGGCGGCCACCTCCGATGTCATTCGGTTGAAGTCGGCGGCCAGCTCCCGCGTCTCCCGGGGCCCGAACTCATCGACCTTCGTGGAGAGATTACCGGCGGCAACGTCGCTCGCCGCCTTGCGCAGCCGCGCTAGCGGACGATAGATCCAGCGCCCCAGGATGACGCCGACGACGAGGGCTACGCCCAGCCCGGCCAGCGCTGCGGCAAGGAGCCGCGGCGCAAGGTCATCGCGGATGAGCTGTGTGGCGGACTTGCGGGGCAGGAACAGCACCAGCGCCGTCTGCTCATCGCTCTGCGCGATCACCAGAGGCAGCGGGATCGCTACGAAATCCAGAGTCTCGTTCTCGGTGCGGAGGGAGCCGCGGTAGAGCTGATCGATCTGGCGGGGGAGCGTGTTGAACGGCGGCAGCGTGAACCGCTGGCCGGGGAACTGGGGCAGGTCGGGGTTCGCGTCCACGAGCAGCTCGCCGTCGCTATCGACGATGACGGCGCCCACGCCGGCCACGGTCGCCTGGTCGCGCAGATAGGCCAGCAGGGGGCGAATCTCTGCCGGCCGGCGCAACTGGGAGAGCTGGAACGTAATCGGGACCGCCACCTGGCGCAGAGTGGCGCTGGACAGCCGCTCTTGATAGCCGCCGAGGAGGGCATAGAAGGCCGCACCCGCGAGCGCTACGGTGACGAGGACGACGGCGACATAGGAAGCGAACAGCCGGACGCGTAGATTATCGAACACCGTGCTGCCCGGCCGCGGACGCCGCATCGCTGGCTACCTCGATCATCAGCTTATAGCCGACGCCGCGCAGCGTGTCGATATGTACCCCGGAAGGCTCGATCTTCCGCCGCAGCTGCTGGATGTGGACGTCCACCGTCCGCGTTTCCCCGAAGAAGTCGTAGCCCCATACCTGGGAGAGCAGATGCTCTCGCGTCAGCGCCTCACCGGCGTGCTCCATCAGCGCCGCCAGCAGATCGAATTCCTTCGTCCGTAGCAGAACGGCGTTCCCCGCCGCACTGACCTCCCGGCTTCGCCGGTCCAGCGTCAGCGCTCCCACCCGCAGCAGCGGCGTCGTGCCCCCGCGTTCGTCGGAGCGGCGGAGCACGGCGCGCACCCGGGCCACAAGCTCACGTGGGTTGAACGGCTTGGTCACGTAATCGTCCGCGCCCAACTCCAAGCCCAGCACTTTATCCACGTTGTCCGCCCGGGCGGTGAGCAGAATGATCGGGATGTTCGCCGTCTCCCGCACCCGGCGGCACACCGTGAACCCATCGATCCCCGGCAGCATGAGGTCCAGGAGAACCAGATCGAACGTATCGCGCTCCAGCACTGACAGCGCGCGTTCCCCGTCCCCCACCGCCACCACGTCATACCCCTCCCGGGTCAGGTACAGGCTAATCAGCTCCCGGATTGCCTCTTCGTCTTCGACAATCAATAATTTCATTTGTCCCAGTCCTCGCCGCGGCAGTCGCACCGTACAATGCAATAGTATCGTGCCGCGAACTCATGATCGTTGCTGGGAGGTTGTCCCCGCAACCGGATCGGAAGGGTGCCGTCCGCTTTTTACCAGCCTCTTACACTCCCATGATGCTTTTCCTGCCCCGGCACCCTAGGCTGATTGCACGGACACAGGAGGTGAACGATGAGAAAACGGAACGTACTGGTAGGACTGATCGCGACGGGCGTACTGGTCATTGGAGCGGTCGTCGGGGTCGCGGC